>NZ_CP107985.1:1548750-1858500 GCF_036108815.1 Streptomyces sp. NBC_00353 | reverse complement strand
TCGCATCTGTCCAGGTGTCGCCGTCGGCGGAGACCTGCACCACGTACGTCTTGGCGTACGCCTGCTCCCAGACGAGCTCCACCCGGTCGAAGGACACCGACTCGCCGAGGTCCACCTGGACCCACTGGTCGTCCTCGAACGACGACGACCATCGCGTCTTCGCATCCCCGTCCGTGACGTTGGCGGCTTCGTGGCCCGGCTCGTCCACGGTCGAGGCCGTGGCGGTCCGGTGCAGGGCCAGGTCGGTACCGGGCGCCGCGCTGTCGATCACCGAGAGGCCCCACAGCGACGAACCCCAGTCCGTGGTGCGTGTCAGGCACCTGATCCGCACGTACTGCGCTTTTCTGGGGCCCAGCTCCACCGACTGCGTGTACGCGTTGGTCCCACCGTCGAAGGGCAGCGGCACCGCGTACTCGTAACCGAACTGGCGGATGCCGAATCGTGTGGTGCGCCGGTCACTCTCCGCGCCGTCGACCGATGCGACGAGCGTGAGGTCGTGCAGGGCGGGCTCGCCGTAGCCGTTGGGCCACCACAGCTCGGGATTGTGCACCCGCAGCTGTGCGTGGTCGGTGGGCGCGAAGATCACGTCGGTGCTCTCACCACCCGGCACGGTGACGGTCCGCGAGACCCGTACGTCGTCGAAGGACGCGGTGACCGTCACGCGCCGCTCGGCGGAATCGGCGTTGCGCACCGGCACCACGATCGTCACTTCGGCAGTGCCGGTGTCGGGCAGGTGGGGGAGCGTGGTGTCGACACGCGGGTCGCCAATGACCGCGTGCCCCGTCGAGCGCAGCCGCACGTGGTTCCAGATGCCGGAGACGCGGTCGCGTACGGCCGGCATCCAGTCCCAGCCGGAGGCGGCCAGGTACGTGGGCGAGTTGCGGTTCATCATGGTGGCGCCGGCGTCGACGAACGCCAGGCCCGCCTCGCTCTTGTCCCCGGGGCTGCCGGGGAAGGGCATCGGTGTGATCCGTACGGCCAGCGCCTGCTCGCCGCCGGACGCCAGCAGGCGCGTCACGTCGTGGGCGGAGCGGGCGAAGGGGTACGTCAGCCCTCCCACCTGCTGCCCGTTGAGCCAGATGTCGGCCTTGTGGTTGACACCGTCGAACTCCAGCCAGACATGGCGCCCCGAGCCCGTGCGCAGGCCGCGCGGCAGACGGAAGCCGCGCCGGTACCACCACGCGTGGCGCGACAGGGCCTCCGGGATGTGGAGGTTGTTCATCCCCGAGACCGGGTCGGGCAGGTGGCCCTGGTCCACCAGGGAGCCGAGAACCGTACCCGGCACCGTCGCGGGCAGCCAGCGGCTGGTGTCCACCGAGGGCAGGGACAGTTCGGCGCCCTCGGCGCCGGCCCAGTCGTCCATCGTCAGGGTCCAGCCCGACTCCAGCGGGACCGTACCGTCGTCGGCGACCTTCAGCGCCGGTGCCTCGTGGTTGTGCGTGCCCCAGTCGGTCCACCCCGTGGCGGCGGGCCTGTGGCCCTTGGCCGTGCCGTACACCTCGAAGCCGTTGAGACCCAGCGGGTTGGAGTTCGACCGCTTCGTCACGGTCATCCGCACCCAGCGTGCTGTGGAGGGACTGTCCAGCTCGATCTCCATCACCCCGCCGGCGCCGGAGGTGGTCCGGTACACCGTGGTCCACGCATGGCGGTCCCGGGACGTCTCGATGGTGAACTCCACCGCGCAGCTGGACAGGATCTCCTGACCGGTCGTGCTGTCACGCGGATTGCCGCTGGTGGACGGCGTGAAGACGGGGTCGTCCTTGGTGGCTTCGAACGTCAGCCGCAGCGAGTCGACCTCGCACTCGGACTGGAGGTCGATGGAGATCCACTGCGGGTCGCCGGCGGCGGCGCGCCACCCGCTGCCCTTCACGCCGGTGGAGTTGAGCCTGTCCACCACGAACTCGGCCGGTGTGGGGGCGTAGTCGACCGACGAAACCTCGACCGGGCGGTACGCGGCGAGTTCGCCTCGGGAGCGGGTTGCGCTGCCGGTGGAGATTGCGGACCCGGCCGCATGGCTCGTCCCGGGGAGTGCGACCCCGAGCCCGAGGCTTGCGAGCAGTGTGGAGCCGGTCGCGACAACTGCTCTGCGGGTAGGGCGAGATGACTGGTCAGGCATGAGTGACGTGATCCGTTTCAGGTGAATCCCTCAAGAGCAGGCGGCCTGTACGAGCCCGCCTGACAACGTTGCCATAGGCTGTAATCCGGTGAAGGTTCTGTCAAGAGTCGGCGCGATGTCCGGCTCGTGGATCCCGGGAGGCCTGCCGGTCGAGACGGCTGTCCGGGACATGTTGACGAGCGTGTCCAGGTCTTGGCGGGTGCGCGCCGAGTACGGGTTGTCAGGTAGGCCCACGGCGCGTGGCCGGTGGACAGAACGCTCTCCGAGAATCCGTTTTTAAGTTAATTAGCAATTAATGTTGACAGGTTTCGGGGGCCCGACCACAGTTTCCGCCGTGGCACCGCCGCCCGCCGCAATCGGCGGGCGGGGTTACCTCGTGGACCCAACTCTCTGGAGATTTGAGTGACTTCGCATCGTGCAGGGATGGCGCGAGTGCGGCGTACCGCGGTCGTGCTCGGCGCCGTGGTGCTGGTCGGGACGGCAGTTCCCGCGGCGCACGCCGCGGACGACCAGGGCGCGCCGCAGTACTACGACAGCGGCCTCGCCCCCACGCCGTACATGGGATGGAACACGTACTACGGGCTCGGCGCTCCGACGGAGGACCAGGTCAGAAAGGTCGCCGACCATCTGGTCGGCAGCGGGCTGCGCGACAGCGGCTACAACATCGTCTGGCTGGACGGCGGCTGGCAGGCCGACGAGCCGCGCGACGCGGCGACCGGGCGGCTCGTGGCCAACCCCACCCGTTTCCCCTCGGGAGTTCCGGCGCTGGTGACCTACCTTCACCAGAGGGGCCTGAAGGCCGGTATCTACACCGACGCCGGCACCTACGACGGCGGCAAGAGCTGTGGGCTGGGCAGCCGCGGTCACTACGAGCAGGACGCCCGCCAGTTCGCGGGGTGGAAGGTCGACGCGATCAAGGTGGACTTCCTGTGCGGGATCGGCGAAAAGCTCGATCCCGGCCCGGCGTTCAAGGAGTTCAGTGACGCCGTCGCCAAGTCCGGCCGGCGGATGCTGCTCAACCTGTGCAACCCGCTCACCGACGACTGGGGTCTGCCGCACACCCCCGAGCAGGACGCGCACAACGCCTTCGTCTACGGGCCGACGACCGCCGATTCCTGGCGCACCGGCACCGACATCGCCTGGGGCATCCCGACGGCGGGGGAGTGGCCCAACATCCTGCGCAACATGGATGCCAACGCCTGGCACCCCGAGGCCCAGGGGCCGGGCCACTACAACGACCCCGACTACCTCATCCCCATGCGCAAGCTCGCCGAGGGCGGATACGAGCTGTCGGAGGAGGAGTCCACCACGCAGTTCGTGATGTGGGCCGAGATGGCCTCGCCGCTGGTGCTGGGCAGCGACCCGCGCACCCTGCCGCAGTCCATGATCGACACCCTGCGCAACCCCGAGATCATCGCCGTGGACCAGGATCCGCTCGGCATTCAGGGCGTGCGCATGGCGACCGACTCGGTCGGCGACGTGTACAGCAAGGTGCTGAAGGGCGCGGGCAAGCGCGCGGTCGTCGTGCTCAACCGCTCCGACCAGGCGCAGGATCGTACCGTGCGGTTCTCCGACGCCGGGCTGAGCGGCCCGGTCGCGGTGCGCGACCTGCGGGCCCGTACGGCGCGGGGCACGCACACCGGCTCGTACACGGTGCGGGTCCCGGCGCACGGCACCGCCTTCCTCAAGCTGACGGGCACGGACGATGCCCCCGGGGCACTGCTGCCCGGACGGTCCTCGGCGAGCCCGGCACTGGTGCGCGACGGTGATCGGCTGACGGCGTTCACCCGCGGTACGGACGGTGCCCTGCGCGCGCAGACCGCGCCCGGTGGCGACTGGTCGAGGGCCGCGACCACCGATCTGGGCGGGCCGACGCACGGCCGCATCCTCGGCCAGCCGGCCGCCTATGCCTCGTCCGGCGGCCGGATCGACGTCTTCGTCCGAGGTACGGACGACACCGCCTATCGGCGGGTGTACGCCGACGGACGTTGGGGGCGCTGGCAGAGCCTGGGCGGGACGCTGACGGACGCGCCGACGGCGGCCTTCGCCGCCCCGGACGACTGGACGCTCTTCGCGCGCGGCGCGGACGGCAGCGTGTGGTCGCGCGGCCCCGCTTCCGGCTGGACGTCGCTGGGGGCGCCGCAGGACCGGCCGTTCTCCGGGCGGCCGTCGGCCGTCATCGACGACGCCGGGCGGCTCCATGTGGCCGTACGCACCGCTGACGACGCGGTGTGGTGGCGGACCAGGGACACCTCCGGGACCTGGTCGTCGTGGACCGCGCTGGGCGGCACGACCAGCGGCAGTCCGACACTGGTCGCCTCCGGCGGCACGGTGCACCTGTACGCGCGGGCCGGTGACTACACGCTCTGGCAACGCAGTTGGACCGCGGCGGACGGCTGGGCCGGCTGGACCCCGCACAACGGCTTCGTGAGCGGTGTCTTCGACGGCGCGCTCGGTGCCGTCGCCGGGCCGGACGGCGGCGTACTGGCCGCATTCCGCGGGGTGGACGGCCGCGTCCACCAGAGCGAGCTCTGAGCACCGCTTCCCCTGCTTCACCCTGCTCCACCTGGTGTGGGTGTGCCTCCGGGCCGTACAAGGCCCAGGGGCACACCCTCTGAAAAATAAATTAGTAATTAATCTTGACGGTGCTCCGACCTCTGCGACAGGCTATGTCTGCCGCACCCAGAGCCGGGCCGTCAGGGGGCCTCAACTCCGTTCCGTGGGCACATAGGGAGTGCACAAATGACCGCCTTCAACGCCACCCGCCGCAGATTCCTCGTAGGATCAGGCGCCGTCGGCGCCGGCGCGCTGCTCAGCAGCTGCGTCACCCAGAGCCCGTCCGCCACCGGAGGAAAGTCCGGCGGCCCGGTGACCCTGCAGTCCAACCTCTCCTCCCCGCAGGCCAAGACGGCCATGAAGGCGATCGTCGCCGCATTCGACAAGCGCGGGGACGCGAAGGCACAGCTCAACACCGTCGCCTCGGAGACCTTCCGCACGCAGCTGCCGACCTACCTCACCTCGGCCACCCCGCCGGACGTCTACACCTGGTATCCGGGGTCGGTCGCCGAGTCCTACGCGAAGAAGGACCTCCTCCTCGACATCAGCGACATCTGGGAGAAGCCGGAGCTCGCCGGATACTCCGACGCGCTGAAGAAGCTGTGCACCTCCGCCTCCAGCGGCAAGAAGGTCTTCGTGCCCACCAGCTACTACTGGTGGGGCATGTTCTACCGGAAGTCCAACTTCGCCAAGTGGGGCGTGCAGGAGCCCAAGAGCTGGGACGAGTTCCTCGACCTGTGCGACAAGCTCAAGAGCAAGGGCGTCGCCCCGATCGGCCTCGGCGCCGGCGGTGACACCCCGTGGGTGGCCTCCGCATGGTTCGACTACCTCAACATCCGCGTCAACGGCGCGACGTACCACCGCGAACTCCTGGCGGGCAAGCACCGCTTCGACGACCCCGAGGTCCGCAAGGTCTTCGACCGCTGGGACGAGGCGCGCCCCTTCTTCGACCCCAACGGCACGGCGATCCCCTTCCAGGACGCCACCACCGCGCTGCTCCAGGGCCGTACGGGCATGATGCTGATCGGTACCTTCTTCGCCGACGCCGCGCCCAAGGACGCCCTCGGCGACCTGGACTTCTTCCAGTTCCCCATCATCGACCCGAAGATCCCGGTGGCCGAGGAGGCCCCCACCGACGGCTACTTCGCCAGCGCGCGCACCAAGCGCACCGACGGCACCAAGGAATTGATGCGCTACCTGGCCACCGCCGAGGCGCAGGAGCTCTACCTCAAGAGCTCCTCGGGCACCACGCTGCCGACCCACCCCGACGCCAAGGACAGCGGCACACCCCTGGTCCTCAAGGGCCGCAAGCTCATCGAGAGCGCCGCCGACCTCACCCAGTTCTTCAACCGCGACTCCAGCGACGCCCTCCAGCCGACCGCCGACACGGCACTGGTCCACTACCTGGCCAAGCCCAAGCAGGTCGGCTCCATCCTCACCACCTGGCAGCGCAGCGCCCAGAAGATCTGGAGTCAGTGAACATGGCGCTGATCGGCTCCGCACGAAGGTCCAGGGCCACGCGGGTGCCCCCGGTGGTCCTGGCCTTCGTCCTCCTGCCGCTGCTCGCCGAGGCCTTCTGGGTCTTCTGGCCCGCTATGCAGGGCTTCTACCTCTCGCTCACCTCGTGGGACGGCCTTTCGGCGCCGACCTTCGTCGGACTCGGCAACTTCAGCGAGATGGTGCACGATTCGGTCTTCCGCACGGCCGCCTTGAACACGGTGCTGTGGCTGGTTCTCTTCGGCGGGCTGTCCGCCGCCCTCGGACTCGGTGCCGCGCTGCTGCTCCAGCAGGAGCGGCGCGGCGTCGGGTTCTACCGGGCGGCGCTGTTCCTGCCGGTGGTCTTCTCACTGGTCGCCACCGCGCTGGTGTGGCAGGCCATGTACCAGCCGGACGGTCTGATCAACAATGTGCTGTCGGCCATCGGCCTCGGGAGCTGGCGGCACGCCTGGCTCGCCGACCAGGACACCGCCTTCTACGCGGTGATCGTGCCCGCACTGTGGCGCCAGGTCGGTTACGTCATGGTGCTCTACCTCGCCGGCCTCAAGGGCATCGACCCCGCACTGTACGAGGCGGCCAAGGTCGACGGCGCGAACCGCCTCCAGCAGTTCCGGCACATCACGCTGCCGCAGCTCAAGAGCGTCAACGCGGTCGTCCTGTCGGTCATCGTCATCGACTCGCTGCGCTCGTTCGACGTCGTGTGGGCGCTCACCCGTGGCGGCCCGTACCACTCCTCCGAACTGCTGAGCACCTATATGTACTCCACCGCGTTCCAGTCCCTGCGGCTGGGCTACGGCTCCGCGCTCGCCGTCGTCATCTTCCTGCTGGCCTTCGGTGTCATCGCCAGCTACCTCGTGCGCGCCTTCCGGGAGGCCGACTGATGACCGCGACCCACGTTCCCGCACCCGTCAAGGACCACCCGGGGCCGTCCTCCGTGCCGGCTCCGGCGGCAGGCCGGCCCGTCGTCCGCGGCCGCGCCTGGCGTACCACCGGCTTCCACGTCTCCGCAGGCCTGCTGTCCGCTCTGTGGCTGCTGCCGATCGTCCTCGTCCTGGTCACCAGCACCCGCACCTTCGACGACATCGCCGCGCACGGGGTGGGCAGTTGGCCGCACTCCTTCACCTTCGGCGGCTTCCGTCAGGCGTGGGTGGACGGAGGCCAGCAGCAGGCCCTCATCAACAGCATGCTGGTCTCCGTCCCCACCGTGCTCCTCTCGCTGGGCCTCGCCTCCACGGCGGCGTTCGCACTCAGCCGCTATGACCTGCCGCTGCGCCGCGTCCTGCTGCTCCTGATGCTCGGCGGCAACCTGCTGCCCCCGCAGATCCTGCTGATCCCCGTCTCCAAACTCAGCGAGGTGCTCGGCATCTACGACCAGCTGTACGCGCTGATCGGGGTGCAGGTCGGCTTCGGCGTCGGCTTCTACGTCTTCGTCCTGCACGGCTTCATGCGATCGATCCCCGGAGAGATCCAGCAGGCCGCCGTCATCGACGGCGCGAGCCCCTGGCAGATCTACTGGCGGATCATCCTGCCGCTGGCCCGCCCGGCGCTCGCCGCGCTGAGCGCCCTGTCGTTCACCTGGATCTTCAACGACCTGCTGTGGGCCATCACCGTGCTCCGCACGGACACCCAGATGCCCATCACCGCGTCCCTCATCGGGCTGCAGGGCCAGTACGTGTCGATGTGGAACGTCATCGCCGCCGGATCGGTGATCGCCGCCGCCCCGACCGTGGCCGTCTTCCTCCGCTTCCAGCGCCACTTCGTGGCCGGACTCAACCTGGGGGCCGTCAAGTGACCGGGCTCGAGCAGTGGCTGCTGCGTACCGACACGACCACCTATGCCGTCACCCTCGGCGGCGACGGCCGCTGGGCCGAACTCGCCGCGTGGGGGCCGCACGGTGCGGAACATGGTCCGTCGCCGATGGACTGGTCGCGGCGGACCCACTTCATCACCCCCGCCGACGCGGCGCCCGCCGAGTACATCCCGTACGGGCTGCGGCCGTTCACCGGCGCGGACCTGATCGCCCGGCAAGCGGGCGGCGACCGCGGCAGCTGGTGGCGGTTCACCGGCGCCACTACGGACGGGGACCGCGCGCTGCGCCTGGAGTTCGCCGACGAGGTCCTCGGTCTGCGTACGACGCTGTGCTACGAGACCGTCCCGGGCACCGACGTCATCCTGCGCTGGACGGAGCTGACCTGCACCGGCGAGCGGGAGGTGCGCCTTGAGCGCTTCGACTCCGCCGCCGTCAACGTGCCCGTCCAAGGCGGTGCCAGGCTGACCTACCTGGCGGGCCAGTGGTCGCAGGAGTTCCAGCTGAAGCACCTGGAACTGGAACGCGGCCGCTTCGAGATGGAGAGCACCCAGGGCTCGGCGGGTCACGCGTACGCCCCCTGGCTCGCGGTCCAGGACGCGGCCGCCCCGGCCGAGGGCACCACCCCCACCTACGGCATCGCCCTGGAGTGGTCCGGGAACTGGCGGATCAGCACCGACGCCGAGCCCGGCGGTTCGGTCCGGGTCCGTGCCGGCCGGGTGCCGCACGAGGGCGCCGTCCGCCTCGCTCCTGGCGCCACCCTCACCACGCCCCGGCTGGCCTGCGCCTTCAGCGCGGACGGTCTCGACGGGCTGGCCCGTGTGTGGCACCGCTACGAGCGGCGGCTGACCGGTGACCGTATGAACCGGCCCCGCCAGGTGCTCTACAACTCCTGGGAGGCGACCGGCTTCGACGTCGACGCCGCAGGGCAGCTGGAACTCGCCAAGGCTGCCGCGGACCTCGGCGCCGAGCTGTTCGTCGTCGATGACGGCTGGTTCACCGGACGCCACGACGACACCGGCGGCCTGGGCGACTGGGAGCCGGACCCGGCCGAGTTCCCCGGCGGTTTCGACCGGTTCGTCGACGAGGTCCGCGCACTCGGCATGGACTTCGGGCTGTGGGTCGAACCCGAGGGCATCAGCCCCCGATCCAAGCTGTACGCCGAGCACCCCGAGTGGGTCTACCGTCTCGACGGCCGCCCCGCCACGCTCGTACGCAATCAACTCCTGCTCGACCTCGGCCGCACGGACGTGCAGGACTTCGTCATCGCCACCCTCGACCGGCTCCTCGGCGACCACGCCATCAGCTACCTGAAGTGGGACATGAACCGGCCACCCACCGAGCGTGGCCGCCCCGACAGTCCTTCGGGCGACGACCCGGAGCACCTGGATCTGGACGCCGCCCATGTGGCCGGCTACCTGCGGGTCCTGGACCACCTGCGGGCCGCCCACCCCCACGTCACCGTGGAGGGCTGCGCGGGCGGCGGCGCACGCGTCGAGCACGCCACCCTCGCCCGCACCGACGTCGTGTGGCCCAGCGACAACACCGCACCGCTGGACCGGCTGCGTATCCAGTACGGCTACCTCCATGCCCACGCCCCGCACACCATGAGCTCCTGGGTCACCGACGCCGCCGGTGTCTTCGACCCCCGGCCCCGCTCGCTCGCCTTCCGGTTCGTCAACTCCATCGCCGGCGTGCTGGGCATCGGTGCCGACATCCGCGAGTGGACGACGGAGCAGTGTGCCGAGGCGACCGGGTGGATCGATCGCTACAAGGAGGTCCGCGACGTCGTGCACCACGGCGAGGTGCACCTGCTGGGCAGCCCGGCCGACCCCACCTGCGGCATCCAGTACGAGGAACCCGGCGGCGGACGCCTGGTGGTGACGGCCTGGAGCACCGGGACCCTGGACGGCGCACCCCTGGTGCCCGGCAGGGCCGCCCGGCTGCGGCTGCGCGGCCTGTCGCCCGACGCGGTCTACACGGACCAGGACTCCGGCACCCGCTACAGCGGCGCCCATCTGCTCCACTCGGGACTGCCGTTCGCCTGGACCGCCGGGCACGACGCGGAACTGGTCGTCCTGGCCCGGCAGTGACGACAGCGACAGAATCTGCACTCTCACCACCACCCTCGGACAGGAGACGAACCGCCCCATGAACCCAGCGGCCCGCTTCACCAACCGTGTTGCCGTAGTCACCGGCGCCGCCTCGGGCATCGGGGCGGCCACCGCGGCGCGCCTCGCCGCCGAGGGTGCGGCCGTCGTCCTCGCCGACATCGACGCCGAACGCGGCGAGGACACGACGGCGCGGCTCCGCAAGGACGGCGCGAAGGCCGTCTTCGTCGCCACCGATGTCGCGCAGGAGGAGGACTGGCAGCGGGTGATGGACGCCGCCCACACCTTCGGACCCGTCAACGTGCTGGTCAGCAACGCCTTTACGGTGCAGGTGCTGCCCGCCCACGAGATGACGCTCGCCTCCTGGGAACGGCAGCTGTCCGTCAACCTCACCGGGGCCTTCCTCGGCTTCAGGGCGGCGCTGCCCGATCTGCGCGACCACCGGGGGGCCGTGGTGCTCACCTCCTCCGTGCACGCCCACCGCGGCATCCCCGGCCACCCGGCGTACGCGGCGAGCAAAGGCGCACTGCTCTCGTTGTGCGGACAGCTCGCGGTCGAGTACGGCCCGCAGGTACGGGTCAACGCCGTGCTGCCGGGGCCCATCCTCACCGCCGCGTGGGACAGGGTGCCGCAGCACGAGCGTGAGTTGAGCGTCGAGGAGACCGCGGCCCGCCGCTTCGGCACCCCCGAGGAGGTCGCCGCAGCCGTGGCCTTCCTCGCCGCCGACGAAGCCTCGTACATCACCGGATCGAGCCTGCTCGTGGACGGCGGCTGGAGCGTCGTCAAAGCGTCCGCCTGACGGGCCCGGCCGGCCCGCCACCCCAGCCCCCGACCGACCAGCAAGAAAGGCAAACACATGACGCCATACGCGCGCCGCGGAGTGCACGGCCAGACCGTGGAGACCCTCGCCCGCCGGGTGCTCAGCGGCGAGATCCCCGAGGGAGCGACGCTCGACATGGCGGCCCTGCAGAGCGAGCTGGACGTCAGCCTGACGGCCCTGCGCGAATCGCTGAAGGTCCTCGCGGCCAAGGGCATGGTGGACGCCCGCCAGAAGCGCGGCACCTTCGTGCGGCCGCGCGCCAACTGGAATCTGCTCGACGCCGATGTCCTGCGGTGGCAGTTCTCCGAGAGCAACGGAACCGGCGCCGACCTCGCGCTGCTGCGCAACCTCGGCGAGGTTCGCGGCATCATCGAACCGGCCGCCGTCCGGCTGGCCGCGACCCGCCGTACCGACGCCGACCTCGAAGCGCTGGAGGCGGCGCTGGCCGCCATGGGCGAGGAGGGCAGCGCGAGTCACGCCGTCGAGTCCGACCTCGCCTTCCACCGGGCGCTGCTGGCGGCCACCCACAACGAACTGCTGGAACGCATGGAGATGGTCATCGAGTCGGGCCTCGCCCAGCGCGACCAGATCGTGCACAGCGCGCCGCACAGCGAGGACCCCGTGCCCAGCCACCGGGCCGTTCTCGATGCCGTACGGGACCGGGATCCGGACGCCGCCGAGCGCGCCATGCGCGCCCTGCTCGACCAGGCGATGCGCGACCTGGACAAGGTCAGCGGCCCGCACGGGGCCGAGAGCGCGGACGGCTCCGCCGAAGCGAAGGACGGCCAGGCAAAGTGAAGATCGCGCGTGTCGAGACCTTCCTCATCCCGCCCCGCTGGCTGTTCTGCCGGATCGAGACCGACGAGGGTGTGGTCGGCTGGGGCGAACCGGTGGTCGAGGGCCGGGCCGAGGTGGTGCGAGCCGCCGTCGAGGTCCTGGCCGAACACCTCGTCGGCCAGGATCCGCTGCGCATCCAGGACCACTGGCAGGTGCTGAGCAAGGGCGGTTTCTACCGGGGAGGGCCCGTGCTCTCGAGCGCCGTGGCCGGCCTCGACCAGGCCCTGTGGGACATCGCCGGCCGCACCCTGGGCGTGCCGGTGCACACCCTGCTCGGCGGGCCTGTCCGCGACACGGTCCGGGTGTACGCCTGGGTGGGCGGCGACGAACCCGCTCGGCTCAAGGACGAGATCACCGCCCAGGTCGAGGCAGGCTTCACCGCCGTCAAGATGAACGCCGCCGGGCGCACTCCGCCGCTCACCAGCCCCGCCGAGACGGCCGCCGTCGTCGAGCGGGTGGCGGCGGCCCGCGAGGCACTCGGTCCGCACCGGGACGTCGCCGTCGACTTCCACGGCCGGTTCAGCGCCGCCAACGCACGCCGTGTCCTGCACGAGATAGAGCCGCTGCACCCGCTGTTCGTCGAGGAACCCGTGCTGCCCGATCAGGCGCACCTGCTCGCGGGGCTGGTCGCCGCGTCGTCCGTCCCGCTCGCCACCGGTGAAAGGCTCTACGGACGCGCCGAATTCCTCCCGGCACTGACCGCGGGCATCGCCGTGGCCCAGCCGGACCTGTCGCACGCCGGCGGGATATCCGAGGTCACCCGGATCGCCTCGCTCGCCGAGACCTTCGGGGCCCACCTGGCACCGCACTGCCCGCTCGGGCCCATCGCGCTGGCCGCCAGCCTCCAGGTCGCCTTCGCCACGCCCAACTTCCTGATCCAGGAGCAGAGCCGCGGCATCCACTACAACAAGGACGCCGACCTGCTGTCGTACGTGGTCGACACCGAGCCCTTCCGCTTCGTCGACGGCCAGGCGCACCGCACCGAACTGCCCGGCCTCGGCATCACCGTCGACGAGGACGCCGTCCGCGCGGCCGACCGCTCGGGCCACAACTGGCGCAACCCCGTGTGGCGACACGCCGACGGCTCCTTCGCCGAATGGTGAGCGGCATCCGGCTCCCGGTGTCCGTCGCCACCGACCCCGGGCACGGCGGACGCTGGACCTCGCTGACGGCCGGCGGCCGCGAATGGCTCTGGCACCGCGACGAGCCGCGCCGCGCCCGCGTCGTGCCCGGAGACGTGTTCGCCGACGCCGGAGGGCTGGAGGAGTGCCTGCCCACGGTGCGCGGGCTCCCCGACCACGGGGACGCCTGGTCGCGGCCGTGGCGGCGGGACGGGCACCGCGACGTCGTGGAGTGCCCCGAGTTCCGACTGACCCGCCGTCTCGGTTCGGACGCGGGGGCGGCGATCGCCGACTACACGCTCACCGCCGAACCGGGCTACCGCTTCGTCTGGGCCGCGCACGCCCTGCTGGACCTGTCCCGGGCCGCCCGGATCGGCGTCGAGGGCCCCGCCGTGACCCGGCTGTATCCGGACGAGGGCGCGCGCTGGGTCACCGGCACCTGGCCGCGCGTCAACGGCATCCCGTTGGACCGGCTCGGACCGGACGACGGGACCGCCGTCGGCGCAGTCGTCCTCGCCCCGCACGTATCCGTACACGACGGCCAGGACACACTCCACCTGTCCGTCGAGGCCCCCGGCCAACCGGTTTCCATCGCCCTGTGGCGCAACCTCGGTGGCTTTCCCCAAGGCGCGCCGTACCGCTCGGTCGGCGTGGAGCCCCTGCTCGGCCGCGTCTTCGACCGCACGGCGGCGCACGACGGCGACACGGCCGTCGTGCCCGCGTCCGGCGAGGTCACCTGGCGGCTCACGATCACCGCGAACCGCCGCTCCTGAACCCCAGCAACAGAAAGGGATGCCCGATGGACCTGCTCACCGCGCTGCGCGCGCACCGGCTGCTAGCCATCGTCCGCGGCAGCGACCCGGATGCCGCACTCAAGACCGTCCTCACTCTCGCGGAGGAGGGCGTCACACTCGTCGAGGTGTCCCTCAGCGGGCGGGACGCCCTCGACGTCATCTCCCGGGCCCGCGCCGCGCTCGGCCCGGACGCCACCCTCGGCGCGGGCACCGTCCTCACCGCCGACGACGCGCGGGCCGCCCACCGGGCCGGAGCCGCGTTCCTGGTCACCCCGGCGGTCAGCGACGGCATCGCCACCGGCAGGGAGCTCGGGCTCCCCGTGCTCGCGGGCGTCATGACACCGACCGACGTCCTCCAGGCGCTGCGCCTCGGGGCCGACGCCCTCAAGCTCTTCCCCGCCGGAAGCGCCGGAGGCCCCGGATATCTGCGGGATCTGCGCGGCCCCTTCCCCGACCTGCCCTTCGTGCCCGTCGGGGGAGTGGACGCCCGGGCCGCCGCCGACTATCTGCGGAGCGGGGCCACGGCCGTCGGCGTCGGCTCGCCCCTGATCGCGGACGCGGCCGGCGGAGGCAGCCTGGCCGGCCTTCGCGAGCGCGCACGGGAGTTTTTGGACGTCGTCCGTCCGGAGCCCCGCCCGTGACCACGCCCACGGTCCACGGGATCGACCGACTCGAACTCGGCGAGGGCATCCGGTGGACGGACGGCCGCGCGGTCCTGACCGACATCCTCTCCGGGCGGTTGCTGTCCGCCCCCGACGACCCCGCCGCACCGTTCGGACTGATCGCGCAACTGCCCTTTCCACTGGGTGCGGTGGCCCCTGTCGAAGGACGCCCCGGCCACTGGATCGCGGCGGCGGGTACCGGCATCTGCCGTATCGACGACGCCGGACGCGTCGACTGGATCGCACGCCCCGAGGACGATGCCCCGGTGCCGATGCGGATGAACGACGGCGTCGCCGACCCGCACGGCCGCTTCTGGGCCGGCAGCATGGCCTACGAGGCGACCGAGGACGCGGGCTCGCTCTACCGCGTGGACCGCGACGGCCGAGTCACCCGCGTGCTGCGGGACATCACGGTCCCGAACGGCCCGGCCTTCACCGCCGACGGCACCGTCATGTACCTCGCCGACAGCGCCCGCGGCATCATCCGGCGTTACCCCGTCGACCCCGCCACCGGCGACCTGGGCGAGCCCCGTCCCTTCGTCACCCTCGGTTCCGGCAGCCCGGACGGCATGACGGCCGACGTCGACGGCGGGCTGTGGACCGCCGTCTGGGGCACCGGACAGGTCCACCGCTACCACCCCGACGGCGCCCTCGACCGGATCGTGGAACTGGCCGCCGCCCAGCCTGCCGGACTCTGCCTCGGCGGCCCCGACGGCCGCACCCTTCTTGTCACCAGTGCCCGTATCGGCCTGCCCGATCCGGGTCCGCTCGACGGCGCCGTCTTCGCTTCGCGCGTGGCCATACCCGGGGCGCCCGCCGCGCCGTACCGCCCGGCGGGCACCGCAGACACCACCGCGGTCTTCGCCGACACCCGCTAGGAGACCCACCATGAGCACCCCCCGGCCGCTGCGCCCCGGCCCCGTGGTCTGCGTCGGCGAGACCATGGCCGCCCTCGCCCCCGAACCCCTCGGCCCGCTCGATGCCGCGGACCTTCTCCGGGTCGACATCGCGGGCGCCGAGTCGAACGTCGCTCTGTACCTCGCCGACCACGGCATCCCCGCCCGATGGGTGTCCGCGCTCGGCGACGATCCCTTCGGCCGGCGTGTCCGTGAGCGGGTCGCCGCGGGCGGCGTCGACATCAGTGGCGTCCGGACCGACCCGGACCGGCCCACCGGACTGCTCCTGAAGGACCCCGGCGGGAACGGCACCCGCGTCCACTACCACCGCCGCGGATCCGCCGCCTCGGCCCTCACCCCCGAACTCCTCGACGACCCCGCCGTGGCGGACGCCGCACTCCTCCACCTCAGCGGAATCACCCCCGCCCTGTCCTCCGGCTGCCACGCGCTCGTCGAGCGGGCACTGCGCCCCGACCGCTCCTACAGCGTCAGCTTCGACGTCAACCACCGCCCCGCCCTCTGGACCGGCCGGTCCGCCGCCGACATCCTGCGGCCCCTCGCGGACCGGGCCGACATCGTGCTCGTCGGCCTCGACGAGGCCCAGGACCTGTGGGGAGAGGCGCTCACCGACGCCCGCGCGGTCCGTGACCTCCTTCCCGGCCCCCGCATCCTCGTCGTCAAGGACGGGGCCCGCGCGGCCACGGCCTTCGTCGGCCCGGACGCCCACAGTGTGCCCGCCCTGACCGTCCGCGTGGTCGAGCCGGTCGGCGCCGGCGACGCCTTCGCCGCCGGATTCCTCAGCGGCCTGCTGCGGCAGCTGCCCGTGGAGCGCTCCCTGCGCCTGGGCCATCTGACTGCGGCCTCGGCCCTCCGGGTCGTCGCCGATCACGGCCCCCTGCCGGACCCCGCCGTCATCGCCGCGCTGCTCGACGCCGACGAGGAGACGTGGCGCGCCGCCACCATCGACTCTCCGCTGCGCTGAGAAGCAGATCGCGGATCCCGAAGACCGGCTCGTCGACCCTGGTCGGTCTTCACGGCACTCCGCCACCCGGCTGATTCGAGAGCATCTTCGCCGCCCGGCGCCGGTTCACCGGATTCCTGCGCGGATGCTCGCCGGGCTGCCGCGCAGGAGCGCCCGGCCGAGCGGGTTGCGGCACCGGGAACCCTGCGGGCGCGGTCGGCCGCCTTCCGACGAGCGGTGCGACGGTTTCTGCGAGACCTTGAGGAGGAGCGCGCCCCACAGTGGCGACGCATGTCCAGGGTGACACTCGCACCCAGCGAGGAAGGCGGGCTGTGGTGAGTGATTCGGGTACGGGCGCCGCGGGGCGGAGCCAGGGCGAGATGGTCCAACTGTCGGCGATCGAGTTGAACGTCAACGATCAGATGCGACGGCTCGAGGTGGATCCACGGACCTCGCTGCTCGACGCGCTGCGCGAGCATCTGCGCCTGAGCGGGACCAAGAAGGGGTGTGATCACGGGCAGTGCGGCGCCTGCACGGTGCTGATCAACGGCCGGCGCGTCAACTCCTGTTTGACGCTCGCCGTGATGCACGAGGACGACGAGATCGTGACGATCGAAGGCCTGGGCGATCCCGATGGCCTGCACCCCATGCAACGCGCCTTCGTCGAGCGTGACGGCTTCCAGTGTGGCTACTGCACTCCAGGCCAGATCTGTTCGGCCGTCGGGATGCTCGCCGAGGTGGAGGCGGGCTGGCCCAGCCACGCCACCGCTGACGTGGCCTCGCCGCGGATCGCGTTGACCGATGAGGAGATCCGCGAGCGGATGAGCGGCAACATCTGTCGGTGCGCCGCCTATCCCAATATCGTCGCGGCCATCCGCGGCATCGCGGCGGGAGGCCCGGAATGAGGTCCTTCACGTACGAGCGAGCGACTGACGCACAGGCCGCCGTCGCTGCGGTGTCCAGAACCGGCGCGAAGTTCATCAGCGGCGGCACCAATCTGCTCGACCTGATGAAGCTCGACATCGAGAAGCCCAGCCATCTGGTCGACATCAGTCGGCTTCCGTTGCGGGACATCGAGGAGCTCCCGGACGGCGGACTGCGCATCGGGGCCCAGGCGGCGAATTCCGATGTGGCCGCCGACGCCCGAGTGCGTACCCGCTATCCGGTGCTGTCGGAGGCGCTGGTGGCCGGCGCCTCGGGCCAGCTGCGCAACAAGGCGTCCACCGGGGGAAATCTGTTGCAGCGCACTCGCTGCCCCTACTTCTACGACACGGCTGCAGGCTGCAACAAGCGGGATCCCGGCTCCGGATGCTCGGCGATCGGCGGGTTCAACCGGATTCACGCCCTCCTCGGCGTCAGCGACTCCTGCATCGCCACCCACCCCTCGGACATGGCCGTCGCGATGACCGCGCTGGAGGCGGAGATCGAGCTGCTCGACGCCGACGGGTCGGTACGCCGCGTCGCCATCGCAGACTTCTACCGGCTGCCGGGGGATACGCCGCACATCGAAACCGTGCTGCGTCCTCGCGAGATGATCACGAGCGTGCTCCTGCCCCCGCCCCCGTCGGGCCGGCAGATCTACCGGAAGGTGCGAGACCGGGCGTCGTACGAGTTCGCGCTGGTCTCCGTGGCGACTGTGGTCTCGACCGACCAGGGAGCCATCAGTGAGGCGCGGGTGGCTTTCGGCGGTGTGGCGCACAAGCCCTGGCGGTCCATCGAGGCGGAGACCGCGTTGACCGGCCGTCCCGCCACGATGGTCACCTATCGCGCCGCCGCCGAGGCCGCGATGCGCGACGCCGTGGGGCAGGGGCACAACGACTTCAAGATCGAGCTGGCCAAGCGCACGCTGTGCCGCACGCTGGCGCAAGCAGCCCGGGCGAGCTGAGGAGACGAGATGATCGGGCAAGCTCTGAACCGCGTCGACGGCCCGTTGAAGGTCGCCGGCCGGGCCACATACGCCTACGAGAATTGGGGGGCCGGCCAACCTCTCTACGGGTTCATCGTCGGCGCGACGATCGGCAAAGGCCGCATCACCCGGATCGACACCGAGAGCGCCGAATCCGCACCCGGCGTGAAGATGGTGATGACCCATCACAACGCTCCTGCGCAGGGTGTCCGTGATGTGTCCATTCCGTTCGAATACTGGCGCGCCCAGCCGGTGCTGACCGGCCCCGACGTCCACTATTACGGCGAGCCGGTGGCACTCGTCGTCGCCACGACCCTCGAGCAGGCCCGAGCGGCAGCCGACCTGGTCGAAGTCGAATACACCGGCGGGCGGGGACGTTTCAACTTCGCCGAGCAGGAAGACGAGGTGTACATCCCGAAGGTGGTCAACGCCGGTCTCCCCACCGACACCGCGGTGGGCGATTTCGATGCCGGGTTCGACAGCGCGGTGGTCAAGGTCGACCAGCAGTACACGACGCCGTACGAGCTCTCGATGCCGATGGAACCGCACGCGTGTCTCGTGGCACCGCGCGACGAGGACCTGACCGTCTACGTCAGCTGCCAGATCGTCGACGCGGCGCAGGCCTCGGTCGCCGCCACGCTTCGGATCGACCCCGAGCGGGTCCACATCGTCACCCCCTTCGTCGGCGGGGGATTCGGCTCCAAGCTCGGCATCCATTCCGAGACGATCCTGGCCGCGCTCGCCGCTCGCGAGTTGCGTCAACCGGTCAAGGTCGCGATGACCAGGCAGCAGATCTTCCAGCTCGTCGGCAACCGCCCCACATCCAGCCAGCGGGTCCGACTGGGCGCGGAGCAGGACGGACAGCTGATCGCGATCGCCCATGACGTCACCATGCACACCAACCCCGACGTGGAGTACGCCGAGCAGACCGCCGCCACGACCCGCAGCCTCTACGCCGCGCCCCACCGGTTGACCAGCCACCGGCTGGCGCCGCTCGATCTGCCGCCCGGGTCGGACGTACGCGCGCCGGGCGAAGCACCGGGCATGCTGGCGGTCGAGTCGGCGATGGACGAGCTGGCCCATGCGCTCGGGATGGACCCGGTCGAGCTGCGGATCCTCAACGAGCCCACAGTCGATCCCGAGCGAGACGTGCCGTACAGCGACCGGCACCTGGTCGACTGTCTGCGCGAAGGCGCGCGCCGGTTCGGCTGGGAGCACCGCCCCGCCACCCCGGCGAGCATGCGCGACGGGCGCTGGCTGGTCGGCTACGGCATGTCGGCCGCCATCCGCGGGCACTTCCAAGGGCCGACAGCGGTGCGCGTGCGGTTGGAGACTGACGGCACCGCCGTCGTCCAGACGGACATGACCGACCTCGGCACGGGCACGTACACCGTCCTGACCCAGGTCGCGGCCGAGGGGCTCGGACTGCCGCCGGATCGGGTGCGGATCGAGCTCGGGCGTTCCGAGTTTCCCACCAGCTGGGGGTCCGGCGGCTCGTGGGGCGCCACCAACTCGAGCAATGCGGTGCATGGTGCGTGCATGACACTGCGCGAGCAGCTCCTGGCCGCGGCGCGCGGCGACACGCGCTCCCCGTTGCACGGACTGGACCCGGCGGACGCCGTGTTCTCCGATGGCAACGTGGCTGTCGGCGGCGCGTCCGAGGCGCTGAGCGACATCGTCGCACGCAACCATCCGGAAGGTGTCGAGGCGGAGGGAGGTACCCGCTTCATGGGCGATGACCCGAACTACACGGACTACTCGATCAACACCTACGGGGCCCATTTCGCTGAAGTGGGGGTCGACGCGGACACCGCCGAGATCCGTCTGCGGCGGATGCTCGGCGTGTTCTCGGTGGGCCGCGTGCTCAACGCGAAGACGGCTCGTTCGCAGCTGATCGGCGGCATGATCTGGGGAACCGGAGCGGCCCTCGAAGAGGAGGCAGTGGTCGACCTGCGATCCGGCGCCTTCGTCAACCGGGACTTCGCGCAATACCTGGTGCCGGTCCACGCCGACATCCCCGACGTCGACGCGGTCATCCTTGACGGGTACGACGACAAGGCCAACGTCCTGGGCGCGAAGGGTGTCGGCGAGCTGGGCATCTGCGGCGCCGGTGCGTCGGTTGCGAACGCGGTGTTCAACGCCACCGGCGTGCGCGTGCGTGACTTCCCCATCACCATCGAGAAGGTGCTGCCCGGTCTGCCACTGATGGATGCCTGAATCCGTGACGACGGTGCCGGTTCGCCGGCCGGTGGGTGTGAGCCGGCGATACCGGGACCGTCGCCGGCCCGACCGGATCAAGGCCCGTCCACGATTGGGTGTCCCGGCGCGCCGGCCTGTCCGGCAGGGGGCACTCTGAACGAATGAGTGATGCGAATCCTGATCCGCACAACGGCCGCCGCGCCCAGCACGAGCGGACGGTTCCGCCGGAGGAGACTCCACCTGCCGAGAGCAGCACAGGGCCGGAGACGGGACCACGAGGTGACGTGACCCGAGGCTGGACCAAGGGGCCCCTGATCGCCATCGGGATCGTCGTCGTGCTGTGCGCCGCGTTCTTCTTGGTGTACGCGATCATTGTGGCGCAGTGACCGCACTGCAGGAGCGGATGCCGACGGGACGCCAGGCGGAACAGTGCCAACTGATCTGAGCCCTTGGGTTACTTGGGTGGCGTCCCTCGGCTGTGTCTCGACCCGTACTCGCGGGCGCGGTGAGCCCGGTGCCATATCGGCGCTCGACGTCGCCAGGACCACTGGCTCCGGCATCACTCCGGTGCTCGATGCCCGGCGCGGTTGTGTGGTCGAGCCGGCCACACGTGCCCCGGCCGCGCACCGGTACTCCTGTCAGTGGTTCGTGAGCGCGAGCCCCTCGACGGTGTCCCGCGCGCCGGTGACGGCCCCGGTCGGCACAGCGCCGTCCAGGGCGCTCAGCTCCGCCGTGGTCAGGGTGATGCCGGCCGCTCCGACGTTCTCCTCCAGATAGGCCCGCCGCTTGGTCCCGGGGATGGAGACGGCGCCCTGCGCCGCTACCCAGGCCAGGGCGATCTGCCCCGGGGTCGCCCCGCGCGCCTCGGCAATCGCGGCGACCCGGTCCACGAGTGCGAGATTGGCGGCGATGCTCTCGGGTGAGAAGCGGGGCAGACCCCGGCGCGCGTCGTCGGGGTCGAGGTCGTCGACGCTGCGGATGGCTCCGGACAGGAAGCCGCGGCCGAGGGGAGAGAAGGCGACCAGGCCGATTCCCAGCTCGTCCAGCACCTCCTTGATCCCGTTCTCCAGGAGATCCCGGCTGAAGAGGGACAGCTCCGACTGCACGGCCGTGATCGGGTGGACGGCGTGCGCGCGGCGGATCGTTGCGGCGGCGGCCTCGGAGAGCCCGAGGTGACGTACCTTGCCCGCCGTGACCAGCTCGGCCATGGCGCCGACGGTCTCCTCGATCGGGACGGCGGGATCGACACGGTGGAGGTAGTAGAGGTCGATGGTCTCCGTCTCCAGATGACGAAGCGACCGTTCCACCGCTCGGCGGACGTGCTCGGCCCGCCCGTCCAGCGGTGTGCCGTCGGCGTCGAAGTCCATGGCGAACTTCGTCGCGATGGTGACCTCGGAGCGGCGGTGGCCCAGAGCCCGGGCGATGAGCTTCTCGTTCTCGAACGGCCCGTACGCCTCGGCCGTGTCGATGAGCGTCACCCCGAGATCCACCGCACGGTTGAGAGTGGCCACCGCCTCGGACTCGTCCCGTGCCCCGTAGAACGCACTCATGCCCATGGCGCCGAAGCCCTGCATCGGTACTCGCAGGCCGTTACTGCCCAGATCGATCGTCTTCACGGTTGGTCTCACTTCTCGTGCTTGCCAGGGTTTCCGGTGGCACGCACCGTCACGGGACCTGGGATCCCGGTTCTCGCCCGGAGCAGGTGGTGCGGCGCGGCCACGTGCCAACCGTGCCTCCTGGAGCGCGCTCCAGGTCAAGCGGAAGCCGTGCCGCCCGTGATGCTGCGCGGCCGACGGCGCCACCGGTTACGGCGGCGCTTGACCTGGAGCGCACTCCAGGTTGCATAGTGGTGGGATGGACGAGGTGATATTGCCCGATGTGTCCGTCGAGGTGCCGCCCGAGGGCTTCCCCATCGGGGAGGCGGCAGCTCTCTGTGGTCTGAGCGTCGACACCTTGCGCTACTACGAGCGCGAGGGCCTGACACTCCACCCCGCGCCGCGCTCGCCGTCCGGGCGCCGCCGTTACGGTTCCGGCGACCTGGCATGGCTGGCCGGGCTCGTCATGCTGCGGGACACGGGCATGCCGATCGCGGACATCCGGCGGTACGCGGCGCTGGCCCGTCGGCAGGGAACCGACGCCGAACGTCTGCAGATCCTCGAACGGCACCGCCGCGAGGTGATCGCGCGCATGGAGCAGACGCGGAAACACCTGGCCGCGATCGACCGGAAGATCGCTGTGTACCGGAACGTCGTCGGAACACACGAACCGTGACACCCGCCGCCTCCCCTGCGGCCCACGCAGCTCGCCGCTCTCATGGCTGACTGCGCGTGTCAGGGGAGCCGATCACCGAGGGTGCGAGCGAGGAACTCGATTCCTTCCGGGCTTTCGCTGCCGGGTTCAGCCGTGAACACGGTCAGAATCGGCGACCGGTCGGAGTGTCACGACGACCAGGTCCAGTGGGCGACCTCGGGCAGGTCGTCGCCGTGTTCGCGGATCCAGTCGTGGTGGCGACTGCGGGCGTCCGCCATGGCCTCCCGGATGGCGGCGGCCCGGGCGCCCAGGTGGGGAACCCGGTCGATGACGTCCATGACCAGCCGGTAGCGGTCCAGGTCGTTGCGCACCACCATGTCGAACGGCGTCGTGGTGGTGCCGGACTCCTTGTAGCCCCGCACATGCAGGTGCGGGTGGGCGGCCCGGCGGTAGGCGAGCCGGTGGATCAGCCATGGGTAGCCGTGGTACGCGAAGATCACCGGCTTGGACGTGGTGAAGACCGCGTTGAACTCGACGTCGGGCATACCGTGCGGGTGTTCCGTCGCGGGCATCAGCCGGGTCAGATCCACGACGTTGACCACCCGGAACATCAGGTCCGGCAGGTGACGCCGGAGGAGGTCGGCCGCGGCCAGCACTTCCTGGGTGGGGACATCACCGGCGCAGGCCAGGACGACGTCGGGTTCACGGTCGCCGTTCTCGGTTCCGGCCCACTCCCAGATGCCGACGCCGCGTGCACAGTGGCGACGCGCCTGTTCCATGCTGAGCCAGTCGAAACACGGTTGCTTGCCGGCGACCACGACGTTGACGTAGTCCCGGCTGTGCAGCACGTGGTCGGTGATGGACAGCAGGGTGTTCGCGTCCGGGGGCAGATAGACGCGCACCACTTCGGGGCTCTTGTTGAGGATGTGGTCGACGAATCCGGGGTCCTGGTGCGAGAAGCCGTTGTGGTCCTGGCGCCACACGTGCGAGGTGAGCAGGTAGTTCAACGAGGCGATCGGCGCGCGCCAGGGAAGCTGACGAGAGGTGTGCAGCCACTTGACGTGTTGGTTGACCATGGAGTCGACGATGTGGACGAACGCCTCGTAGCACGAGAAGAGACCGTGGCGGCCGGTGAGGAGGTAGCCCTCCAGCCAGCCCTGGCAGGTGTGTTCGGAGAGAATCTCCATCACCCGGCCGTCCCGGGCCAGGTGTTCGTCGGCGGGCAGCATCTGCTCCTGCCAGGCTTTGCCGCTGGCTCCGTAGACCGCCTGGAGTCGGTTGGACGCGGTCTCGTCGGGGCCGAACAGACGGAAGTCCCGGCGCTGCGCGGTATCCGCCATGATGCGCTCCAGCATCCCGCCCAGGACGCGGGTCGGCTCGTGCTGGGTCGTCCCGGGCTTGTCGACGGGCACCGCATGGTCCTCCAGCGGCGGTACGGGCAGGGTGCGCAGCAGTCGGCCACCATTCGCGTACAGGGTGGCTCCAAGGCGGCGTTCGCCCTCGGGCACGCACGCCAGCACCTGCTCGGTGGGACGCCCGGTGGGGTCGAACAGGTCCTCGGGCCGGTAGGAACGCAGCCATTCCTCCAGCTGCGCGAGGTGAGCGGGGTTCTCCCGAACGGCGGGTAGCGGAACCTGGTGGGCCCGCCATGTGCCCTCCACCGGCAGGCCGTCGACCTCGCCGGGCCCGGTCCAGCCCTTCGGCGTGCGCAGCACGATCACCGGCCAGTGTGCCCGTCGGCGCTCTCCGCCGTGGCGGGCGGCGTGCTGGATGGCGCGGATCTTGTCCACGGCGGTGTCCATCGCGGCGGCCATGGCACGGTGCACGGCTGCGGGGTCGTCGCCGCTGACGTGGAGCGGTTCGTACCCCAGTCCGCGCATCAGCTGCTCGAGTTCGTCCTGGGGGATACGGGCCAGCACGGTGGGGTTGGCGATCTTGTAGCCGTTCAGATGCAGGATGGGCAGCACCGCGCCGTCGTGGACGGGGTCGAGGAACTTGTTGCTGTGCCAGGAGGCCGCCAGCGGGCCGGTCTCCGCCTCGCCGTCGCCGATCACACAGGCGACCAGCAGGGCAGGGTTGTCCAGCGCGGCTCCGTAAGCATGGGCGAGCGAGTAGCCCAGTTCGCCGCCCTCGTGGATGGAGCCGGGGGTCTCCGGCGCGACGTGGCTGGGCACGCCGCCGGGGAAGGAGAACTGCCGGAACAGCCGCTCCATCCCCTCCGTGTCCCGGGTGACGTCCGGGTACGTCTCCGTGTAGGTGCCCTCCAGCCAGGAGTTGGCCAGCACCGCGGGGCCGCCGTGCCCGGGGCCCCAGACGCACAGCACATCCTGGGAGCGGTTCTTGATGATCCGGTTGAGGTGCGTGTACACGAGGTTGAGGCCGGGAGAGGTGCCCCAGTGGCCGAGCAGCCGTGGCTTGATCTGCTCGGTGCGCAGCGGCTCTGCCAGCAACGGATTCGCCATGAGGTAGATCTGCCCGGCCGAGAGGTAGTTGGCGGCGCGCCAGTGGGCGTCGAGAGCGGCTGCCTCCTGGTCGGTGATCGTGCCGACCGAGTCCGGAGCGGTGGTCATTCATGCCTCCGTCTGCGCGGTGAAGGGGTGTTCTCTCGGCGGTACCCGAGTCATCGGCTCATGGGCCTGAGCCTGCGGACCGTGGACGCCGAGTCACTGCCGGACTCCCGGAGCAGCAGGAGCCCGATGGAGGGGTGAGGTGTCCGGGCATCGTTGGCCAACTCCTTCTCGCACGGTACGAGCGCCTTGGGCGGGTGCGCCCCGGAGCGCCGACACCCCGGGAACCCGCGGACCCGCGGCCGTCGGAGGCGAAGGCCGCCGGCCGCCCGGTTGAACGTCCGAAGAGGCGGGAACATCAGCGCTGCCGAATGGCCCGGTGAGGTCAGCGCTGCCCGGTTCGGCTCAGATGTCGGCTGTGCCGACGAAGCTTCCGGGACGAGTCCAGCGTGCGCAGTCCGTGGCCCGGCGGCACCCCTGACGGGACCGAATGGGCGACGAGGCCCGATCGGTGGCTGTCGACGGAACGGGTCACATGCTCGCGTCGCGGTGGGTGGGGTGCCCGTCGAGGACCGTCAGCAGCACGGGCAGGTCGGGCAGGTCGGTGGCGGCGGTGGTGAGCGGGTCGTCGGCGAAGACCGTGAGGTCCGCGCGGTGGCCGACGGCGATCCGGCCGGCCTTGTGCTCCTCGCCTGCCGTGAGAGCTGCGTTCACGGTCATGCCCTGGAGGGCCTCCAGGGCGGTGAGCGCCTGGTCGGGGCCGTGCGGGGGCTGGGTGAGATCGCGGCTGGGCCGACGGTGGCGGGCGCCCGCCATGACGCCCAGCGGCGGGTAGGGGGCGATGGGCCAGTCGGAGCCGAGGACGACGGTGGCTCCGGAGTCCCACAGATCCCGGCAGCGCCAGGCGCGGGAGGCGCGCTTCTCACCGAGGCGGCGGGACCAGTTGTCGGTGTGGTCGGCCCGGGTGAAGTCGCAGCAGTGGGTGGGCTGCATGGACGCGACGACGCCGAGCTCGGCGAAGCGGCGCAGCGTGTCGTCGGGAACGGTCTCTATGTGCTCGATCCGGTGCCGGACTCCGCGGTCCCCGGTGGCCAGGGCCTTCTCGACGGAGTCGAGGGCATGCCGTACGGCCGCGTCACCGATGGCGTGGGTGGCGGTGGGTACCCCGGCCCGGTGGAGCTCGCCGACGATATGGGTGTAGGCGTCCGGGTCGGGCCAGAAGGCGTGCGTGGACTCGCCGTGGCAGTCGGGGCGCTCCAGCCAGGCGGTGCCGTTGTCGATGGTGCCGTCCATGAAGAGCTTGACGCCTTCGGTCCGCCAGAGCGCGCCGCCGGTGCCCTGTTGCTCGATGATCGCGCGCAGCGCGTCGGCGTCGGTGCCGGGCTGGCACCAGGGCGCGACCCGCAGCCGCAGCGGCAGCTCGCCGGCTGCGTCGAGTTCGGTGTAGAGCGCGAGGCTTTCGCCGCCTGCGTCCATGGCGTGACCGCCGGTGAGTCCGGCGGCGGCCATGCTGCGCAGCGCGGCGGCGAGCCCGGCGCGGCGCTCCGCGTGCGTGGGCTGCGGGGCCGCACGTTCGACGAGCTCGCAGGCGGCGTCCTCCAGGAGCAGCCCGGTGGGCCGTCCGGCGTCGTCGCAGACGACCTCGGCGGCCTGGGCGAAGGAGCGTGGCCCGTCGACGCCTGCGAGTTCGAGTGCGCGCGGGCTGGCCAGCATGGAATGGGCATCGAAGAGCTGGAGAAGGGCCGGTACGCCGTCGAGTACGGGGGAGAGGGCGGCGGCCTCGACGGGCCGGCCCCCGAAGACGTTCGGGTCGAGGCCCCATCCGTGCAGCCACGCTCCGGGTGCGAGGGTCCGGACCTCGCGGGCCAGCGTCTCGCGGACCTCGTCCAGGTCGGTGCAGCCCGACAGGTCAAGTCCCTGGGTCAATTCGGCGCCCGAGACGGGATGGAGGTGCCCGTCGACCAGGCCGGGGGTGACCACGGCCCCCTTCAGGTCGATCACCGTCGTCGAGGAGTCCGCGAGTGCGCGTATCCCGCGGTCGTCGCCCAGGGCGGAGATCTGCCCTCCGGACACGGCCAGCGCGGTCTCCGGCAGGAGCCGGCCCGTGACCGGGTCGAGCAGACGGGCGGAGAGCAGGACGAGACGGGTGTGCACGGCGGCTCCTTGAAGGACTGGTGGGGGAAGGTCAGTTGGGGGTGGCGGTCGACTCGGCGGCCGGATCCGTGCCGGCGGCGGAGGCCGGGTCCTGGTCCGTGTCGGTGGATGCGTCGAGGGGGCGGGTGAGAGCGCCGCTCGTCAGGCCCAGTTCGCGTTCCGCCGTGGTGATGGCCATACGCGTCACTGCCTCGGGGCGATCGCTGGTGTCGGTGTTGGCATGGGCGCCGAGGCCGTCGATCACCACAAGAATCTGAATGGTCGTCATATATGGGTCGTCCGTATGGAATTCATCCTGCTCGACGCCCTCCCGGATGAGGCTCTCGAGCCGTCTGCGCCACGCCGCCTCCTGCTCGCCGACCCGGTCCCGGAGGACAGGCCGGTAGCGGCTGAGGTGCCGCGCGTTGATCCAGAGCCGGCTGATGTCGTCGTACGCCTCTCCCGTCGCGTGTGCGAAGAACCGCGCCAGGTGCTGCGTGGGGGTTCCGTCGGCCCTCTCGGCCGGCAGGAGTGTGTCGAGTTCGGTGCTCGCGGCGCTGCCGAACGCCTCGGCCACGAGGTCCTCCGCCGAGGGGAAGTAGTGGCTGATGAGCCCGGGACGGACATCGAGCTGCTCGCCGATGCGCCGCAGGGTGATGCACTCCAGCCCCTCGGTCAGGGCGATGGTGGCGGCTGCGTCGACGATTTCCGCACGTCGGGCGGCGGGTGATTTCCGAATTCGCTTGCGCTGGACGCTTGACGACATACCCCGGATGCTATTGAGTGTGCGACCAATAAGCAAGCAGGTGGGTATGACCAGCACCCGGAGGGCCCCATGGCGTCCACGATTCCCGACCCGCACCCCGACACGCGCGCCGTGCACGACACGCCGCCGCCCGCGGACCGGGCGGGTCGTATCGAGGTCCACGGCATCGATCACATTCCCGAGCGGGAACGCCGCGGCCGTGCACGGGAGTTGTTCGTCGTCTGGGCGGCGGCGAACGTCAACTACCTGAGCCTGGTGGTCGGTGGAGCCCTGATACTCATGGGCCTGAGCCTGTGGCAGGCGCTCGGCGTGATCATCGTGGGCAACCTGTTCTGGGTGCCCGTCGGCCTCCTCGCCGTCTCGGGCCCGGCCTCGGGCACGCCGAGTGAGGTGATCATGCGGGCCATGTTCGGCGTCCGCGGCAACCGTGTGAACATCGCGGTCACCGGCTGGGTGATCTGTATCTGCTACATCGCCCTCAACCTGGCGGCCGCGGCGCTGGCGGCCTTCTCCCTGGTCGAGAAGGTCGGCATCGTGCCGAACGCAGGTGTCAAGATCGCCGTCGTGATGGTCATCGCCGCGCTCACCCTGGCCATCAGCGTCTACGGGCACGCCACGATCATGAAGCTCTACCTCCCGATCACCGTGGCCCTCACCGCCGCGTTCGCCGTCCTGGCCTTCAGCGTGCTCGGGCACACCGACTTCGGTTACGAGCCCGCCCAGCCGCTGACCGGCAGCGCCCTGTGGGCGGCCCTCGCCGGCGGCATCACCCTCATCGCCTCGGGCCCGCTCTCGTACACCAACAGCGCCGACTTCTCCCGCTACCTGCCCCGCACGACCTCCCCGAAGGCAATCGTGGGCTGGACCTCGCTCGGTGGCTTCCTGCCCGGCGTCGTCGTCACCTCACTGGGCGCGTTCGCCGCGACCGCGGTCGACATGACCGACCCTCAGACCGCGCTGGAGACGATCCTGCCCAGCTGGTTCACCCCCGTATTCCTGCTTGCCCTGGTGCTCGGCACGATCTCCATCAACGCCATGACCGCCTACAGCTCCGGCCTCGCACTCCAGGCCGTCGGCGTGTGCATCCGCCGTTCCCTCAGCGTGATGGTCGACGGAATTCTCGGTGTCGCCCTGACCCTGTACGCGCTGCTCGTGTCCAACTTCCTCGACACCGTCGGCAACGTCCTTCAGCTGACCGTCGTCCTGCTCGGACCCAGCACGGCCGTCTACGCCACGGACATCCTGCTGCGCCGTAATCGCTACGACGGCCTCGCGCTGACGGACGAAACCTCCGACAGCCCCTACTGGTTCACCGCAGGCGTCAACTGGGCAGGTGCTCTGGCGCTCACCGCGGGCACAGCCGCGGCCGCCCTCTGCGTGAACACCCTGTACACCGGGCCGCTCGCCCGCGCCCTGGGCGGTGTGGACCTCGCCCTGCCTGTCGGCATCGCCGTGGCGTCGGCCGTCTACGCGACCTTGATGCGGCGCTCCCGCGACGGGCTCGGCATGGCGCAGCGGGCATGAGCCGCCGCACGGTCCTCCAGGTCGCGGGGGAGCGACCGGGGGAGCGCGGCCACCACCGGGGCCGCCTGACCCGGGAAGGGATCGAGGAGGAGGGTCCGGTCGCCGTGTGCCACACCGCCGCCAGGTAGGGGGCGCGCCCCGGAACGCGAGTACGCCCGCAGCACAGCCGGCCCCGCTGCGTCTACGGCTCGTACTCGAAGGGGCTGCCGAACCGTGAACTGCCCAGAAGTGCTCGAACGAAGCCGGGCGGGACGTCCCCCATTCGGCCCGTAGTGGTTGCTGGTGCGCGTAGTTAGAGGTGGGCTGTGAGTGCGCCTGGCGATAGTCGCCGGCGCCAGGAGCGCCCCGCCGAACGGGCGGGCCAGCTCCCCCACCGACCCATACGAGACTTGGAGATCCCCATGCCTTACCGCAAGGGACAGCACGTGGAGTACCGGGACCAGCAGGACGAGCTCCAGCGGGGCGAGATCCGCAGCGCCGAGGGCAGCGGGGCGCAGGCGCGCTACGCCGTCCAGAACGAGGCGACCATGCGCGAGGACAAGGTCAGCGAGAACCAGATCGAGCGGGAGCTGTAGTAGCAGCCTTGCCGACACAGCCGCCGTTGCACGGAACCAAAGTGCAGCGGCGGCTGCTCGTGTTTCATCGCAGCTGGGGCCCGGTCACGGACTTCCAGGCTCGCTCACTCCCGAGCATTCCCGAGCACCCAGGCCGCCGAAGCGACCGGCGAGTGGGGCGCCGGGTCTGGAGAAGCCAAGGCTCGGCGGGCGGTCACCACCGCATGTAGCGCAGGGCCATCAAGGCCACATCGTCGTGGATCCGGCCGCCGGTCCATGAGCGCAGGTCGTCCAGCACGCGGTCGAGCAGGGCGCCCGGATCGTTTTCGCGGATGCCTCGGAGGCGTTCGGCGACCGGGTAGAAGTGGCCCTGCCGATTTCGGGCTTCGCAGGTGCCGTCGGTGAAGAGCAGCAGCAGGTCACCGGGCTGGAAGGGGACCTTCTGCAAGCGATAACAGTCACCGGCCAGCTCGCACAGCCCCAGTGGTGGCGCAGCCACCTCGGGCGATACCTCGGTGACGGTCCCCTCGCGGTGGCGCAGCAGCGGTGGGGGATGGCCGCAGTTGACGATGACGGCCGCGTGGTTCTCCTCCGGTTCCGTGGCGACCAAAATCGCGGTGGCGAAATCTTCGCTCCGGCCGCGCCGGGCAATCGCGCCGTCGAGTCGTGTGGCCACGCCGTCCAGGCCGGGTTCCGTTCGGGCCACGTCACGGAAGACGCCGAGGATGTCGGCGGCGACCTCCACTGCTTCGAATCCCTTGCCGCGGACATCGCCCAACAGCACCCGGATGCCGAACTTGGTCTCCAGCAGGTCGTACAGATCCCCGCCGATTCGAGCATCCGGCTCCGCGGCGGCATAGCGCACCGCCACCTGCAGACGGCCGATCCGGGGTGGGAGCGGGCGCAGCAGCGCCCTCTGAACCGCCTCAGCGATGTTGTGCAGCCGGGCCGCCGCCTGCTCTTCTCTGCGCATGAGGGCGATAACGCCCGAAGTGACGGCGGCGGCCAGCACCACGCAGCCCGCGGAGCTCACGTGGATCACTGTCGGCACACTTGGGTTCGCCCGGGCGAGTGCGAACACCAGGACGATTGCGAGAACACCCGCAGCCAGCGGAGCCCAAACCCTCCGGGCTCCAACCGCAGCCAGCACCGGCACGGAAATCAGGACCGGGGAAAGGGTGCTGTCCGGCCCGGACAGCAGATCGACAACTACGCACACCAAGATCATCAGACAGCCGAGGCCAAGGAGAAACTTCACGCCGAGGGGTAGCTGCACCCACCTGTGGCGCTCGTACCAGGCAACCATGGGTGTCCCCTCTGTCCAGGGCTCTCCCCTCCCAATGTTCCGGGCCGCTTCGTCATCCCGCCAGCCGGCGAGTAGTGGCAGCAAAAGGCGCTTTGCGGCCGAACCGGGCCCGCCGCGGCGCCCACGGCTCGTACCTCGACGAGTGCTGCCGCACCCCCGGCCGGCGAGACCCAGTCCGCCCGGTGTCTCAAGTGCCGCAGGATCCTCCGCCGCCCCTCGGTGGACTGCGGGCTCTGCCTGACCTGCGCGGGAAAGAACCCCAAGGTCGCTGAGGCGGCGTTCCGGGTGCGGCTCGCCGAGGAGGGCGCGACTCTCCGGGGCCCTCGACGATTTTGTCGAGGGCGGTAAAGATCTCCGTCTTGGCCTGATGCTCTTCACCGGCAGCCTCGACGACCTGGCCGGCCGTCAGCTCGTCGTCCCGCAACCTTGGGGTTCCCGGCCTTCCGTCAGGCAGCCCCCACGCATCGTTCCGCGACCTCGGTGCCGTGAGCTCCCCGCACCCCCGACACCAGGCCCGCTGCGCCACGGGGCCGCTCCCGGTTCGTCGGCCGGGGCAGCGGTCTGCGCTGCGCTGTCATCGCTCCAGCGCACGACTCCCGAGGCCGCTCGTAACGACGGTGCGCATGGGAACGCCGCGGAAGGTTTGGATGAGGACGACTACCGCACCGGCGGTCACGCACTGGTCGGCGAGGTTGAAGATCCCTGACTCGCCGAACTGGATGAAGTCCAGCACAGCACCGCGACCGAATCCGGGGGTGCGGAATATGCGGTCGGCGAGGTTGCCGCCGGCGCCCGCGAAGATCAGTCCGAGACCGACCGCCCAGCCGGTGGACCGGATGGAGGGGGCGACCCGGGCGATGAGGATCAGCACGACGATCGCCAGGAAGGTGAAGACCAGGGTTGCGCGGGGCGCGAAGGAGCCGGCCGCTCCGGAGTTGCGGAAAGCGGTGAAGGTCACCGCACCGCCCAGCGGGTGCCTGGGTTCATGGCCCTCAACGACAACCGCGGCGATCGCCTTCGTGATCTGGTCCACGGCGAATCCTGCCGCCGCAATCGTCCACAGCAGATACATCCGCCGCACCGCCCACCTCCTGATCGCCGGTAGTCCTTCACCGAGCGTACGCGCCGGGGCGGCATGATCCGCCTACGTCATCCGACTTCACAACCTCGCCCGCACGGGATAACTTCCGCCCCATACGTGACAGCCTCTAGGCGTTCACGGCCCAGGGCAGATGTGCGGGCGTGACGGCGAGCTCGTCCAGGATGCTCGGCAGTGCGACGTCCACGGACGAGTCGTCCAGCACCTGCAGTAGCTGGGCCGGCGCGATCACCAGCGGCGGGACCATCTCACTGCCGGCTTGCGCCAGTTCCTTGATGCCGCGGATTCCGTGTATCGCGGGCGTATCGAAAATCGCATACGCCACCGGAACGGCCCTCCGTCTCCAATGGGGGCATGAACCACAACGCATCCCTGTCAGCACCGCCCCGCCGCGCGCGCAGGATCGTGCTCCTCGGCCTGGCGGTCCTCGGCATGGCGAGCGCCGCGTTCGTAGTGCGGGGGCCGCTCATGATGGCCGCTCCGATGTGCATGGCCGGGCGGTGGCACGGCTGCTTCGACACGTTCAACGGTGTGGTGCTCATCACGTTGGTCGCGCTGCCGTTGGCCGCGCTGGTGGTGTGGGTGCTGGCGCGCCGTCGGCGTGCCGCCGGCGTCACATCGGCGTGGCGGATGTCGCTGGCCGAGGTGGGCATGGTCCACGGGACGGTGCCGTTCCTGTGGATGACCATGATGCCGGGCGCCGGGGCCGGCACGGTCCCCGCCCGGGTGAGCCTGGTACCGCTGCGGGACCTGGTCACGATGGGGCCGCTCGGGATCGTCGGCAACCTGCTGGTCTTCGCGGCGCTGGGGTTCTTCGCCCCGATGCGGTTCGCGGCGCCGGCGTCCGTGCCGCGGATCCTGGCGCTCGGGGCCGGCTGTTCGGTCCTGGTCGAAACCGCACAGTACGTCCTGCGGCTGGACCGGGTGTCCTCCGTGGACGACGTACTGGTCAACGCCGCCGGCGCCGTGCTGGCCGCGCTGGCGTCGCGCCGCTGGTGGCGCACTACGGCGGAAGCGCCGTCGGACCAGCGTCGCCCCGCGCCGGCACCGGCAGGCTGAGTCGAGTGTCCGGTGTGCACACGTCTTTGCATACGTCGGCGATATGTTGTGCTGCTTAGGCTTCGGACATGCGCGTACTGATCGTTGAGGACGAGCCCTACCTGGCCGAAGCCGTCCGTGACGGTCTGCGGCTGGAGGCGATCGCCGCCGACATCGCCGGCGACGGCGACTCCGCCCTGGAACTGCTCAGCGTCAACTCCTACGACCTCGCGGTCCTCGACCGCGACATCCCCGGCCCCTCCGGCGACGAGGTCGCCCGGCGCATCGTCGCCTCCGGCAGCGGCATCCCGATCCTCATGCTCACCGCTGCCGACCGGATCGACGACAAGGCTTCCGGGTTCGAGCTCGGCGCCGACGACTACCTCACCAAACCGTTCGAGCTGCGGGAGCTCGTCCTGCGGCTGAGGGCGCTCGACCGCAGGCGCGCGTACGCCCGGCCACCGGTCCGCGAGATCGCGGGCCTGCGGCTCGACCCCTTCCGCCGGGAGGTCTTCCGCGACGGACGTTACGTAGCGCTCACCCGCAAGCAGTTCGCCGTGCTGGAGGTCCTCGTCGCCGCCGAGGGCGGGGTCGTCAGCGCCGAAGAGCTGCTGGAACGGGCCTGGGACGAGAACGTCGACCCACTCACCAACGCCGTGCGCATCACCGTCTCCGCATTGCGCAAACGGCTCGGCGAACCATGGATCATCGCCACGGTGCTCGGCGTCGGCTACCGGATCGACACCGGTATGGACACCATCGGCCCCGGCAGGGACACCACCGACCCCGGCAGTACGCATGCGTAGACGCCCCGGGCTCAGCGCCCGACTGAAACTCACCCTCAGCTATGCCGGATTCCTCTTCGTCGCCGGCGCTCTCGTGCTGACCGTGGTGTGGGTGTCCCTGCTGCGCTACGTACCCGAGCGGACGGTCAGAACCCCGGACGGGCTCTCCCCCAACCGCTCGTTCCTCCTGAACTCCTTCGCCCCCGCCACAGCCGCAAGCCTGGTCCTCCTGCTCGTGTTCGGCCTCCTGGGGGGATGGATCCTCGCCGGCCGGATGCTCGCACCACTGACACAGATCAGGGATGCGGCACGGATGGCCGGGAACGGATCGCTGTCCCACCGGATCCGCATGAAGGGCCGCCAGGACGAATTCCGTGAACTCTCCGACGCGTTCGACTCGATGCTCGAACAACTCGAGTCCCACGTCGCCGAGCAGCAGCGGTTCGCCGCGAACGCCTCCCACGAACTGCGCACCCCGCTGGCGATCTCGCGGACGCTCCTCGACGTCGCCCGCAAGGACCCCACGCGGGACCGGGGCGAACTCATCGGACGCCTGCACGCTGTCAATACGCGGGCGATCGACCTCACCGAGGCCCTCCTGCTGCTCAGCCGCGGCGACCGCGGCATCTTCACCCGCGAGAGCGTCGACCTCTCCCTCATCGCCGAAGAAGCCGCCGAAACGCTGCTTCCCTTCGCCGAACAGCGCCGGATCACGCTCGACGTCACCGGCGGGGCGGCCCGGACCAGCGGCTCCGCGGAGCTCCTGCTGCGGATGGTGACGAACCTCGTCCAGAACGCCATCGTCCACAACCTCCCCGCCGGCGGCACCGTGACGGTCCATACCGAGGAGCACGGCGACACGAGCGTGCTGCGGGTCGAGAACACGGGCCGTCGGCTCCCATCGGAACTGGTACCGACCCTCACCGAACCCTTCCAGCGCGGAACGGAACGCGTACGCACCGACGAGCACGCCGGCGTCGGCCTCGGCCTGGCCATCGTGCACAGCATCGTCCGGGCCCACGACGGGACCCTCGACCTCGTCCCCCGCCCCGCCGGCGGTCTCCTCGTCACGGTCCGGCTTCCCGGCACGCCGTAGGCATCGTCCCCCGGGAGGTCGGTCCCGTGTTCAGGTCCGCGCCTGTGATCGGAGGGCCGCTGGTTCAGGCGCTGATGACGTGCTCGGCCCGGTCGCGGTCGGTGTGGAGCTTCCAGTAGTCCTGGGCGATGTCGTCCGGGGCGCGGTGCGGGACGCCTTCGGGGGCCCGGTCGGCGATCATCAGGTTGATCGCGACGTTGGCGGCGTAGATGCCGTCGGCGGCCAGGGTCTTGTGGACGGTGAAGCCGTGGCGGCCGAAGATCTTGGCGAGGGACAGGCCGAGGCCGGGGCCTGCTCCGACGATGGCGATGGTGGGCATGGCAAAGCTCCTCGTGTGGCGGGTGCGCCCGACGGCATGCCGGGTAAAGGGGTGGTGGTGCGCAAGACCGAGGCCGGTGGTCAGCCGTGCATGGTCAGTGCGCGGCCGGGCTGTCCGGTGATGACCAGTCCGTCGGGCAGGGTGCGTCCATGGCGTGCAGGATGCGCTGTGCGATGGTGCCGAGCTGGCGCTGCTGGGCCTTGGTGAGCGGGTCGAAGACCAGGCGGCGCACCTCGTCGATGTGGGCGGGTGCGGCACCGGCAACCGTGTCCTGGCCCGCGTCGGTGAGGGTGGCCAGGGTGTAGCGGCCGTCGGTGGGGTCCGGGCGGCGCCGGACCCAGCCGCGCTTTTCCAAGCGGCCGACCACGTTGGACAGCCGCGAGAGCGTGCTGCCGGTGTAGTGCGCCAGATCGCTCATCCGCAGGGTGCGCTCCGGCGAGCCGGACAGCGCCGACATCGCCATGTACTCAAAGTCATATGAGGGAGTTGGGGACGCGTGAACGTCTTCCTGTGGACCGTCGCCGACCTGCTGGCCCTCGTGTTCGGTACGCCTGCTGACGCCCCGTCGCCCGCCACCCCCGGCCGTCCTCGAAGAGGAGGTCATCGTCGACGAGAAAAGCCATCGCCTCGGGCCACGATCAGATCGTCATTGCCGGGCAGGACGGACGGGCTCTGCACTCCAAGGTGCTGGCGGGCTACCTCGAGGTCGTCGACGAGGGGGAGAGCAACGCCCTGCTCGGCGTGCCGTAGGAGGGACGTTCTCTGCAAGTTTTCGAGAGAGTGCAGAATGCGACACACCGCGCGCTTCTGAAGCGCGCGATGCGTCGCATCGTCAGCACGACGACGAGAATGCCGTCGTCACCGCCGCCTTGACTCCCGGTTCCTGGAATGTGAGTGACGTGCGATCGCGCAGTGGCCGGCTGAGGAGCGTCAGCCCAGCGCCAGTCGGGGTATCTCCCGTCCCGGGGAGCGGTCCATCACCATCAGCAGGCCGGCCTCGCGAGTCCTGTCGTAGGCGGCCTCGTCTATGACGCCCAGCTGGAACCAGATCGCTTTGGCGCCGATCGCCACAGCCTGGTCGGCGACGCCTCCGGCGAGGGCGGAGTTGACGAACACGTCCACCACATCCACCGGGAAAGGGATCTCCGCAAGGGAAGCGTAGCCCTGCTCGCCGTGCACCGTCTCGGCCTTGGGGTGCACGGGCACCACTCGCTTACCGATGCGCTGCAGCTTCTCGGCCACGCGGTAAGCGGCCCGTTCGGGGTTGTCGGACAGGCCCACCACGGCCCAGGTGTCTCCGGCAGCGGTGAGAATCTGCCTGATTGTCGCGTCATCGCCATAGAGCGTCATGCCCGGCACCGCCGTGCGGTGGTGAGTTCCGCACGAGTTGTCGCCGAGCGCATGATCATGAGGAGCGTCAGGTCTGTGGACTTCGTCAGTCGCATGAGTAGACGTTAGCCAGTTTGAATACTGTATGCAATAGGTGCCGCCTTGGGCGCCCACCGTTCGACAGGAGCAGCAGGGGAGATCCTCATCCGCCAGGCGCGCCGCGTGCAATGCGCCCGCCGGTGGCTCCGGCACCACCGCTGCGCCCGGTTGCGGAGGCATGTCGGCCACCACCGCCCCCCACTCGCCTGGTACCACAACCGGCGCCGCCGCGGCTGACACCGAAGGACAGGAAGTTCTTACAAGGGAGACGCCGGCAACATCCAGGTGGCTTCGTTCGTGAGAACGAGCGGCACTTCGACAACGGTTTGGGCGGCAGCGGAGCCTTGACCGGGGACGACGATGTTCAGGTGCTTCGACCGCATCGGACGGTCCTGCGCGAGTGCTTCAGCAAGGCAGCGTGGCCAGCCAGTCGGTGAGGATCTGGTTGACCTCGGCGGGGCGTTCTTGCTGGATCCAGTGGCCGCAGCCGTCGAGGATGTGGGAGGAGACCAGACCCGGAAGCGTGACCGGGTAGGCGTGGATCGCGTCGGCCAGCCAGGTCGTGGAGGCGTCCAGAGCGCCGCCGATGAACACCGAGGGCTGGGTGATGGGGGCGCCGTCGAAGGCCGTGAGATCCTCCCAGTCGCGGTCCATGTTCCGGTACCGGTTGAGCGCGCCGGTCAGACCGGTGCGTTCGAACTCAGCGGCATAGAAGTCGAGATCCCGCTCACCGAGCCAGCCGGGCAGCCGACCGCCGGGAAACCGGTCGCGCAATGTTCCACCCCTGCTGACGAAGTGCGGGTCCGGAGCGCCGGCCGCGGGCATGGTGTCGGCGGACAGTGCCGCGTAGAAGCCGGCGAGCCAGCCGCGTACATCGGGTTCGATCTCGGCTTCGGCCCGGCCGGGCTCCTGCAAGTACGAGACGTAGAACTCCTCGTCCCCGCCCATCTGGGCGAAGATGCTGGTCGGGCGGGGTCCACCACGCGGGGTGTAGGGAACGCTCAGCAATCCCACCGCGCGGAAGACCTCCGGCCTGAGCAGGGCGGAGTGCGCGGCGATGGTGGCGCCCCAGTCGTGGCCGACGACCACTGCCGACTCCTCGCCCAGGGCGCGCACCACCGCGGCGTTGTCCTCCACGAGATCGAGCATCCGGTACGCATGTGTCGCAGCCGGCTTGGAGGAGCGGCCGTAGCCGCGTACGTCGATGGCGACCACCCGGTATCCCGCCGCCGCCAGGACCGGCAACTGGTGGCGCCAGGAGTACCAGGACTCCGGGAAGCCGTGGATGAGCAGCACCAGCGGCCCGGTCCCCTGTTCGACGAGGTGAATCCGACCTCCCGGCGAAGAAACCGTCCGGTGCGTGATCTCCGAACTGTGCTGTGCCATACGCCGCCTCCAGGACCGGTTGCTGTGTGCCAGGGCCGGCCCCATCTGCCGTCCCCTCGGTTCTGCACCGATCATGCGCAAGGCACTGTCAAAGAAGCGAGTCCGTTTGCCGATTCGGCAAAGTCCGACCCGCGGCGGTGGCGCCGAAGCGGCCGGGTGTTCGCTCCACGGGCCTGCGATTCCGGGGCTGCCTCCCGTTCTCGGGCTCTGGCACACATTCCGTGAACGATCTCGTGTCCGGCTTGACCGGCGACCGGCGAAGCGTGGTCCGCGCAGCTCACATGACTCGCGCCTCCCGGTGGCGGACCCGAACGCAACACGCCCCGGCCGGGGACGCGGACGGCTCCTGACCAAGGGTGCGTCTCCTGACAACACGCGGTGCCGCAGGCGTAGAACCGGAAACCGCATGTCATTGATCTGCAAGCCCTGGTTCGGCAGCAGGACTTTGCTGTCTGCCCACCAACTAGGCCCGTGCACCTGCGAATCGGCCCACGGCCGAGGCGGCCGTGCGCACGTACGTACCCGCCGCACCCCCACCCCGCAGACCAGCAACGACGCGCCACAGATCGCCAACTGCGGCTGTCGTGTCAGTGGGACCGCTTCCGGCGCCACGCGGCCAGGGCTGCGGCGAAGGCGAGTACGGCGAGGGTTATCGCCGCTGCCAGGTAGTGGCCGGGAGTGGCCCAGGAGGGGCCCGGCCAGACTTGCACGGCCACCTTGGCGGTGTCGTTGGCGGCCGTGGTGTCATGGCTGGTACGCCCGGCGTCGCCGTCGGAGACGGTGACTCGCCCAGCGTGGTGGGCGACGTTCTTGTCGATGCGGAGGGTGAAGGGGAAAGTTGTCGTGGTTCCCACCGCTCCGGCCCGCGCCGTACACACGTACCGACGTGCGCTCGGCTGTCTCGCGGACGGGATGGTCCATGGCGTGCCGTCCGGGGCGAGGGCGAGGCAGTCCTGGTCGACCAGTTCCTCATCGGCTTCGGGATCGTAGGGGGAGGACACGACCGTGGTGCCCGGCGGCACCGTGAACTCGACCCGCACCGTGGCGGGCAGCGCACCGGGGCCGTCGTTGCGCACGCCGACGTGCACGGTGGCGCGGCTGCCGATCGGGCCCTTGGCGGTGTCGGCGACGGCGACCAGATCGGCCTCGTTGCGCACCGACACCTTCAGTTCCGACGAGCTTTCGTGAGCCGTACCCGCACCCGCACCCGCACCCCGGGCGTCGACGGGCACCAGGCGGAGCACGGATCCTTCGCCGGGTTTGTACTGCGACGCCAGCGGGTCCGGGGGTACGTAGTCGGTCCCGAGGGCGGCGGCCTGGAACACGACGGTCGGGTGCGTGGCGTCACGGTCGGCCCTGAGGACTTCTCGCGTGCCGAGGCGGTAGGATGCGCCCGGGGGGATGACGACATCGGCGGCCGGCAGACGGCACCACGTCGATGTGCCGCCCTTGTAACGGCAGTTGCTGTGCGTGGCGGTCGACGCGAGGCCGTCTCGCGTGTCCATGAAGAGCGAGACTCCGCGGGCGGGCACGTCGCCGGTGTTGCGGATGGTCAGCGCGACGGCGAGGCTGCCGCCCGGGTCGACGTCGAGGCGATCGGGATGCGCGTCGACCTCCAGCTTCGGCATGCCGATCATGATGCGGGTGCTTCCCGTGACGGTGGGCCGGCCGGGCGCGGTCACCCGATAGCGCAGCACCGCCGAGTCACCCGCCTTGGTGCCCTTCGCGGGACTCACGCGGAAGGACCCTCCTCCGGCGGGGGTCCCGTTCTGCCCCTCGCAGTGGAAGACCGGCAGATGGATGGGACAGGTGTCCATCGTCTGTTTGACGACCGCGATGCCCCTCAGGTCGCCGGCGTCGAAGGTGACCGTGGCATCGGCCGCCTCGACGTGCAGCTCGGGGGTCTCGGCGGTGCTGTGGGGGTCGTGCGGGACGTAGAGGACCGATGGCGCGACAAGCTCGGGCCCGGAAGACGGCGCGCAGCCGACGAGGCCCGCCGGCAACGCGGCCAGGAGAAGGATCGGCCCGACGGCCGTACGGAACAGCGCAATTGGGGCGGCGGATCCCTGTCGTCCCACCGCGCGACGGCACTTGGTTCCCTCAGGCATGTCCACCGGATCACCCTGCCAGGAGGACATCACGTCCGTGCATCGGTACCGGTTGGAAGGGCAGTTGAGCGGTGGACGCCTGTGCGAGGATACCGGGCGTGATCGGATATGTGGCGAGTTTCCTGCTCGGCCTGGGGGTGGGCGGGCTCTACCCGATGTTGCGCCGGCGCCGAGCCGCCGCAGTGGAACTGCCCGCAGCGGTAGCAGTGGAACTGCCCGCAGCGGTACAGGAGTCGGTCACCGTCTTCGGGGAGGAGATGTCCGCCTTGGAGTTCGATGCCAACGGCCCGGACGCCACCCCGGCCGTTCTGGAGGAGTACCGAGCGGCGTTGGCGGCGTACGACCGGGCCAGTGCGGCGCGTACGGAACCCGACGCGCTGACCGCCTTGCGCGACGGCCGTGCCGCCGTGATCCGTCTCGACGCCCGGCGGCATGGCAGGCCGGTCCCGATCGACGCCCTCCCGCCGGCCGCCGACCCCGGCCGCCCGCGACCGCTCACCGGCACCGGAGAGCGCTATGTGTCCACCGGTTACGGCAACGGCAAGACCGAGGTGCTCATCGACCGCCCCGAGCCCGGCCGTCCTGCCCTGGTGGAGGCCGATGTCACCGGCGAGGGAAGCTTCTACCTCCAGACCATGACGCGCACCGAGCATCGGACCGACACCGGCGACCATCTGATCATGGCCATCGACGACTACCACGGCCGTCGCTACCTGTCCGACGACGCCACCCACCTGCGCGTCACCACCAAATACGGCGACGCCGACTACCGTTGGTCGATCCGCGTCGCCCCGCTGTCGGCCGCGACCGCGCTCGCTCCCGAACACCGCGGCCACGGTGACGAGGTGCTCCACTACAACGGCGGTCCGGCGGTGCTCACCGTCCAGTTCCAGACCGACGACTTGTGGGAGGTCGGTTACGTGTGCCAGTGCCTGCGGTCCAGTTTTCACTGTGATTGCCCCCCACCCGCATGGCCCAAGAGCACCCCCGGTGACGACTGGAGCGATGACGTGTTCGGCCAGGGCGACGGGCGCCGTACGCTGCGTCTGCCCCGCCCCGGCTTCCTGATCGTCCAGGACAAGGGGGGCTGCGGCTCCTGGTACCTGACCACCCAGCCGGTGGACATCCCGCCGCCGTCCCCGCGCAGGCGCGGGCGGCGCCGCTGACCCGGCACGGCCATAGCGACGCAGTCGGCGTCCGCCCCGGCGCCGGCACCGTCGGAGAAGCCGCAAGGCCCTGGAGCGCTACGACGAAGGCCCGAGCGCCTACCTGACCCGGGCGCTGGAAGAGCCGACCGCACTCGGCGTCGCGACCACCGTCCTGACCGGCACCGTGCGCACCACCACGCGGCCGGCCCAACCCCACGGGTGCCTGGGCGTCCAGGGCGCTCTGGTCACCGGCGCCTCCAGCAGCAGCGTCCGCGACCTCCTCGCCACCTGGCGCAACGACGGCTGCAACCGCCTCCGTGAGCGGTTCCAGCAAGCCGTCGACGAGGGCGACCTGCCCCCCACGACCGACGCGGGACTACTGGGCCGGTACGTCAGCACCCTGGCCTTCGGCATCGCCGTGCAGGCCGCAAGCGGTATCGGTCGCGACGAACTCCAGAGCATGGCCGACGCCGCCCTGGAAGCCTGGCCACCCTTCTAGCTGGGCGGGCTTGGCGACCGACGCCGGGGTCCGCTGGGCGTCGACCGGGGCTGGGGTAACGTGGTCGATGCCATGCGCCGGACGGTCGAGGAGTACCCGTCCGGGACCGCTGGTGCAGTCTCGCGTCAGCGAGCACACACCCCGGGCACCCTCCGCGCGGCAACGGTTACCACGACCGGAAATCCGGAGGGCGTGGGGCCGGTGCCTGCTGCTATGGTCGATTGACCAGAAGCGGTAGCAGACAGGGAGAGACACATGGTGGGTGACGACGACATCTCCGGGTGATACCGGAAGTGTTCAGCCATGGACAGGAGCGCCGAGGCGCCGCCGTGGCTATTTCGTCGTTTCATAACCACCTTCTCTTGTGGGTGACGCCATGGGCGTTCCCCTGTCACACGAGGTCTTCACATGCCCGACGCCTTTGTCGTCTGCTCGAACCTTTCCTTTTCCTGGCCCGATGACCAGCAGGTCTTCCAAGATCTTTCGTTCACTGTCGGCGGCGGTCGCACCGGCCTGGTCGCACCGAACGGCGCCGGGAAGAGCACCCTGCTCAAGCTGATCGCCGGCGAGTACAAGCCCAGCCGGGGAAGCGTGTCCACCGAAGGGGTGCTCGGCTACCTCCCCCAGAGCCTGCCGCTGGTCGGCGATCTGACCGTGTCAGAGGTCCTGGGCGTCGCTCAGAAGATCAAGGCCCTGGACGCTATCGAGTCCGGGGACACGAGCGAAGAACACTTCACCACCATCGGTGACGACTGGGACATCGAGGAGCGCACCCATGCTCAGCTGGATCGGCTCGGGCTGGGTCAGATCGAGCTCACCCGGCACCTGCATAGCCTCAGCGGTGGCCAGGTCATCTCGCTGGGCCTCGCGGCGCAGTTGCTGAAGCGGCCCGACGTCCTGCTCCTCGACGAACCGACCAACAACCTTGACATCGACGCACGGCGCAAGCTGTATGACGCGCTGGAAGAGTGGCGCGGCTGCCTGCTGCTGGTCAGTCACGACCGCGCGCTGCTCGACCGCATGGACCGCATCGCGGAACTCGACCGAGGCCAAGTGCGTTTCTACGGGGGCAACTTCACCGAGTACGAGGCAGCCGTGAGCGCCGCCCGGGAGGTCGCCGAGAAGAACATCCGCAGCGCCGAGCAGGACCTCAAGCGGGAGAAGCGGGAACTGCAGCAGGCCCGCGAGCGGGCCGAGCGCCGGGCCGGCAACGCGGCCCGCAACCTCAAGAACGCCGGTCTGCCGAAGATCTTCGCCGGGAACATGAAGCGCGGCGCCCAGGAGGCGGCGGGCAAGTCACATCAGACCCATTCGTCGCGGGTCAGCGATGCCAAGGACCGGCTCGACGACGCCGGCCGCGCGCTGCGGGACGAGCAGAAGATCACCCTGGAGCTTCCGGACACCAACCTTCCGGCCGGGCGTACCGTCTTCCTGGGCGAGCAGTTGCAGTTCCACTACGGCGAGAAGGCACTGTTCGCCGACGCGGGCACGGACCTGACGATCCGGGGTCCCGAGCGAATCGCACTGACCGGTCCCAACGGGGCCGGCAAGTCCACCCTGCTGCGCATGATCAAAGGCGATCTGGAACCGGACAGCGGCTCAACCAAGCGCGCCGACGGCCGTGTGGCCTACCTGTCGCAGCGCCTGGACCTGCTGGCTCTGGACCGCACGGTGGCCGAGAACCTGGCTTCGTTCGCGCCGGCCATGCCGGAGGCGGACCGGATGAATCTGCTCGCCCGCTTCCTGTTCCGGGGCACTCGTGTGCACCTCCCGGTCGGGGTGCTGTCCGGCGGCGAGCGGCTGCGGGCCACCCTGGCCTGTGTCCTGTACGCCGAACCGGCCCCGCAGCTCCTGCTGTTGGACGAGCCGACCAACAACCTCGACCTCGTCAGCGTCGGGCAACTGGAGAGCGCGCTCAACGCCTTCCAGGGCGCCTTCGTGGTGGTCAGCCATGACGAGCGGTTCCTCACGGAGATCAAGGTGGACCGCTGGCTGCGGCTCGCCGACGGGCGGCTGCTGCAGACGGCGGCGCCGGAGATGGCTTCCGGGCACCAGGACGGCTCAGGCCGGTAGGGCGGACCCGCCCCTCACCCGGGCGGGCAATCCCCGTCCCTCGCGCCAGGCCGAACTCGTCCCTCACGCGACGGGACCGGCCTCGCCCCTCGCGCTCGGGCGGGCCGCGTCCGCCCGGGCTTCGCCACTCGCGTCCGCGGCTCCGACCCCGGGCGCGACCACCCACCCCGTTTGGTGCTCGTATGCCTCAAGCTGCTCTGCTCGCCCACGATCTCGTCCGCACGCTCGGCACCCGCCGGGTACTCGACGGCTTCTCCCTCACCGCGGCACCCGGCCACCGGATCGGATTGATCGGCGAGAACGGCGCTGGAAAGTCCACCCTGCTGCGGCTGCTCGCCGGCGAGGACACACCCGACGCCGGCACCGTCGTCCGCCCGGCCGACCTCGGCTTTCTACCGCAGGAGATGCCGTTCGACGCCGCCTCGACCATCTCCGATGTGCTCGATCACGCCCTGCGGGAAGTCCGCGAGGAACTCTCCGGACTCGACGGGATCACCGCCGCGCTCGCCGGGACACCGCAGGACTCACCCGGCCACGCCGCCCTGCTGGTCGAGTACGGCGTGCGGCTCGACCGGGCGCAGGAAAGTGGGGTTTGGGACGCCGACCGGCGCGCCGCGATCGTCCTCGCCGGACTCGGCCTGGGCTCCATCCCGTACGACCGGACTCTCGGGGCCCTTTCCGGCGGGCAGCGCAGCCGGCTCGCGCTCGCCGCGTTGCTGACGCGGCGGCCCGCCGCGCTCTTGCTCGACGAGCCCACCAACCATCTGGACGACGGCGCAGCGGCCTTCCTGGAGGAGCAGTTGCGCGGCCTGCCGGGGACCGTGCTGCTGGCGAGCCACGACCGGGCGTTCCTCGACGCCGTCTGCACCGACCTGATCGACCTCGACCCGTCCACTGAGGGACCCACCCGGTACGGCGGCAACTACACCGCCTACCAGGGGCTCAAACGCGCCCAGCGGGAACGCTGGCAGCAGCGCTTCGCTCAGGAAGAGGAGGAACTCGCCGAACTGCGCCGCGCCGCCGCCACGACCGCGCAGCGGGTCGCACCGGGACGGACCAGAAGCGACAACGAGAAGATGGGCTACGGCCACACGACCGGCCGGGTGCAGAACCAGATTGCACGACGGGTCCGCAGCGCCGCCCGCAGACTCGACGACCTGGAGCGCAACCACGTCAGCCGGCCACCCGAGCCACTGCGGTTCCACGCCCCCTCCCTTGCGGCCGCTTCCGATGACGGCATCCTTGTGTCGCTACGGGACATCCAGGTGACCGACCGTCTCTCCATCGACCGCCTCGACGTGCTGTCCGCCGACCGGCTGCTGGTCACCGGGCCGAACGGGGCGGGCAAGTCGACCCTGCTCGGTGTGTTGGCCGGACGACTTGACGCGGGCGGCGAGGTGCAGCAACGCAGCGGGCTCACGGTCGGCCTGCTGACCCAGGACACTGCGTTCGGCCGGCCGGACCGTACCGTCCGAGAGACGTATGAGCTGTCGCTCGGCGCCGAGCGCGCCGAGTCCGTACCGCTTGACTCACTCAGCCTGTTCAACACGCACACCCTGGAGCAGAGGGTCGGGGAGGTGTCGGTCGGCCAGCGCCGCCGGCTCGCCCTGGCGCTGCTGCTGGCGCACCCGCCCGAGCTCCTGCTGCTCGACGAGCCCACCAACCACCTCTCGCCCCTGCTCTGCGACGAATTGCAGGAGGCCCTTGGCACCAGTCCTGGTGCCGTGGTGGTCGCCAGCCACGACCGGTGGTTGCGCTCCCGCTGGCCGGGCCGTGAGTTCCGGCTCCGTGCGTGGTGAGGCGACGAAAACGAGTGAGAATCCGACACATTCAATGCGACAGGACACCGCTGACCCGCCGCGTCTCGGTTCGGGCCACGTTCGATGCCAAGATCGTGAGATTGTGCCGCGAAGATGAGATCCCACAGCACCTGTAGGGTCTCGCGGCACTTGTCATGGAGCGTGCGCTGCACAGCAAGTTCGGCATTTGTCTGAGGGCACGTTCCCGCGCGTGTGTCTCAGCTCCAAGGGCATTTCCTCGGCGCAGCGTCAGACCCGTGCTGGAAGATGGGCGACGTGCTGCCCCGCGTCTACCGCGTCACCAAGTACGACTCAGCCGACCACGACAAGCACGGCCACTACACCGGCACCGAGGACACCGTCAGCGATCACGGGGAGAGCGAGGCGCCCAATCCTCAGGCGGTCGAGGCGTTCGCCGCGGGGCCGGCATCGACCGCCGGTCCGTCCGCGAGCCGGAGGTTCCTTTCCTCGTGCTCGTCGGTCGAGCGGCCCCTGAACCACTTTGGGCTGGACGGACTCTTCCGGACGATCACCGCACGGTCTACGGGGCTTGCACCGGGCCGGACCGGTCCCAGCCGGGGGTCAGCTCCTCCCGGCGGATGTCCTCGGCGTGGATCTGCTCGCCGCAGGTCTCGCAGACCGTGTGGGTGACGAGTTCGTGGTCCCGGTGACGGATCCGGCTGGGCGGCGCGGTGACGGCCCAGCGGTCGCCCCAGCCGATGAGCTCGCGGGTGATGCCTCCGAGATCGCGCCCTGCTTCCGTCAGGTAGTAGCCGCTGTAGCGTGCGTCGTCCGGCAGCGGGCGCCGTTCGAGGATGCCGCTCTCCACCAGCGCCTTCAGGCGCGCCGCCAGGCGGTCCGTGGGGGCGCCGGTGTTCCTGGCGATCTGCCGGAACCGGTGGTTGCCGAGCATGACCTCGCGGATCGCCGGCAGGGCCCATCGGTCGCCGATGATCTGCAGGGCGGCGGTGAGCGAGCAGGGGCGTCCGGTCATGTCCTGGGGATCGATGCGCATGGTCACGGCCCCAGTATCGCCCAGGCAGGGTTTGATTTTCAAATCACCCCGTGCTTGGCTTGCTTCCTGACTACGCTGCTTCGATTTTCAAAGCGCTCTCGACGATCGCTGCAGTCGTCCTGGTGGCCGTCTTCATGACCAACCTGCCGGTCTGACCCTGGGCGCCCTGGTGGTCACCGTGTGCACGCCCTGCCGGGGCGCCGTGCGGCGACCGGGTCGGCGCCGGTCAACTCCGTCCGCCAGGCCTCGGGACTCTGACGGGCGTCTCCTGGCCGACGATTTTCCCTTCGTTCGGCGGTAGTTGGGGCCGTGCCGACGTTCGGACTCGACGGGCTTCGGGAGGTCGGGGAGTCAGGAGGATGCGTCGGCATGACGCCGGGCCCGGGGTGGTTTGATTTTCCAAGTCATCGAGTTATAGTGAGTTTGACTTTCCTACTCATTGGTAATCGCGACGGGCGGCCCGCCCGTCGCCCCGGTGGCCAAGGAGGCCCGCACCATGCGTGACGCAGTCATCGTCGAAGCCGTACGCACGCCGATAGGCAAGGGCAAGCCCAATGGCGCCCTCGCGCACGTCCACCCCGTGGAGCTCCTCGCCCACACCCTGCGCACCCTCGTCGAGCGCTCCGGCGTCGATCCCGCCCTCATCGACGACGTCATCGGCGGCACCGTCGACCAGGTCGGCGAGCAGGCCATGAACACCACTCGGTACGCCGTGCTGTCGGCGGGCTTCCCCGAGACGGTCCCGGCGACCACGGTGGACCGCCAGTGCGGCTCCTCCCAGCAGGCGGTGCACTTCGCCGCGCAGGGCGTTATCTCGGGTGCGTACGACCTGGTCGTCGCCTGTGGCGTCGAGTCGATGAGCCGTGTGCCGATGTGGTCGAACGTGCCCGCCGGCAAGGACCCCTTCGGCCCCGGAGTCGCCGAGCGCTACCCCGAGGGTCTCGTCCCGCAGGGCATCAGCGCCGAACTCATCGCCGCCAAGTGGTCCATCGCGCGCGAGCGGATGGACGCCTTCGCCGTCTCCTCGCACCACAAGGCGGCCGCCGCCTGGGACGCCGGCCTGTTCGACGCGGAGACCGCGCCCCTGGCGGGCGTCACCCGCGACGAGTGCGTACGGCCCGGCAGCACCCCGGAGATCCTGGCCGGCCTCAAGCCCGCCTACTACGAGCCCGGCTTCGGTGAGCGCTTCCCGCAGATCGAGTGGAACGTCACCGCGGGCAACGCCAGCCCCATCAACGACGGCGCCTCGGCTGTCCTGATCACCTCCAGCGAGACGGCGGCCCGCCTCGGCCTGCGCCCCCTCGCCCGCCTGCACAGCTTCGCCGTCACCGGCTCCGACCCGCTGCTGATGCTCACCGGCGTCATCCCGGCGACCGAGAAGGTGCTGCGCAGGGCGAACCTGAGCCTCGACGACATCGACCTGTTCGAGGTCAACGAGGCCTTCTCCAGCGTGGTCCTGGCCTGGCAGCAGGAGACCGGCGCCGACCTCGCCAAGGTCAACGTGCACGGCGGCGCGATCGCCATCGGCCACCCCCTCGGCGCGAGCGGCACCCGCCTGACGACCACCCTGGTCCACGCGATGCGCGAGCGCGGCGCCCGTTACGCCCTGCAGACGATGTGCGAGGCGGGCGGACTCGCCAACGCGATGGTGGTGGAGGCGGTCTGACGAGACGTCCGAGTGCGGGCTGCCCGTCCGGTGGACCGACGGGGTGATCTTGAGTCCGCCAGGTCGGCCGCACCGACATGGCCGTGACGGGCGGACTCTGTCAGTTCTCCGCTCCCGAGCATTGGCGAGGGCGGCCAGGTCATGCCGCGCGACGGCGAGGTGCGTCGACGGGATCGGCCGCACGCGACTGGACCACGAGGAGGTCCTCGGGGGACAGTTCCCTGCCGTCCTCGGCGGTGAGCGTGATCGGTTGGGGTTGCTTTCCCGTGCGGGCGTCGATGACGCGATTGATGGGCTCGTCGTCGAGCACCGCCCGGATGGGCGCTCTCATGCAGCGGGGGATGCAGAAACGCTCCCGCACCGAGCTCGACTTCGGTGCGGCGGTGGGTGAGCTGTGAACGTATGACTTCCTTGCGCGGCCATCGTTGTTCCTTGCTCTACGTGGTGTAGCACCGGCTCTGGGAGAGCGGCGGTAGACATGCCACCAGCCGCTGATTGGCTCTCGCGCCGGAACGGCGCACCGGGGGAGACTGCTTCGATGCCGTGTTTGAAGGAGTTGTGATGCAGGTAGCTGTGGTTACCTTCGACGGGTTCAACGAGCTCGACAGTTTCATCGCTTCCGCGCTGATCAACCGGTGCCGTAAGGACGGCTTGGAAGCCTTCATTACGACGCCGACACCAGTGGTCACGTCGATGAACGGCGTCGAGGTGACCGGGCAGCGCCCGATGGAGTTCGTGACCGAAGCCGAGGTTGTGCTGATCGGTAGCGGGGTGAAGGCGCGAGACGTGGTCGCCGACGACCGGCTGATCTCCAAGCTGCTGCTCGACCCGTCGCGACAGCTGATCGGTGCGCAGTGCTCCGGCGCGCTGGTGCTCGCCCGGCTCGGGTTGCTCGATAACATGCCGGCTTGCACGGACAGGAAGAGCCGGCCCTTTGTCGAAGCCTGCGACGTCACCGTGCTGGACGCGCCGTTCCACGCCGAGGGGAACATCGCCACGGCGGGCGGTTGCCTGGCGTCCCAGTATCTCGCCACGTGGGTCATCGCCCGACTCCTCGGAGATAACGCCGCGCGCGACGTGATCGACTACGTGGCTCCGGTCGGCGAAAATCAGGAGACTGTCGAGCGCGCCATGGGCGCCGTCCACGCGGGCGAGGTTGCACTGCGCTGACGCCTCGCGATCAGCATTTTTTCGGGATCGCCTGCAGCCCTTCCCGAGCGCATTGAGGCTGCGGCTCGACTACTCGCACCCGGTTTCAGGGACGGCTCGCGTCCATAAGGGCCCAGACGTAGTACCACTCGCTCTCGCGCTGCTTGCGGCGGCCGTTCTCGAACCTCGATTGGATGGCCGGCCAGATCCCGGCCGCACTCACCCCAAGAGCCGAGACGGCCCACGTGAGGTACTCGCCCTGGACTGCCACCAGAGCGGCTGTGCTGGTGCAGAGGACGGCTCCGGTGGTGGCCATGGCCTTGGTGCGCGCGGCCTGGTCCATCCTCCTTTGGACGGCGCGGACCTGACTGCGGATCTCGCTCTCCAGTTTGGCGAGCTGAACCTGGGACTGCACCGATTCCAAGGCGTCATCCATCTCTAGTAGCGCGCCCCTCAAGAAGCTCCGGAAATCCTCGTAGGAATTGAACTCTTCGACGGTGATTTTTCCGAAGTCGCGCAGGGAAACCCCTTCCAGGTAGGGGATGCCCATGGTGAGGATGGGGCGAACCACCTTGCTTTTCAGGGGAGTGGCTCCCGAGGCGTCGATGGCCCGGCCGTTCGCGACGAGATAGTCGAGCGCGTCGAGGCGACGGTAGTGCGTGACCACCTGACCCATGCGCGGGTCCACCACGTTGCTATTCGCATAAGGCGGCAAATACCAGACCAGGCCGGACCGCATCAGAGGCTCAGCCTCTAGGATCCACCGACCTAAACCCTGTACATCCGGACACTTCATTCCGTAGTGCACCCGCGCGACGTCCCCGTCCAAGTCGGCGTCCACGCTCGAGAGGTAAGAACCCAGATTCAGGAAATCCCCGTGATAGTCATGCGACAACATGAGGGTGTCGGACACCAGGACTCCACGTCGCGCCACGTCGGAGAAGCTGGCTGTGTCGATGTTCAGCCCCACGTGGAACCTGCTTCCGTCCTTTTTCTTCGCCTCCAGCGCCGGGACGCGTCCTCTGAAGAACATCGCACGAGCGTATTCCCTGGCCACGAACTCAAGGTCGGTGCGCTGCTCGTTGGGAAGTTCGCGGAAGAACCGCTCCTGTCGCCGCGCCACCTGCTTGTTCCCGCGGATTGCCTGGCGCCCTCGTGGTCGTAGCCTCATGTGCCCATGGTCCACAGGAGAGTGGGACGAGTCGAGGGGTTCCTGCGTCGCCGTCTCGGCGCGCAGGTTGCTGGACCGTAGCTCGTCCGTACTCGGCGAAGGCCTGTCCCCAGGACGTGGGGTACCCCTCGCGCGGCCGAGCAATCCGCAGCAGGTCGTTCACTCGGATCTGCCCGGTCGTCACCAGGGCCTCCGCCGACGGGCGTCTGTAGCGGCTGCCGACAGCGAGCCCGCTCAGCCGAGCGTGCGACCGCGCCGACCGAGGCGATGGGGCAGCCGATTCCGGGATTCGCTGACACATAGGCACCGCATCAGCGGCACTGGATGCTCTGGAAGGTATGTGCTCAGGCGCTTCGGAAGCGGCGGATGATCAGGTACATCTCGCAACCGAGGCAGTAGCCGAAGGCCGCGTTGAGAAATGCCGCAGCAAGGGCGAGCGCGGTCGCGGCCAGGCCGAGCCAGTCGGCGCCGACGAGGTAGCCGACGGTGCCGACCAGGCCGAAGCTGAAGCCCACGCCCTGGGCGAAGCGGGGCGGACGGGCATCCTCCAGCTCGCGCGGCGGGGCGAGTCCGGGCCGAATTGCAACCCGATACAGCCAACCGTACGGGGAGTACTGCAGGCCGGTGAAAACACCGAGCGCGAAGATCGCGGTCTGCACGGCCAGCAGGGCGCCGCTGCCGGTGATCAGTACTGCGCAGAGGACAAGTGTGGTGAGCGCGGCAGCAAAGCGGGTGCCTCGCGGGTCGATCTGCATGAGGGGGACTCCGGGACAAGGGGAGGACGGCGATCGGGTCGGCGCAGGTGTCAGCGACAGCGGCAGGCCGTGACCCGGCAGAGGTCGACCACACGACGAGTGGTCAGCCGCAGCGGCCGGAGAGCGGAGTCCATGGCCGTCATGGTAGCGGCGCGATACCGAGCGGTCGATGGCCAGTTGGGGCTCGGGGTTCGAGGCGGTGGTGCAGACTGGTCGTATGACCGGGTTGGTGGTGTGTGTCGCGGTGCTCGTTCTGGCGAGCATCTTCGGGGTGGTGCAGGCGGCGCGCAGCGGCAGGCTCCGGTTGCGGCCCACGGATGGTGTGGTGCGCCTGTCGGCGGCGGAGATCGGAACCGAGCTGGGGGAGCGGGTGACGCTGCTTCAGTTCTCCACCGCTGTCTGCCAGCCATGCCGGGCGACGCGGCGAATGCTGGCCGAGGTTGCCGGGGCGGTGCCGGGAGCGGCGCATGTGGAGATCGACGCGGAGGCCCGGCTGGAGCTGGTGAGACGGCTGGAGATTCTGCGCACGCCGACCGTGTTGGTCCTCGACCCGACCGGCCGCGTTGTCGGCAGGGCGTCCGGGCAGCCCAGGCGTGCGGACGTGATCGCGGCCATCGGTAAGGCAACCGGGGACTCCGTCGCCCCATCGTGATCAAGCAGCTCACCTGAGTCCACTGACCGGCCCGTCGGCTTCGACCTCGCGAACAGCTGGACGTGGGACCGGCTGGAACCGGCTCTGCCGTTGAGTGACGGGCGTTGCGGCGCCGGTGGCGTGATCACGGCAAGTGATCAACGGCGTCTTGCGCCGGGAGCGGACGAGTGTGTCATGGCGTGAGATCGTGCCGCCCTCTGCCGATCGATATCACCGCAGGCCGGCGGCCCGACTGCACCCCATTCATTCAAGCCCGTGATGGCGCAGCGGTCATCAACATCACGTTACGGGCGGGCCGTGTGCCTCGCTTCTCCGTCCCCGATCGGTTCTGCGTTCCTGATCGGTCGGGTGAAGATCTTGGCGATGCAGGCCGGGACGGCCGCGCCCTGTTCGTGCCGGCGTGCCCGGTACGCGCTCGGGCTCTCGCCCACCAGCTCGGTGAACCGCGAGCTGAACGACCCCAGCGACGTGCACCCGACCGCGAAGCAGACCTCCGTCACCGACAGGTCGCCGCGCCGCAGCAGGGCCTTGGCCCGCTCGATCCTGCGGGTCATCAGGTAGCTGTACGGCGTCTCCCCGAACGCGGCGCGGAAGCTGCGGGAGAAATGGCCGGGCGACATGTGGGCTGCGCGTGCCAGCGCGGGGACATCGAGCGGCTCCGCGTAGTCGCGGTCCATCATGTCGCGGGTCCGGCGGAGCCGAACCAGGTCCGGTAGCGTCACCGGACCAGCATCGCACGGCCGCCATGCGGTGCGGCGCCGTCGCGCTGGGACAGGGGCTACGTCACCCGGCGCGGGTGCAGGCCCGTCCGGCGGATCGCCCACGTCGCTGCACCGGACGCCCCGGGCCGATCCTCGAAGATCCGCCGGATCGTCGGCTCCCCCGCTCCGGGTTCTGAATGTTCGACGGAGGCTCGTTCGCCCTGCGGCCGGCTCGCTCTCGACTCCGGCGACTCGGCGCACAAGTGCGGTCGTCTCACATATGGCCTGGTGGCCGCGCTGCCGTGATCACTGCGTGCGTGAGCTGTAGCCACGTTCTGCGATGTCGAACACGTCCGACCTCGGCGCGGTTTCCGCCGTGGGAGCATGATCCGCGGACACCCGCACGGCAGCTCAGACGGAAAGCGGTGGCGATGACCTCGGACAGCCCTACCTCGCACCGAGCAGTGTTCGGGACCTGGCCAACCCCGCTCGAGCCCATGCCACGCCTCGCCCGGGCAATCGGCCTCGGCGCGGACGATCTGTGGGTCAAACGTGACGACCTCACCGGCCTGGGCGGCGGCGGCAACAAGGTGCGCAAACTCGAGTGGACCTGCGGTGCAGCGCTCGCCGATGGCGCCACGGCTCTCGTAACCACGGGTGCGCCACAGAGCAACCACGCGCGTCTGACCGCCGCTGCCGGCGCCCGGCTGGGGCTCGACGTCGTCCTCGTCCTAGCCGGCGAACCGGGATCGTCGACGTCCGGCAACCTCGCACTCGACGGTCTCTTCGGCGCCACGGTCGTGTGGGCCGGTGATGTCGACGACGCGGCGCTCGACTCCACTGCTGAGCATGTGGCAGAGCAGCTGCGGCAGCGGGGCGTCGTCCCGGCGCTGATCCCCTTCGGTGGTTCCAGCGTCCTGGGCGCTCGCGGTTACGCCGAGTGCGGGCGTGAACTCCTCGCCCAGGCCCCAGACCTGGCGACCGTCGTCGTCGCGGTCGGCTCCGGTGGAACCATGGCCGGCCTCCTCGATCCGCTCGGGTCCGCACGCGTGCTCGGCGTCCATTGCGGTGCCGTAACCGATCCTGCCCGGACCGTGTCCGAACTCGCCTCCGGCCTGACCGGCACACACTGCGCGCCGGAGACGCTGAGCCTGCGGCTCGATCAGGTCGGCGACGGCTACAGCACATTGACCGAAGCGGCCATGGCCGCCCTGACCCTGACCGCCCGCACCGAAGGCATCGTGCTCGACCCGATCTACACGGGACGTGCGATGGCCGGCCTGATCGCGGCGATCGAGGAAGGAGACGTGGTGCCCGGCCAACGCACGATCTTCCTGCACTCGGGCGGTATGCCGGGACTCTTCGGTCACGCCGCGACGCTCGCGAAACTGGAGGAGGCACTGACCTTCTCAAGTCCATAGACGACAGGTCACTCCTCGCCGTCCGGGGTGACCCGAATCGTCTCGTTCCCGAACCGCTTCGCCGACTCGCCCGTCAGCTGCGATCAGCCAGCGCTCCACTTCTCCGCGTTCCCGCCACCGGGATTCTCGGCAGGTGCCGGAAGCAGTTGGACCAGTCCGACCCAGGTGTCTTCGTCTCCGGAGATGTGGGCGGCGCGGACGTTCCAGAAGCCGGCCGGTACCGGAACGGGGGCCTGTTCCGGCAGCCCGCCCTCGTCGGGGTACTCGACACCCAGGTCGGCTCCGGCATCGGCGGAGTCCATCAGCACCGCCTGACCGTCCGTCCTCCAGGTGCCGCACCCCTCCCATGCCGTGCCGGGATCGACGAGGACGGCCTCGGCCGCGGCCAGCAGGTCGGACTCGGAGTCGGCGGCCAGCCGGCGAAGGAAGGCCCGGTGCTCCGGGAGATAGCAACTTCGAGCCGGCTCATCTGCCAGAACCAGTGCCTGCGCGCAGTCCTCGCCCATCACAATCACACCCGCCAGATCCTCGACCGCGCAGGCACGGTCGTAGTCGTCAGGGGTGCCCGCGTCACTGTTGACCATCCCGCCGGCCGTGCAGCCGCCCCACCGGGCCAGTGCAGAAACGGGTACGACCACCAGCGGGCCGCCCACCGACCCGACCCAGGCGAGTGGGCGACTGGCCGGACCCGGCATGTGAGGTGAGGAGATGGTCATGGTGGCAGTGTGCCTCCAGCCTCTGACCGTGCGAATCGGGGTGCGTGGAGCAGCTTCGGTGCCATCGAGCCACGGACCGGCCCGGCTTCGACGGCATCGGTGCAGAACGCCTGGGACGGGGCTTCGCCGATATATGAGCCGCGCGTTTTCGCTGATCAGCGGCCAACCGGTGAGGTAGAGGGTAGGTAAGCTCGACACCGACCCGGGTTCAGGACATTGGCCTGCCAGTCACCTGGTCGTGCGACTGTGACTCACGTCTCGGGAACCCCGTGCTCGAAATCGACAGCTGACTGATGTGACGACAACTATGCGAGCCCGTATTCGCGCAGGGGATCCGCAGGCCTTCGCGGAACTCTTCGACGAGTACGCGCGAATCCTCTACAACCACGCCTTTCGGCTGACCGCGGACTGGGCAGCGGCCGAGGACGTGGTGTCCGCGACGTTTATGGAGGCGTGGCGGGGCCATCAGCGGGTCGACGCCGACGGCGGCACCCTGCGCCCCTGGCTCCTGGGCATCGCCACCAACCTGGTCCGTGCCCAGTCGCGCAGCAACCGTCGCTTCAAGGCGGCCGCTCTCGCCGCCGCCCGAGCCGAGACCGCTGTGGCCGATCACGCCGACGAGGTCGCCGGCCGGATCGACGACCGCCGGCGCCTGGCCGCCACCGCCACCGCTCTGGCCGGGTTGCGGCGCGCCGAGCGCGAAGTGCTCAGCCTGTGCCTGTGGCAGGGCCTGGACTACGCCACCACTGCCCAGGTCCTGGGTGTGCCTGTGGGAACGGTCCGCTCCCGTCTCTCACGGGCCCGGACCAAGCTGCGCAAACTCGCGGATACGGAAATGCAGGCAGATTTCCGGGAACCCCAGCCTGTGGATCGACAGGTAAGAGGAGACCGCAACATCGCGGCCCGGCCCGTCCAGGAAGGAACCCGGTGAACATGAGCCAGTCCCGTCTTACGCCTGATGAATGGCAGGAGACCGCGCGTCTGGTCTCCCTCGACGAAGCCGACTTTCCCGCGGGCCGCCACGCCTTCCACAGGGAAGAACTGATGAACTTCATCGACCAGGACACCCAGTCGGCCGCCCCGGCCACCGCACCCGCTCCTACGGCGCCCGCGCGACGACGCGGGTTCATGCGGCCCCTGATCGTCATCCCGGCCGCCGCCTGCTCGCTGGCGGTGATCGCTGCCGGTGTGCTCACCCTCACCGGCTCCAGCAGTGGCAACAGGTCCCTCGTCGCGGGGCCGGCGCTCACTGCGCAGGTCGGTGCGGGAACCGCCCAGGGTGTCCCACAGCTGCTCAACCAGATCTCGCTGGCCGCGGCGAAGAAGCCTGCGCCCACCGTGCGTGCGGGGCAGTACATCTACATCGAGAGCCAGGTCGGCACCACCTACGAGAAGACGGTCGACGACAAGACCACGGTGGTCAGCGACGGGATCCACCGCCGGCAGGCCTGGCGCTCGACCGACGGTGCGAAGGGCTGGCTCATCGACCCGGCCGTCTTCCCGCCCGGCGGCGGGACCATCGACCACATCAACGAGAAGGGCGAGATCGAACCCGCGCGGCTGGGCGGCCCGTCCTACGACTATCTCGCCACCCTGACCACCGACCCCGACACGCTCCTGGCGAAGATCTACAAGGAGACCAAGGGACAGGGCAACAGTCCCGACCAGCAGGCCTTCACGACTATCGGGGACCTCCTCAACGAGTCCATGCCCCCCGCCGACCTCAACGTCGCCCTGTTCAAGACCGCGACCAAGATCCCCGGCGTGGTCCTGGTCAAGGACGCCGTGGACGCGGCCGGCCGCCACGGCGTGGCCGTTGCACGGCTCGACGAAACCTCCGGCGCCCGCACCGAGTGGATCTTCGACGCCAAGAGCTACACCTACCTGGGCGAGCGCACCATCCAGGTCCGTCCCCACGGCGGCGACTCCGGCAAGATCAAGCCCGGCACCATCCTCTACACCTCGGCCATCACCGCGCGACAGGCCGTCGACGAGATGAAGCAGGTTCCCTCCTCCGCCGCGTAGCACCGCGCCCGACGAGGGGTGTGCCTGCCTCACAGCTCGAGGCAGGCACACCCGCGGCGCCGACCGATCGCTCGACCCCGCCCGGGACCGCGCCAGATCTTCTCGGACGGTGACGAGGAGTGGGTCGGCGCATGCTGAGCGCCAACGTGCCACCGGTACGGAACCCTGGCGCACCGGTGGGTTCGGTGATCGATGACGCGCCCGGCGGCAGAAGCAGGTGATATATACCGCATATGCGCCGTTTCCGTCTTCTGCTCCCTGCTGTGATCAGGAGCGGTCGGCGGCCTTCGGCAGCCCGTGTGGGGCGCGCGCTCTCCCCGCGTGGCGCGCTCGCCCTGCAGAGCGTGGACGGTGCCCTTTCCTTCGCTCTGCGTGCCGCGCTGGCCATGGCGTTGCCGGCGCTGCCGATGGCACTGGCCGGTCGGGCCGATCAGGCTGTCTACGCCATGCTGGGCTCCTTCACCACCACGTTCGGCCGCAACCTGCCTTACGCGCGTCGTGCCCGTGTCCTCGCACTGGTCGCGGCAGCCATGACGGCGTGCGTGGGCTGCGGTTCGGCTCTCGCGGCGTGGGCCCATCCCCGGGACGGGGGAGCAGGTGCCGCAGTGGTGGTCGCGGCCATGGCCGTGGTGGCCGGCGCGGCGAAGTTCGCCTGTGACGCGGCACGTCTGAGCGGGCTGGGCGCGGTGTTGCTGCTCTTCTCGTTCGCCGTAGCGGCCAACGGTTCGCCGGCCCCGGCCGACATCCTTCCCCAGACCGCGCTGGCCGCATTGGGTTCGGCCGTGGCCTGGGTGCTGGCTGTGTCGGGCTGGTTCGTGCACCCGGATCGTCCGCAGCGTCTCGCCGTGGCCGCGGCGCTGCGCGAGCTCGCGGAGCTGTTGGAGGCGACCGGCGCAGGGGACGGAAGCGGGCTCGTCCGGCACCGGGCGACAGCTGCTGTTCTGCAGGCCTATCAGACACTTGGCGTCATGCCTCCGACAGCCGCCGAGTGGGGCGGCCGGGGCGGAACGTGCGTGCGTCTGACCGACCTCTCCTGGTCGCTGCTGATCGGTTCCGCCCGACGGCCACCCGATGACCCGACCGGCCTGGCGCAGCACCTGCGCGGTCAGGTTCGCCTGCTCGTCAGCCGTCGCCACCGCGTTCCGCAATTGCTGCCCGAGCTGTCGCGCCCGTCCGTGGTCGCCCAGGCCGGCATGGTCCCCGTGACCGGCCCCGAGCCGGTCCCGGCCGATCCCACCACCCCGCGCGCCGCCGAACTGCGCGCTGCGGAACTGGTGACGGGGCAGCGCCACGGCGCCCCGGGTCACGCGTCGATCCTGCTCATTCCCGCCCTGCGGATGGTCCTCGGCACCGGGCTGGCGGGAGGGACGGCCCTTCTTCTGGGCCTCGGCCACGGCTACTGGGCGGCGATCTCCGCCGCCGCGGTGCTGCACTCGATCAACGTCCGTACGGCGGCACAGCGCGCCGTCCAGCGCACCTTGGGCACAGTTGCCGGACTGATGCTCGCTCTCGGCGTGCTGGCGGCGCGCCCCGATCCCGTGGTGCTCGTCCTCGTGATCGTTCTTCTGGAGTTCATGCTGGAGTACGTCGTGGCCCGCAACTACGGTCTCGGCGTCGTCTTCCTCACGCCGCTGGCGCTACTGCTGAGCGACCTGGCCTCTCCCTCACCTGCCGGAGCCCTCGTCCAGGACCGGGCGCTGAGCAGCGTCCTCGGGATCGTCATCGGGCTGGGCTGTGCGCTCTTGGTGGTCCATGACCATGCCGCGGTCCGGGCAGAGCGCGCGTTGGCCGCATGCATGGAGGCGTCCGAGCGTGCGGAGCATACGTTGGACGACCGCTTGGAGCGGTCGTTCCCGATCGTTCAGACGCACCTGGCAGCAGCCGTGGTGGAGTTGCGTGAGGCCGACGACGCCGCGGCGGGCGAGCTCTGGCCGGCGGAGATCGATCCCACCGAATTCGCCGCCGCGGAGCAGCGTGCCTACCTCCTTCTGGAGCGCCTCGTCCGGTGGCGGTGATGCCACGTGGAGCTCCGCCCTGCGCGCTCCCCGCTCAGGCGGCGGGGCCGATGGTGACCTTGACGTGCTTCATGATCGGCTGGTCACTCTGGGTGCTGTAGTCGCTGAGCGCGCACAGCACGTTCATCTCGGGCATGTAGCCGGCCGCGCAGCCGCGGGGGATGTTGTAGGGGATGGCGAGGTAGCCGCTGAGGGACCGCTGACTGCCGTCCTTCGCGGTGCTCGTGATGTCGACCCGGCCGAGGTCGGCGATACCGCGCTCGCGCATGTCGCCTCGGTTCATGAAGACGAGCGTGCGCAGGTTCTTGATGCCGCGGTAGCGGTCGTTGTCGGAGTAGATGGTGGTGTTCCACTGGTCGTGGGACCGCATGGTGCCCAGGGCCAGGGTGCCGGGGGCGGGGACGACGTCGGGCAGGACGGCGGTGGAGAACTCGGCGCGTCCGGACGGGGTGAGGAAGACCAGTTCACGGGCGGGCTGCTTGATGCGGAAGCCGAGGGGCAGGCGCACGCGGCGGTTGAAGTCCTCGAAGCCGTCGAGGACTTGAGACATGGTGTCCCGGATGCGGTCGTAGTCCTCGATGTACCAGTCCCAGGGCGTCGTGCTGTCGGGCAGGGCGGCCCGGGCCATACCGGCGATGATGGCCGGCTCGGACAGCAGGTGCGAGGAGGCGGGGCGCTTCATCCCGATCGAGAGGTGGACCATGCTCATCGAGTCCTCGACGGACGTGCTCTGGATGCCCTTGCGCTGATGGTCCTTCTCGGTACGGCCGAGACACGGCAGGATGAGGGCCTGGCGGCCGTGGACGACATGGCTGCGGTTCAGCTTGGTGCTCACCTGGACGGTGAGGTCGCAGTTGCGCAGCGCCGCGTAGGTGTACGGGGTGTCGGGCGCCGCGAGGGCGAAGTTGCCGCCCATGCCGACGAACACCTTCACATCGCCGCTCTGCATCGCCTTGACCGTGTGGACGGTGTCCAGACCGTGCTCACGGGGCGGCTCGATGTCGCAGACCTCGGCGAGGCGGTCCAGGAACTCGTCGTCGGGGCGGTGGTCGATGCCGCAGGTGCGGTTGCCCTGGACGTTGCTGTGCCCTCGTACGGGGGAGGGGCCCGCGCCTTCCCGTCCCAGATTGCCGCGGAGCAGAAGCAGATTGACGATCTCCCGGACGGTGTCGACGCCGTGCTCGTGCTGGCTGATGCCCAGGCACCAGCTGACGATGCTTCGGTCGGCCTCGCCGTACACGTGCGCCGCCTTGAGGACGTCGGCGCGGCTCAGCCCGGACTGGCTCTCGATCTCCTCCCACGAGGTGGCCTCGCACAGCGCGCGGTATTCCTCGAAGCCGGCGGTGTGGCGGTCGATGAACTCCCGGTCCAGAGCCTTGGGGTCGGATTCGGACTGCTCCAGGATCGCCTTGGCCATGCCGCGCAGCAGGGCCATGTCGCCGCCGATGCGGGGCTGCAGGTTCAGCGTGCTGGTGCGGGTCGTCTTGAAGAGGGCCATGTCCGTGAAGTCGTGCGGGACGATGGTGCGTGTGGCCGCCGCCTCGACGAGCGGATTGATGTGCACGATCTGCGCGCCGCGGTGGTAGGCCTCGGCGAGGGCCGTGAGCATTCGGGGCGCGTTGGATGCGGCGTTGACTCCCAGGATGAACAGCGCGTCGGCGGTCTCCCAGTCCTGGAGGTCGACGGTCCCCTTGCCAGTGCCCAGGGACGCATAGAGTGCACGACCGCTGGCCTCGTGACACATGTTGGAGCAGTCCGGCAGGTTGTTCGTGCCCAGTTCACGGGCCATCAACTGGTAAAGGAAGGTGGCCTCGTTGCCGAGCCGGCCGGAGGTGTAGAACGATGCCTGATTCGGGTTGTCCAGCTCGCGCAGAGCACGGCCGACCACCTCGAACGCGTCCTTCCAGCTGATCGGGACGTAGTGGTCCGAATCGGGGTCGTAGACCATCGGTTCGGTCAACCGGCCCTGGTTCTCGAGGTCGTAGTCGCTCCACCCGGACAGCTCGGTCACCGAGTGGGCGGCGAAGAACTCGCGTCCGACCCGCTTGCTGGTCATCTCCCAGGTGACGTGCTTGATTCCGTTCTCGCAGATGTCCAGGTGCAGCCCCTTGGTGTCGTCCGGCCACGCGCATCCGGGGCAGTCGAACCCGGTGTTCTCATGGTTCATCCGCATGATCGCCCGTGGGCCGTCCACCAGCGCGCCCTCGCGTACCAGGAAACGGCTCACGCTCTTGGCTGCGCCCCAGCCCGCAGCGGGGTGGTGGTAAGGACGAAACTCCGGATTCCCCTCGGGGGTGGGTCCCACGTTGGGCTCCAGGCGTTCCTGCTCATCACTATTGGTACTCAAGACTCTCGGCCCTTCCACCATTTGGGCATGGGTGACAAAACGGCACTTTCGGGCAGGCTATGTCCGCTGATCAACGCACGCCACTCGACGTTCCTCCGACCGTGGTCACCCGATCGCGGCTCATCAGGGCCGGTGCTGGACGGCTCCCCGATCTGGACGCCGGTCCTCAACGGTGGCATCGTCCTGTTCACCCGTGGCGGCGACCTCGAGCTGCCCCTCGGCCAGGACGTGGCAATCGGTTGCACGGGGTACGACGCGAGCGCATCGAGTTGTGCTTCCCCGAGACGCTGACGTATACGGACGAGGCCGTGGTCGTACTCGAAGCCTGAAACCCTTCACCGAGCTGCCGAGGTAGTCATTGTTGAGGCCCATGAACCGCTGCTTGGCGCTTTCCGCCGTTCCTCGACTCGCCGGTGCGGCGGTCGTCGGAGCGTTGATCGGCTCGGTCGTCGGTGTACTGACCAACACGCCGCTGGGAATTCTCGCCGGTATCGCCGCGGCGGAGACGAGCTTCGTCGTCGCAGGGTGGATCGTCCTGTGGCCCATGGACGCCGCCACCACCCATCGCAACCTCCGGAGCGAGGAGTTCCGGCCCGTCACCGAGGAACTCGTCGTCGTCGCGTCCGCCTTGTGCGGGCTGGTCGGCATCGTGATGCTGCTTCTGGTCGGCAAGTCGGACCTGAGCCACGCCGCGGCCGCGACGGCACTCTGTGGCGTGTTCATGGCCTGGGCGGCACTCCACCTGATGTACGCCACCCGGTACGCGTACCTTTATTACCTGACTCCCGAAGGCGGGATCGACTTCAATTCCGAGGACCCGCCGCACTACAGCGACTTCCTCTATTTCAGCTACAACCTCGGAATGACGTATCAGGTCTCCGACACCGACGTCTCCAGTTCCACGATCCGCGCGGTCGCCCTCCGACACTGCCTGCTGTCCTACGTCTTCGGCGCCAGCATCCTGGCCACCACCATCAACCTCGTCGCCGGAATCGTCACGGGCTGATGCGAGAGCGGTCGCGTACGGTGTGGGCGACTTCGTGATCGGCAGTGCGAGGGCCCGCGCCATCAGGACGGTATGCCCGGGGCCGAGCCTCTTCTTCCCGCACGGGCTGCACCGGTCGGCGCTGCACGTTCCTCTATGACCCGTTGTCCTCGTCGCCGAGGGACAACACGACCGCGGTCGACCGCCCCTCGGGTGTCTCGTAATTGACGGTGTCGCCGACGCGACGGCCGAGCAGCGCGCGGCCGAGCGGGCTGTCGGCGGTGACCAAGGTCCGGTCCAGTGCCTCGGCGACCTCGCCGATCTGTACGGTTGTCTCCGTGGCGTCGGCGTCCGCGAACCGTACCGTCACGGTGCTGCCCACGCCGACCTTGTCGGTGCGGGGAGGCCCCGCAACGGCCGCCTCGCGAAGCCGCCCGTTGATCTCGGCGATTCGGGTGCCCAGGCGGTCCAGTTCCGTGCCGCGTTGCAACTCGTCGGCTTCGTCGGCCCTGTCGCCCACCCGTTCACCGCCTCGCAAGGTGGCGGCGACTGTTTCGCGTTCGGCACGCAGGTCGGCGAGCTCTCGCTCGAGCGCCTCGCGGGCGGCATCGCTGATGGGTTCGGGTCCACCGGTCATTCCTGTTCCCGTCGTGCAGGCGGCACGGTTGAGTGTCGCAGGTTCAACTCCGACATTTTTACGCTATCAGGCAAATCGCCACACTGTGGTGACGGGCCAGGGTCATAGGGTCGGGCTCTCGTCTGACGCTTCCGGGAGGCCTCTGACCAGCTTCTCCTGGGCGAGGGCGAGGGCGGAGCAGCGGGTGCCGCGGGCGCGCAGTGTGCGGCGCGCCCGGCTTCGGCGGTGCGGTGCTTCGGGCCGGACACCCTTGCCCGGGTGTCCGGCATCCTCGGTCGCCTGCTGCGGTGTCAGCCGAGCGGGTTGCCCTTCTCGTGCAGAGCGGCGAGGGCGGGGGCGTACATGCGGGCCTTGATGGTGCCGAGGGTGTCGCCGGCCTTGCTCGCCTGCGCCTGGGCGATCTCGATGGCGGCGGAGCGGACGGCGTCCTCGTCCACCGCGCGGTCGACGATGCCGGCGGCCGCGGCGTCGTGGCCGCCGAAGCGACGGGCGGTCACCATGGCCTCATGCGCGGTCTGCGGGGCCAGCCGGGCCTGGATCAGGGCGGACATGCCCGGGGTGAAGGGAATGTTGATCTCGGCCTCGGGCAGGCACCAGTAGCCTCGGTCGGCGCGCATCACGCGGAAGTCGTGAGCCAGGGAGAACATCGCACCAGCTGCGAAGGTGTGCCCCTGGAGTGCGGCCACGCTGATCACCGGCAGGGACAGCAGGCGTGCGAAGAGCTCGTGGACCGAGATGACGTAGTCCAGGTGCTGATCGGAGTTGGCGAACAACCAGTCCAGGTCCAGACCGTTGGAGTAGAACTTGCCCGTCGCAGCGGTCACCAAGGCGCGCGGCCCCTCCGCCTTCTCCACCTCGTCCAGCGCGGCATTGGCGGAGGCGATCCAGTCGGGGTGGAAACGGTTCTCACCGTCTCCGAGGTCGAGGACGAAGACGTTGTCCTGGCGGTCGAGAGTGGGCATGGTCGCTCCTTCAAGCTGGATGGGGTCGGGGTGGAGACGGGTCATGGCCGTGGTGCCTGATCCGGATCGGGGCGGCTGTGCAATGCGTGGGCCGGCAGGTCATGGATCTCGGCGGCGGTCGCCTCCATCGGGGCGGTGCTCTGCTCGACCCGGCACGTGATCACCGCGCCTTCGAGCGCCGCGATGATGAAAGCGGCCGGCCGCTTGCTCCGCTCCTCGGGCAGGCCCTGCCGGAGAGGCAATGCGGCCGGCGCCTCTTGCCGGCGGGCGAAGACCGCGGCCGCGGAACGGGCCGGATGGGGGGGCGCCATCGTTGGTCTCGACTGTGACCGCCACGATGGGGCGGCCGGCCCGGAACGCTGTCGACGAGTCGGTCGCGCCACAGCACGAAGAACGCGTCGATTGCCTCCACGGCTTCGTCGGCCGGCGTCGCGGTCTCGATCGGTCCGGCGACGAAGTCGCCGGCGAGTACCACCGCCTCGTCGATCAACTGCGCCCGCCCGTCGGTGAGAACCATCCGCTCACGGCTGTCGCTCCTGCGCGGGCTCGCGCGCCCACCACCCCAGCAGCCGCGAAGTGGCCGGCCACGTCTGCAGCGGCTGAGCAAACGATCACGCCGTTCGCCTTCCTGTTCAGTGACGAGCGCTGACCCGAATCTTGCTACCTGTCGGTAACTTATGTTGCGTGACATAGAACATGCAAGGGCCCGCAGGTCTCTCCGTGAAGGAAGGCGTTGATCCCCAGTGACTCCGCCATCCAGGGGGACTCCCGAAGATGGGAATCGACGCGAGTCCGACCGAGGCAACAAGGTTCGACCGGCAGCAGCACGCGGCATCGAGCGACGGTACTGGCCGACACACTGCGGAAGGGAGGTGCATGCGAGGAGAGATGGACGGCCCGGACAGGCCCATGTGCCACCGGCCATGGAGGCCGTCGGCAAGGGCAGAGGCTCGTCGCAGATGTCCCGGCCCTGCCCAACCCCTCACCCGCAGACCCGCACGGTTGTCGGGCGCACCGGCATGATGACGATCGCGGTCTGACCTGGAACAAAACGCACCTGTACGACCTGGCCCGCCAGAGAGCGGGCGGCGAGGTGGTGCAGCGTCATCGTGGGGCACAGGCCGCGCTCGAGGACACCTTCGATCATGCGTCGGCAGTGGGCGACGGTGGCGCGGGACGGTTCACCCGGTGTCGGCTCGATACGCGTCCACTCAGTGCTTGCCCAGGCTCCCCTTCGGTTCACCCCGAGGCCGAGACGCGGCCCATCGTCCGTGTCCGATGAGTGGGCGCCGAACCGTCACGGGATGAGATCGAGTTGGCGCAGCATGCCGAGTTCGTCGCTGCTGCCCCACCGCTCCACGAGCTTTCCGTCGGCGAACCTGCTTATCTGCATACCCCGGTAGGACACCTTCTTCCCGGTCGGACTGTGTCCCATCAGTTCACCAAGGTGTGTTCCGCTGATGGTGTAGGCGAATGCCAACTCGTCGTCCGTGGTGACGAGATGCTCGACATCGACGTGCAGGTCAGGGAAGGCCGCCCTGATCTCGGCGAACATTGCCTGAAATCCGGCCGGGCCCGGAACCTGGCCGGGAGCCGGATCGTGGTCGACCGAGTCGGTTGCGACGACCTTGACGAGATCCTCCAGTTTTCCGCTGTTCACGGCCTCGGCGATGGTGTTCTGGGCAGCAAGGTTTTCGTCGCGGGACATGGCTCTCCTTCGACCGTGTACGGGGAGGTCCGGGCACCGTGCAAGCGCGCTCGGGTCGGCGGCGAGTGCGTCGGCCCCTCCTTCAACGTAATGAGTCCCCGGTCCTTTCGCCTGTTCAGCGGGTGTCCCTCAGTTCTCGGGCAGCCCAGGACGACGTGGTCGACACCGCGATGTCGCGTGTGGGCTTCCCCGCGTAGGATGGGCTCCAGGCGGAGTTACGTACAGCCCACCTGCTCGGACGGGATCGCAGTACCCCAGGAACCGGCGTCGCTCGTGGACTGGTCGGCCGGTGACCAAGCGGCCTTCATCACCGGTGACGTCCTGGCCGTGGGTCGAGGCTGGAAAGCCCGCTGAGCGGTCGCATCGTCCCCGACAGTGAACAGGCCATGGAAGGTCAGGGGCCATGACGCGCCCAGCCGACGTCGCACCCGGTGCCGAGCAGGAGCGGGATGCCCCCTCGCACGGCATCGGCGGTCTGCCGGCTCCCGCGGTAGCGGTGATCGACGGCGACGGTACGGTCCTGGCGTGGGCCGACGGGGCGCGACAGCTTCTCGGCCACCGGGCCGAGGACGTCGTCGGGCGGCCTGCGGCGCGCCTTCTGGCAAGCCGGCAGGAAGGTGCGGAAGAGGGCGAAGGCGGATCCTGTCTGCCGCCCGGGGCGCATGACCCCGCGCGGAGGGAGCGGACGGGCGAACACGAGCACAGGCCCCGTGCGGTGGTGGACGTCCGGCATCGCGATGGCCGCATTCTGCGGGTGCAGCTGGAGATCAGTGCACTGACCGGCGCCGACGGTGAGAGATGCTGGCTCCTGGCGGCGACGGACATGCCGGACGGCGACGCGCGGCGGAAGGCGGGCGAGCCCGTCGTACGGGCGCTGCTCGACCACTCGCCGCTCCTGGTTGCCGTCTGGGACACACGGCTGCGTTGCGTCTGGCTGAACCAGGCGACCAGACGGACGGCGGGCCTGCCCCCGGACGGTCGCCCGGGACACTTGACGCGGGCGCTGCGGGGCTTCGACCTCGCCGCGGTCGAGCCGGTGATGCGGGGGGTTCTGGCGTCCGGTGAGCCGGTCTCCGGCCACGAGGCGCGCTGGGTCTCCCCGGGCGGGGGCCGGGGAGCCGACCGGGAAGTCGTCTTCTCGACCACTCTCATCCGCCTCGAGCGCGCGGACGGTACACCGCTCGGGCTGTGCACGATCTCGACGGACATCACCCAGAGGTGGACGCGCGAGCGCATGGCGCTGTTGAGCAGGGCCACGAGGTGCGTCGGCACGACTCTGGATGTGATGACGACCGCCCAGGAGCTCACGGACCTGGCCGTCCCGTCGTTCGCCGACTACGCCACGGTCGACCTGGCCGAGTCGGTGCCCCTCGGCGGCGAGCCGCTGGCGCGGATGAGGCCCGGGGACTCCGGCATCCCCGTGTTCCGCCGGGGGGGACTCGCCTCCATCCACGAAGGTGCGCCGGAGTCCGCCTTTGCCCGGGGCGAGCCGGTGTTCGTGCCTCCGGGCTCTCCCTTCCTGTACGTGCTCCACCACCGCGAGTCGCATCTGGAGCCCGTGATGAACACCGCGTCCGGCAGCTGGCTCGCCGGGGATCCCAAACGTGCCCGGATCATCCGCGAGACCGGCATGCACTCCGTCATGATGGTCCCCCTCATGGCGCGCGGCACCATCCTCGGCATCGCTGTGTTCGTCCGCACCGAGAACGTCGCTCCGTATTCGCGGGACGACCTGCTCCTGGCCGAGGAACTCGCCGTCCACGCGGCACTGAGTCTGGACAACGCCCGTCGGTACACCCGCGAGCGGGCCGCCGCCCTCGCGCTCCAGCAGAGCCTGCTGCCCGGCGCGTTGTCCGGCGGCAACGCGGTGGAACTGGGCTGGCGTTACCTGCCGTCGGACCGCCACGAGGGCGTCGGAGGAGACTGGCTCGACGCCATCCACCTGCCGGGCGGGCGGATCGCCCTGGTCGTCGGGGATGTCATCGGGCACGGCATCAATGCGGCCGCCACCATGGGCCGTCTGCGTACGGCGGTGCTCACGCTGGCCGCCTTGGACCAGCCGCCGGCCGAGCTGCTCGCCCACCTCGACGAGGTGGCCACCCACCTGACGGAGGAGGCCGCCCGGGCCGGCGACCCCGCCCCGCCGATCGTAGGGGCCACCTGCGTCTACGCCGTGTACGACCCGGCCACCCGCGTGTGCTCCTTCGCCCGTGCCGGACACCCGCCACCGCTGCTGGTCTCCCCGGACGGCCAGGTCACCACGCCCGACACCCCACCAGGCACGCTGATCGGTATCGGCCTCGGCTCGTTCGAGTCGGTGGAGGTGGAGCTGCCGGAGGGCAGCCTGATCGTCCTGTTCACGGACGGGCTCATCGAGACGCGGAACACCGACATCGACGCCGGACTCGACCGGCTGGCCGCCGCGTTGGGCCGAGCACCATCGGAGCTGGACGACCTCTGCTCCCAGGTGATCACGGAGATGGCGACGACATCGAAGCCGGAGGACGACATCGCGCTGCTGGTCGCCCGCACCCGGGTTCTCGGCGCCACCACGTTGTCGTCACAGCACGTCGCTTGACCAGGTTGATGCCGGTGACAGTGAGGTTGCCGGGACGGGAATTGCCGCTGCGGAGGTCCAATTCGGTGGCCTGTGGAGCAGGGGCGCCGGTACGAGGTGGTGCGGCGCGGATCGTGTCCACAGTTCCGGTTCCGCGATACAGGCCGAGGATCCTCAAATGTCTTAGAGTGGTGACATATCGCATGATGTGCAGTGGTATCGCCCGACCGAGTCGGACCGGCAGAGGCTCCATGCCATGAGGGCCGGGCCGGCGGGCGAGCTCCGACGGCTGCACGACGAACCGCCAGTCCGCGTAATGACCTGAACAACCGCTGATCGTGCCGAGGGTGTCCCTGTCGCCGCAGATCTACGAGAGGTGGTGCCATGGACGGGATCGCCGACATGGGGGGAACCGAGGGCTGGGGTCCCACTCATCCGCCGCGCGCCGACGAGCCGGTCTTCCCGGAGCCTTGGCAGGGCCGAGCGCTCGCGTTGGCAGTGCTCTCGATCCAGCTGGCGGGCCTGAACGTGGACGCGTTCCGGCATGCGATGGAGCGCTTGGACCGAACTGCCTACCTGGCCGACGGCTACTTCGGCCGCTGGCTCAACACCGCCGAACTCATGCTCACCGAGAGCGCCGTCCTGGCCCCGAGCGCGATCCATGCGCGCGCCCGCAACCTGCGCGGCGAGCAGATCGAGGAACCGCCGATCCCCGAACCCGCCAAGCCCGGCTACGCGCCGACCGCCGAGGGCTCGCTGCGCACCGTGGACGTGGCGCCGGCGTTCGCGGTGGGCGAGAGGGTGCGTGCCAAGAACATGTCGCCGACCGGACACACCAGGCTGCCGGGCTATGTGCGCGGACACACCGGAGTGGTGGCGCTCATCCAGCCGGCCTCTGTCCTGCCCGACACGAACGCGCACTTCCAGGGCGAGAACCCGCAGTACGTGTACTCGGTGCGATTCGACTCGCGTGAACTGTGGGGTACCGACGCCGAACCGTTCGCACTCACCATCGAGATGTTCGAGAGCTATCTGGAGAGGACCGCATGACCACCGGCGAATCCGCTGAACGCATTCCCGCACCACTGCGTACCGAGGCTCTCGAGCAGCTGCTGACCGAGCGGGGCCTGGTCGACCCGAACACGCTGGACGCGATCATCACCAACTATGAGACCAACGTGGGCCCCCTCAACGGAGCCAAGGTGGTCGCCAAGGCATGGACCGACCCCGATTATCGGCGATGGCTGCTCGACGACGGCACCGCCGCCATCAAAGAGTTGGGCTTCATCGGGGTGCAGACCGAGCACGTCGTTGTCGTCGAGAACACCGCGACCAGCCACAACGTGGTGGTCTGCACGCTGTGCTCGTGCTACCCGTGGCAGCTGCTCGGCCTGCCGCCGAGCTGGTACAAGGACCCGGCGTACCGTGCGCGGGTGGTCAAGGAGCCGCGCAAAGTTCTTTCCGAGATGGGGCTCGAACTCGCCGACGACGTGCAGATCACCGTGCACGACTCCAGCAGCGAGGTGCGCTGGCTGGTACTGCCCGAGCGGCCGGCCGGCACCGAGGGCCTGTCCGAGGAACAGCTCGTGCCGCTGATCACCCGTGAGGCGATGGTCGGCGTCGCCAGGATCGAGGCGCCGTGACCGCTCCGCTGGACATCGAGGGACCGGCTGCGCCACCGCGCGCCAATGGCGAGCTGGTGTTCGCCGAGCCGTGGGAGAGCCGCGCCTTCGGCATGGCCGTCACCCTGTACGAGGCAGGCGTGTTCACCTGGCCACAGTTCCAGGCGGCGCTGATCGCCCGGATCGCGCGCTGGGAAGCGGCACCCGCCGAGGACGCGCACTGGGACTACTACCAGCACTGGCTGGGCGCACTGGAAGACGTGCTCGCCGGGGGCGGCGCCGTGGCGGCCGACGAGGTGACCACCCGCGCCCGGACACTGGCCCAGCGCCCCCCCGGCTACGACCACGACCACCAGCACTGACTCGCAACCACCATGAGGCGGGCCCGTGGCCGGTCGCCGGCACCCACCATGCCGGCCGCTTCATCAAGGCGCCTCGGCTCTCGAAGCTGCTGCGGGTGTCACCCCGGCCGAACGCGGTTCGGGCCGGCGGCGGCGGCCCTGCATTCAGCGCCCGGCGCCGATCGACCCCGACATCCCCAGCGCGGACATCAGCACCGGGTGCGCCCCCAGTTCGAGGTCCGGCGCGACGAAAGCCCGCACCAGGAGAGGTCGCGTGCCGTGAGAGGCCGTCATTCACCGGAGTTACGCCGAATCGGTACCCGCGTCGGGATCGCGGCCCTCACCACGCCCTGTCGTCGAGATCCAGGGCGTGAGGGTGCATTACGCTCTGGCTCTCCTGCGATGGCCGGGGAACCCATTCGGCCGCACCATGAAGCGCCTGCGGAGGACGGCAACGCCGTATTCCGTCGAAAGCGTCGGCGCCTGTTGGTTCAAGACCAGCGAACCCGAAGGGAAACTCCGATGAAGGCATTCCAAGCCGTCGCGGACGCGATCGCCGCCGAAGGGCTCGACCACTTGTTCGCCGTAATGGGGGACGCGAACCAGGACCTGATCGTGGACCTGGGCGAACGGCACGGCGCGACATTCATCCACGCCCACCATGAATCCAGCGCTGTCGGTATGGCCGACGGCTACGCCCGGTTCAGCGGCAAGCCCGGCCTCGCGTCGGTCACCCAAGGCCCCGGCTACACCAATGCCACGACCTCACTGGTGGCCGCACGGCTCCACCGCACACCCCTGATGCTGATCGCCGGACACGCCTCCCTCCGTGACCCGTACAACCCGCAGGGAATGGTGGACCAGCAGGCACTCGCCAGACTCACCACCGAGGCCACCGTCCGACTGGAATCGGTGCACAACGTGGACTACTGCCTCGGGGAGGCATTCCGTCAGATCAAGGTGCGGAAAGGGCCCTTCATTCTCAATCTTCCCCAAGACATCCAGCAGACGGAGATTCCGGATCCCGGCTGGGTCTACCGGCCGATGTACGCGCCCAACACCCTCCAGCCGCCGCGTACACATGATGTCCAGGAAGCGGTCAAGCTGCTCGCGTCAGCCCGGCGCCCGACGATTCTCTGCGGACTCGGGGCGAAGAACTCCGGAGCGGAGTCCGAGGTGCGCAGACTGGCCGAGCGTCTTGGCGCACCGGTCGGAGTATCCATTCTCGCCGCCGGATTCTGCGCGGACTATCCGCTGTATCTGGGAGTCAGCGGCGGGCTGGGTTCCCACCTGACGGTGGAAACACTCGCCGAGAGTGATGTGATGGTGGTCGTCGGCGCCAGCCTGAACGAATGGACAACCGACTTCGGCAAAATCCTGGCGAACGGGAAGAAGATCATCCAGATCGACGACCGGCCGGACGCTTTCGGCTGGTTCGCCCGTGTGGCCGTCGGTATGACGGCCGACGCCGGAACAGCCGTGGCGGCCCTGGCGGACCGGCTCGCCGAAACGGTGGACGCACGCCGGCCCGACCCCGGGCTCGTACAGAAGCTCCAGGACGGCCGGAAGCCGATGACCCTTCAGTACAGCGACGGAGACACGACGGATCCGCGCAGGGCGGTACGGCACCTCGAGGACGCACTGCCGAAGGACGACCGCATCCTGGTGCTCGACGGCGGTCACGCGGCCATGGTCTGCGTGAAGATCCTCACCGTGCCGCGCGCGGAAAACTGGGCAGTCGGCTGGGACTTCGGCGCCATCGGCCAGGGCTTGGCCCTCGCGATCGGAGCATGCTTCGCACGCCCGGGACAGCGCGTCACGCACACGACCGGGGACGCCTCGTTCATGATGAACGTCGCCGATTTCCATACGGCTGTCCGCCACAGACTGCCGCTCACGGTGATTGTCTTCAACGACAACGCGGTGGGCCAGGAGAAGCACGATCTGGTCCACAAGAAGCTGAATGCGTCCTACGCCGACATGCCGGAGCCGGACTTCGCGAAACTGGCGGCAAGCTTCGGTGCCAAGGGCTTCACCGTACGCAAGCCCGACGACCTCGGCGAGATCGACAGAGCACTGGCCGTCGAGAACGGCCCGGTCCTGGTCGACGTTCGGATCAACGGAGAGGTGGAACTGGCGGCAAGCTGGGAGATCGCCAAGCACCTCAGCTGAGGGCCGCCCGGTGGACACCATGATGCAAGCGCCGTGGTGAAGCCGGACAGTGGTGAATACCGGGGAGCCGTGTGCGCCCCATCCTGTCCGCGACGTGTGAACGGCGCCTGGACCGGCCGTTCGGCTGCGTCATGCGAGGTAGGCCGATATTGCCAGCGTCTCCGAGAGGAGTCGCCACAATGCCCAGGCACCCACACGACTCGCCACATTGCACAGTGCCTTCTCGGTGCAGGCGGTCGGTTTCCTCTGCCAGGCACTCACGATCAGGTAGTGGAAGCCGAGACTGCGGGTGAAGGTGAAGCGGATGTGCAGACCCTCACCCAGAGCGTGGCCGGGCAGGGTCGCGATCTGAAGGTAGTTGTACTCGATGGCTTCCACCCGGACCGGGTTTCCACCCAGCAGGTCGCACTCGTCCTTCGGATGGATCCGGGTGGGACATGCGCCGCGCACCGAGAACAGCCAGAAGTTTCCGGTGAGCTGCTTGCGCACATCGTGAGGGCTGGTGAAGGGGTGGATCCCGAGGGAGTAGATGTACCGGTACAGCCAGTTCGAGTCGTGGCACGAAGCAGGATCCGCGTTGCACGCCTCGGACGTGTGCATGGGACCGCCCGAGATCGCATCACTCCGCTGGACAGGGGGAGCGGCCGGGTGTGCCCCGGCGTGCGCAGCCGACGGCAGCGTGGTGAGCATCAGCGCCGTACCGAGCAGGGCGACCAAGGCGGCACGACCCACCGTGCGAGTGAATGCCCGCACGGCGCGGGAGGAGAGCCTGTCGACTCGACCCGCCCGTGGGGGGAACGGGGCGGGCGCGTGGTGCTGAGTGCTGGTGCGGGTGCGACCCGGCCTCCGCCAGTGGGACGGCACAGGCATCAGAAGGGACGCAGCGCGATCGGGACGAGGCTCACGCGGTTGACGGGCGCGTGGGTCTGGTCATTACCTCTGGCGCCGTCGTAACCGGTCACGACGAGAGCAGACATCAGCACCTCCCATGGCGCACTACGAGCCAAATGGACGGTATGCCCCCGTGGGGGGTTCGGCATCTCAGCGCCCGGCCGACCTCTTCTTCTCGCGGCCATCCGTCGGCTGCCCGGCGCCGCCCCCTCCGGCGAGGCTCGTTCGGCCGCAGGAGTGAGGCTTCGCGGAGCACAGCACCGCCGCCTCGCCCCGGTGGATCGTCGACCGCCACGTCCGGGACAGCAAACAGGCGGCCGCGACGGCCGCCATCCGATAGCTGACTCAGCACACGCCCGGATCCTCCTCCCGATGGTGCTCCAGGCCATGGGGAGGAGGAGACTCGTCCTTCTGTGGGGCGCCAGGTCAGTCCGAGCGCTGGGTGCGGGCCAGGCGATCCGCGCGGCTCCGCCGGGACGGGGACAGAACGTTCACTTCCGCGCCGGCGCTTTCACCGGGCGTCGCGTCCCAGCCACGGAACTTGTCAGCGACCTTCCGCACGCGCTCTTCGTTCGGGCCTGCGTCGATGTAGAAGTCCGTCTCGTTATTTCGCTCTGCACGTCTTCAATGCCTCTCTCAGAGAACGATCACGAGCGTGATCGACGGCACAAGGGTCATCAGGGCAATGACCGGCCAGTACAGGCGGGGGGCCAGGGCTGTCCTGCCCCACAGAGGGCGGTTGGCCAGCCACCAGAGCAGAGCGAACAGTGCCACTACCGGTCCGCCGACCAGCAGCCATGGCAGCATGCCGTCGTTCTCCGTCGGTTCCCGCTGTGTCCAACCGACGGCCGCGAGCGGCCAGTTCACCGCGAAATACGACAGCAGCCACACCGGAACGACACCGGGAATTCCCAGCAGCAGGTTCACGCCCACGGCTGTCAGTAACCATTTCCGCATGCGCACAGTATTCATGCCGGGGGCGTGAGGGAACCCGCCCACCCACCACGGACCGGCCCCCTGGAGGGCCGCCGCCGAGCGGGAAGAGAAAGCGGGGGACCAGCGCATCCAAAACCGTTCGGGATGCGCCCAGCACGCAGCAGTGGGTCCAAGACTCACTCATGTGCACTGGCTAGGAACGGTTCCTGGCCGGGTGATGTTCCGGGATCGCGTGCATGCAGGCCTCCTGGCCGCTTTCGTCCTGGGGATCGACGCCTCGGCGGACACGGACACGCAGGCGATCAACGCGTCCATGCCCTCGCCACCGTTCACGGTCAGCGGCTCGCGGCCTTTGACACACGCGTGACCGGCCCCCGGGGGAGAGTGAGGGTCACCCAGGAGGCCGACGGACCGCCACGTCGGCGATGTCGGCGCCGCGGTGCAGTACGTCGCGGAGCATGGCGGGGGTCAGTGTGCGGGTGGACATGTTGCGCTGGCTCGGGTGGTAGCCGCCGAGCAAATGCAGCACTCGTTCACCTCGGGCGTCGGTGAGCTGCGCGTGCGCGCCGTGCCCGAAAGGTGGGCGTGGGCGGGGCACCTGCCAGCCGGTGGTGGGGAGTACCGGGAGCAGCGCCTGCCAGGCGAAGCCGCCGAGCACCACGATCGCGCGCAGGGTCGGGCGCAGGAGTTCCAGCTCCCGGGCGAGCCATGGCCGGCAGGTGTCGCGCTCCGTAGTGGTGGGGCGGTTGGCGGGCGGTGCGCAATGCACCGGCATGGTGATTCGTACGCCGTAGAGCTTCATCCCGTCGCCGCGGTGCGTGGCCACCGGCTGGGAGGCCAGGCCGAGGTCGTAGAGGGCGGCGTAGAGCGCGTTGCCGGACGGGTCACCGGTGAAGATGCGGCCGGTGCGATTACCGCCGTGCGCGGCCGGGGCCAGTCCGATGATCGCCAGCGGGGCGTCTGTCGGGCCGAAGCCGGGTACGGGTCTGGCCCAGTACTCCCAGTCCCGGAAGGCCTTGCGCTTGACGCGTGCGGCCTCCTCCCGCCAGGCCACCAGTCGTGGGCAGGCCCGGCAGGTGGCCACGGACTCGTCCAGTTCGGGCACGGAACCCAGTCGGGGGGCCATCACCGAGGGGAAGTCGTGGGCCTGCGGTGTCGTACGGCTGCCGGGCATGCTCGGCCTCCTCTTCTGTCGCCCGCCGGCTCCGGGCGAGCCCCGCCGAAGGCGGTCACCGATAAAATGAGCGAGTCGGAAATGCCCCCGAGCGGGCGCACCACGGCCGCCCACCATCTCTCAGGCCGGCCCGACCGATCGATCTGGAAGGTGCCGTTATGGCTGAACAGATCACCTACCACAGAGTCTACGAGGAGACCTCGCCCAAGGACGGCGAGCGGATCCTTGTCGACCGCGTCTGGCCACGAGGTATGCGCAAGCAGGACGCACATCTGGACGAGTGGCTGCGCGATGTGGCCTCGTCGAGCGAACTGCGCCGCTGGTACGGGCACGAGACCAGCCGCTTCGCCGAGTTTCGCCGCCGCTCCCTGTCCGAACTGAAGGATGCCGGACACCGGCAGGCCGCCGAGCATCTGTGCGGCCTCGCCGCACACGACAAGCTCACGCTCCTGACCGCCACCAAGGACGTGGACCACAGCCAGGCTGCCGTACTCGCTGAATGGCTTGCCAAGAAAGCCGTGACGAAATCGCGAGTGACCCCCAGGGTGACCGAGCCGTCGTCGGGCCGGGGGCAGGGCGCACCGTCGTCGACGCCGACTTCCCCATGGCCTGTCGGCGACTGATGGCCGAGGCGGTTGCCGCGAGGTTGAGCCGCGTCGCGTCGGGGCACGGCCAGGCTTTTTTGTGGGTCGGTCGTCGGGATCAAGATGCCTGGGCTGTGATCGACCGTGCCGAAACCCCCGACCTTGCCGGCAGGGAGGGCGTGCTGTGCCCACCGAGTGTCCAACCCGCCGTGAGGCGGGCCTGGATTGCTGCCGACAGCCTGGTTGCGTCACGCGGCCGGCAGGCCGACCGGCCGACCGGCCGACCGAACCTTTGCCACTTGAGTCGCTGACCAGGCGTTGAGCTGATGGCCGTGCGAGTGTGCGGCTGTCCGAAGACGTGAAGAGGGATGGCAATGCGAACCAACATCGTCCGGGACGAGCGCATGACTGTGAGCTACGACGTGGTGAACGGCTGGACCGTCGTGGAGGTCGACGGCGAGTTGGACCTCCACACCTCTCCCATGGTCCGGGAAGCAGTGATCGGACTTCTCGGCGAGGGGCACCGTCACTTCGTTCTGGACCTGTGCTTCGTCCCCTTCATGGACTCGTTGGGACTGGGCATGGTCGTGGCGATCACGAAACGCATCCGTGAACACGGTGGCTCACTGCGCATCACGTGCACCCCTGGCCGGATCGTCAGGGTCTTCGAGATCAGCGGCCTGGAGGCGAGCTACGAGATCTACCACTCACCGGAGGAGGCAACGCAACGTACTCCATCGCCCGATGGCCTGGCGGAGTGGCCACATCCTCCGACTGAGAAAGGGTCTTGAGAGATCGCGCAGACAGTCGGCGTGAGGGCTCCCCTCCGCCGCCTACCTGCGCGAACTCCAAGTCGACGTCATTGTCATGTGTCTCCCGCCGCCGATGACAGAGAGTCGGGTATGCGCAGGGCGAGCAACGCAACATCGTCGTCGAATGCTTGGTCGTGCCCTGCGACGAGGTCGGCGCACAGCTGGGGCAGGGGTGTCGTGGCCAGGCGGGCGGCGTGGCCGGCCAGGGCGGTCAGGCCCGTGTCGATGTCCTGGTTGCGGCGCTCCACCAGCCCGTCGGTGAACAACAGCAAGGTGCTGCCGGGCGGGAGCGGGTGCTCGTGGGTGAACCGGGGGATGGAGGGATCGATGCCCACCGGAATGCCGTGCTGGGTGGGAGCGAGGTAGCCGGTGTCACCGTCCGCGCCGATCAGCAGGGGCGGGAGGTGTCCGGCGTTGCTCCAGCGGAGGGTGTACCCGTCACGGCCCTCCTCGATGCGACCGCAGACCAGCGTGGCCGTGGGGGGATCATCGAACATGGTCAGGGCGTGGTCGAGTCTCGATACGATCAGGCTGGGCGGCCCGCCGTGGTCGTAGGCGAGGGCGCGCAGCATGTTGCGGATCTGGCCCATCAGGGGGGCGGCTTCGACGTCGTGGCCGGTGACATCTCCGATCACGACGCACGTGGCGCCATCCGGCAGGAGCAGGGCGTCGTACCAGTCCCCGCCGAGCCGGGGGAGGTCGGAGGCCGGCTGGTAGGCGCCTTCGATGGCGAGGGGGCTCAGGTCGGGCAGGGTGGGCAGCAGGCGGCGCTGGAAGTTTTCGGCGGTGCGTCGGAGGCGCTCGTACAGGCGGGCGTTTTCGATGCTGACGCTCGCGGCGCTGGCCAGCGCGGTCAGCAGAGCCTGGTCTTCCTCGCTGAACGGTGTGCCGTCGTGTTTGTCCGCGAGGTAGAGGGTGCCGTAGAGGGTGTCGCGGACAGTCAGTGGGACACCCAGGAGTGTTGTCATCACCGGGTGGTCGGGCGGGAAGCCGGCCGAGCGGGGGTCGGCGGCGATCTCGTCGACCCGCAAGGGCCGGCATTCGGCGATCAGGCCGCGCAGCAGACCGTGCCCTTGAGGGAGACCGGAGGCGGCCCTGAGCTTCTCGTCGTCCACCCCGACGGTGATCAGGTCGACGATGTCTCCGCTGTCCCCGAGCACTCCCAGCGCGGCGTAACGGGCGGCGATGAGATCGGCGGCGGCTTCCACGATGTGCTGGAGTACGGCACGGGGGTCCATGTCGGCGCTGATGGCCACCACCGCGTCCAGCAGGCGTCGCAGCAGGCGCTGATCCACGGTCAACTGCCATACCTGGGTGTTCAGTTCCTCGAAGGACTGCTTGTCGGGCAGTCGGCCGCTCTCCTCCAATGCGGCGGTGACGTGCCCGGCTGCCTCTTCCGGCGGCTCTGGATCAATCGACATGGGGCACCTCCCGGCGGGTCGGGAGCCGATACGGCTGTGGCCGCCTTCCCTGCATGGCCACCGTACTGCGAGCCCCAGACAGGTGCGCGCCGCGCTACGAGGATCTCGCCTCCCACCGCCGGGCTGCCGTTGTCCCGGATCGGATCACGGGACCACGATGACAGGGAAGTGGGCGGGCCCGGGCCATGCGTGCGGGCACCGAGCCGATCAGGCGGTGCAAGCGGTGCTCTGGGTGCCGAGCACCAGCGCATCGGCTTGACGCTCGTCGGCCAGGCGGGCCCCCTCCCGCATCGAACCCAAAGCCGCGCTCGCCGACGACCTGGGCGCCTCGGAGCCGACAGAGGGAGTGCGCGCGCCTCCGTAGCCGGAGGCTACGTCGACGACGGAACCCGCCCCGAGCCCCGGGGCCCTGAGCGGTGCATGCTCCACTGCGCGAGCGGCAGCAGGGCGTCGACAAGTGCCTGGCCGTCCGGGGACAGCTGATAGCGGACTTGTACGGGCGTAGTGGGGATGACGGTGCGCTCGATGAGGCCCGCGGCCTCGAGTTCCTTCAGGCGCTGGGAGAGCAGCCGGTCGGAGATGCCGTCGATCATCGCCCGGTACTCACCGAAGCGCCGGGCTCCACGGTCGGCGGCCTGCAGTACCGAACCCGTCCAGCGGCGTCCGATCAGTTCGAGGGTGCCCTCGAAGCTCGGGCAGGTGTCGTCATGAATAGAGCTCACTTACAAAAGATTAGCACCTTACCCACCGTTTTACCGGTGGGGCGGTCCGGCGCACCGTAGACGCATGACCGACTACGGACGCCCACTCTCCTTCGGAGTGAGCCTCGATCCCTCCGCCGGGGCCTGGGCGCAAACCCGGCGCCTCGCGCGGACGGCGGAGGACTCGGGCCTGGACTACCTCGCCGTCCAGGACCACCCCTACCAGCCCGGCCACCTCGACGCCTGGACCCTGATCACGCATCTGTCCGCGGCCACCGACCGCATCACCTTCCTCACCGACGTGGCCGACCTGCAGTTGCGACCGCCGGTGATGCTCGCCAAGGCCGCCGCGTCGCTGAGCGTGCTCACCGACGGACGGATCCAGCTCGGTGTCGGCGGGGGCGGCATCCCCGATGCCATCGCCTCGATGGGCGGACCGGCGCGACGCGGACAGGACATGGTGGCATTCGCCGAGGAGTCCCTGGGGCTCCTGCGCGCGGCCCTGTCCGGAGGCGTCGTACGACTGCACAGCCAGTACCACGCCGTCGGCGGTTACCGCGCCGGACCGGTGTCCCCGAAGCCCGTCGAGCTCTGGCTCGGAGCCCAGAAGCCGCGGATGCTCGCCGTCGCCGGCCGGTTGGCCGATGGCTGGATCTCTCCGCTGAACATCTACGTCCCGCCACAGGAGGTGCCATCGCGTCAGCGGATCATCGACGAGGCGGTCGCCGACGCAGGCCGCGACCCGAGGGCACTCCGGCGCGTCTACAACGTGATCGGCGTGATCGGCGACCACAGGGACGGACCGGGGCTCGTCGGCGATGTGCGGCGGTGGGCAGACACACTCGCCGAGTGGGCCGTGGAACTCGGCTTCGACACCTTCGTCTTCTGGCCCGCCACTGACCCCGAGCAACAGCTCGCGTTCTTCGCCGCCGAGGTGGTGCCCGCGGTGCGCGAGCGCGTCGACGCCCTCCGGAGCGGCCGATGAACGGCACCCTCTCCACCGTGCCGGCCGAGCTCGCCGGCAAGCTGGTCATGCCCGACGACCGCCGCTACCGGCTGCTCCGCTCCACCTACACCACCGTGGGCCACCCCGCCGCCGTCGTCCTACCCGAGTCCGCGGGCGATGTCGCGGCGGCGCTGCGGCTCGCGCGGGAGACGGGGCTTGGGGTGGCCGTCCGTAGCGGCGGGCACGGCCTGTCCGGCAGCGGCACCAATGACGGCGGGCTCGTCATCGACCTGAGCGCGCTGCACCGGGTCGACGTCCTCGACCGCGGTTCCCGTCTGGTCCGTGTCGAGGCGGGTGCCCGCTGGGCCCAGGTCGCCCAGGCGCTCGCCCCGCACAGGCTCGCCATCAGTTCGGGCGACCACGGCAACGTCGGGGTCGGAGGCATCGCCACCGGGGGCGGCGTCGGATGGCTCGTACGGCAGTACGGGCTCACCGTCGACCACATCCGCGCCGTCGAGGTCGTCCTGCCCGACGGATCGGCCGTGCGCGCCGATGCCGATGCCGAGCCTGACCTGCTGTGGGTGATGCGCGGGGCCGGCGCGGGTGCCGGGATCGCGGTGGCCTTCGAGATCGAGGCCATGGAGCTTCGTGACGTCGGTTACGCGCAGTTGATCGCGGCGGTGGACCCGGCCGGGGAGACGCTGCGGCGTTGGGAGGCCGTCATGGCGCGGGCGCCGCGCGAGCTGTCGACGGCGGTGATGCTGTCCTCGCAGGGCGCCGCCACCGCCGCGTTCATCACCGCTGTCGTGGCCTCGGACAGCCCGTCAGCCATCCGCGACGCCATCGAACCGCTGCTCGGCATCGGTGACGTAATGGCCCAGCAGGCCCATGTCGTCTCCTACACAGAGCTGGTCCCACCGCTCCACCTGCACACCAACATCGGGCAGATGCCCTCCAGCACGACCAACGGACTGCTCACCGACATGACCCCGGATGCCGCCCGCGCCCTGGTCGCGGCGTCGGCCGCCCCCGACCCGGTCCTGGTCCAGCTGCGTTCGCTCGGCGGCGCGGCCCACGACCCCGCCCCCTCTGCCATGGCCTTCACACACCGCCATCAGAACACCCTCGTCATCGCCTCGGCGTTCCCGCCGGACGACCGCGCCATGCTGGCTGCCGCCTGGGCGCCCCTCGCCCCACACACCGACGGCGCCTACGTGAACTTCGAGAGCAATCCCGACAAGACGACGTTCATACGCGCCTACCCCGGACCGACCGGCGCCCGCGTCACCGACCTGTGGAAGCGCTACGACCCCGACGGAGTCCTGCGCTCCCCGGCCGCCGGCCTGACCGCCGGCCCCATCGACCGCACCGGCCACGAGCCCCACGGCACCCGCCGCAGGCTCCCGCCCAGTCATGTCACCCCCTACTGGAGATAATCCATGGCCACCTTGCTGCACATCGACTCCTCCGTGTTCCCGGGCGGAGCCTCCGTCTCCCGCGCCGTCACGGAGACCTTCCGCAAGACCTGGGAAGAGCAGCACCCGGAGAGCACGGTGATCTACCGCGACCTCTCCGTCGCCCCCGTCCCGCACATCACCGCCGCCGCACACACCGCGGGCTTCGCCGACCCGAACGCCCACACGCCCGAGCAGGCCGCCGCCTTCGCTGAACGCCTCCAGCTGATCGAGGAACTGGAGCAGGCAGACGCGGTGCTGATCGGCGCCCCGATGTACAACTACTCGATCCCGTCGACCCTCAAGGCATGGCTGGACAACGTGATCCTCCACGGCCGCACCTCGGGCGAGAACCCCTCCGCCAAGGGCACCCCGGTCACCGTCGTCGCCAGCCGCGGCGGCTCCTACGCGCCCGGCACCCCGAAGGAGCCCTACGAGTACGTGCAGAACTACCTGACGGCGACCCTCGCCGACATGCTCGCCCTCGACCTCGACTTCATCGTCCCGGAACTCACCATGGCCCCGCACAACCCGGCCATGGCCGAACTGGTGCCGCTCTTCGAAACCTCCCGCGACCGCGCCCTGCAGGACGCGGCCACCAAGGCCAAAGCCCTCGCCGAACGCCTCGCCGCGTACACACGAGAGCGCCGTGTGCGTCCCTGCTGCTAGGACATCGCACGGCGTCCTCGATTCGCCCAACAGCGTCCACGGGAGTGAAGGTCGTCTTCGACGCCGACACCCGGCCGGCGGCGGGCAACCACAACGACCGCAAAGTAGGAGCAGGCCGGCACCGAGCACGCCGTCGGCCGGGCCACGGTCATCGTGGACGGCGGCTGCCGGAGCACCGGTCTGGTCATCCCGCACCGTCGCGAGCCGGCCAGGCCGAACTCCCGGCCAGTTCGGGCTGTTGACGCCGCCACGCGGGGCGTCCGATCGGCGTCCACATGTCCGGTCGCCGCCTGAATTAGGAACGGTCACTCCGCGACGTCGACGATGATCTTTCCCGCGGCGGATCCGCTCTCCACCGCCTTGTGGGCCTCGACGGCCGTATGGAGGGTGAAATGCCGGGGATCGACCATGGGCATGAGCGCCCCGGCGTCAACAAGGGCGGCCGCCTCCCGCAGAATCTCCCCGTGGTGCTCCCGGCCCCGTCCGGTCAGCATCGGCAGCAGCGTGAAGACGCCCGAGTATGTGGCCCCGCGGAACGACAGGGGGGCAATGCTGTGGGTGCCCCAACCCAGGGCGCTGACCACATGACCGGTGTAGGTGCGCACCGCGGTGAAGGAGGCGTCGAGCGTTTCGCCGCCGACGGTGTCGAAGATGATGTCGAAGCCCTCACCGCCGGTGTGCCGGGCGACGTAGTCCTCGACCGGGGTGGTGGTGTAGTCGATCGGCGTCGCTCCAAGGCGGGCGATGGTCTCCAGGCTGCGGGCCGATCCGGTTGCGAAGACCTCGGCTCCCCGCGCCCGGGCGACTTGAATGGCCACATGCCCGATGCCGCCCGCTCCGCCGTGGACGAGGACTCGCTGACCGGTTCTCACCCGCGCCCGGTCCACCAGACCCTCCCAGGCCGTGATGACGGTCAGTGGGAGTGCCGCCGCCTCCCGCGGGCTCAAGGAGACGGGCTTGTGCGCAAGTAGTTGGGCGTCGACGGCCGCGTACTCGGCCAGCGAGCCCTGCAGGTCGCCGACGCCGCCGGTGAGCCCGTACACCTCGTCGCCCGGGGCGAAGCCGGTGACCTCGGGACCGACGGCCTCGACCACGCCGGCCAGGTCCACTCCAAGGATGGCGGGCAGTCGGCTGCGAGCGTGGGCCGCCTTACCGGCCCGGATCTTGGTGTCCAGCGGATTCACGCCGCTGGCCGCTACTCGCACCAGCACCTGGCCCGGCCCGGCGGCAGGGGTCGCGAGTTCGCTCAGGGTCAGCGGGCCGCCGAACTGCTCCAGCACAACCGCGCGCATGGATGCGGCCTCCGCAGGGCGGGACGTGGTCATGGTATTCCTTTCGAACAGACAGGTCTGTTTTCTTTGGATCCGAAAATCCCCTCATGCGCCCCTGAGAGAGGACGCATGAGGGCCTGGAGGGGGTCAGATGGCAGGTGGCGGGCAGGAGCGCCTGACCGCGAACCGTGCCGCCTCCTTGGCGGCGGCAGGCATGGCCGGGTCCTGCTCGAGCTTGCCCGCCGCCAGCGCGCCGTCGACCAGCAGGGTGAGCTGCAGGGCCAGCTGGTCGGGGTCGTCAGCTCCGGCCGCCTCGGCCAGGTCGCGCACCCATGCCCGCACCGCTCGCTTGTGTTCGACGGTCACGGTGTGCGGGAGACTCCCCGGCTCACTCTCGGCGGCGGCATTGATGAACGGGCAGCCGTGAAATCCGTGCCGTTCGTAGGAGGCGGTGACCGCGTCGAACAGACCCACCAGCTGATCGCGGGGACTGTCACCGGCCGCCAGCGCGGCGGCCCGCAGCTTGCCGCGCCAGGAGTCGTCGGTCCGCCGCAGATAGGCGGCGGCCAGTTCGTCCTTGGACGGGAAGTGCACATACAGGGTGGACTTTGCGACGCCGGAATCGGCGATGATGCGGTCGATGCCCACGCCCCGCAGCCCATGGGCAGAGAACAGCTCTTCCGCCGTCGTAAGGATGCGCTCGCGCGCCGGGAGGCGCTTGGCCGTGGCAGGCATGGCAGTTCTCGACCCTCTCCGGACCCCTGGATTCGTCACCTGAAGACTAACAGACAGGTCTGTCCGATCAAACGGTGGAACGGCGTGCCTGGCCGGCGGTCGAGGACCTATCTCGCAGATACCGTCGGAGTGATGAGGCGGATCGCGCGGGCGCGGCCGTTCTTCAGCATGGAACGGTTTGGTGGACACGCCGACCCGAGAGGCCGGCCCCGCGAGGGGTGCGCTCGCTGAGCATGCGGTCGAGAGGGATCTTGATCGCCTGGCTGCCGTTGGCGTCGGGCGCCATCACACCGTGCCTTTCGGATCCTCACCTCTGCGACCAAGTGGCCGAGTAGCGGCCACCAGCCTGCGACCCGCAGGTGCTTCGCTGAAGACGCCCGGGCGCGATGTGCCGTGGATCAAGCGGCGCCCGTTCAGCCAAGGGCGCCCAGGGCCACTTCGACGGCCCCCATCAGCGAGGACCGGTCCGGATCGATGGCACCCATCACCTTCAGCCCCTGCATGGTCACCAGGAGGAATCGGGCCAGGTCGCGGGGGTCGCGGGTGGCGGGCAGCTCCCCACTCGCCTGCGCTTCCGCGATGACCTCGCAGAGTGCGTCCTCCAGCGAGGCGGTCGTCGAGCGCACGTGCGCGGCGGCCTTGGGGTCGTGTGCGATGCGCTCCGTCGTGGCGCCTACGATCAGGCAGGCCTGCCGGCTGCCGTCGCGCACGATCGTGTCCACTGTCCCGACCAGGACCTCGCGCAGCAGCTCGCGAGCAGGTGCCCCACCGCGCAGGAGCTCGACCAGAGGTAGCGCATACCGTTCGCGGTACCTGTCCATGGCCGCCAGGTACAGCCCCTCCTTGCTGCCGAACGCGGCATACAGCGATCCGCGGCCCAAGCCGGTGGCGCTCACCAGGTCCTGAACCGACGTTCCCTCGTAGCCCCTGCGGCGGAAGGCGTTCATCGCCGCCTCTACCGCCGCCTCCGTGTCGAATTCCCTGATGCGTGCCATGAACCGAAGCCTATCAGGAACGCACGGTACAAATTTTACTTCCATATGCGACATGCAAACAGAAGTTTTTTTTGACTCATCGTTCCACATAGGGTTCACTGGAGGCCGCCGCCCGATCGCCCTCCTGGCAGCGGCACTCCTTGGATCAGCGTCCGGCGCTCACAACGCCGGCCTGAACTCAAGGCCGGACAAGACCTGCCGCGCCCGCCCACGAGGCGCGGAGCCGAAAGGAAGACACCATGGACGAACAGGAATCCCGTAAGCCCTCCGTGTGGCGCTCCCGCGTGGCAGGCGCGGCCGCGGCGGCCACGCTGCTGGTCGGCGGCGGCGCAGGAGCGGCGGCCTGGGCCGCCCAGCCCGCGTCCGGCGAGCACGACCCGGCGCACTCCCGTACCGCGTCGAACGCGACCAGTGTGCAGCGGCTGGCCGACATCGAGGACATCCGGCAGCTGAAGGCGCGTTACTTCCGGTCCATCGACAGCAAGCAGTGGTCGAAGCTGGCCACGCTCTTCACCGCTCACCCCACGATCGACGTCGGCGCCAAGTACAGCAGCGGCAAGGAGCTCGCCGAGAAGACGGCGGCGCTGCTCGGCGACGCCCCCAGCGCCCACCAGGGCTTCCTCCCGGAGATTCAGGTGCACGGCAACCGCGCCTCGGCAATCTGGGCGATGGAGGACTACGTGAGCTTCCCGGCCGGCTCCAGCTACAAGAACGGCTTCCACGGCTACGGCGAGTACCACGACACGTACAAGCGGATCAACGGCCACTGGTACATCGACAGCACCGTGCTGTCCCGGTTCCGGGTGGACAACGTCCCCAATTGGACGCCGCCCTCCGCGCCGAAGAAGTAACAACAAGACAGACACGCCCCCGTGGGCCCGTCAGGGCCCCTATTCGCAGGAGTGAAACATGAGCACCATCGGTGTCGGCATCATCGGCGGCAGCCAGGGAGGCTGGGCCTCCATCAGCCACATACCCGCCCTGAAGGCACTGCCGGACTTCGAACTGCGCGCCGTCAGCACCTCGCGCCAGGAATCCGCGAACGCTGCCGGGAAGGAGTTCGGGGTCGAGGCCGCCTTCGACAACCACGCGGACCTCCTTGCCCATCCCGGGGTCGACGTCGTCGTGGTCGCGGTCAAGGTCCCCCACCACCGGGAGCTGATCTCGGCGGCGATCGACGCAGGCAAGACCGTCTACGCCGAATGGCCGCTCGCCCTGAACCTGGCCGAGGCCACGGAGCTGACCCGGCGCGCCGAGGCTGCGGGGGTTCGCACCGCCATCGGCCTGCAGGGCCGCTACCACCCCGAACTCCGCTACGCGCGCCGCCTTGTCGAGGACGGCCGGATCGGCCGAGTCCTGGGCACCAGCATGGTGGCCTCCGGCATGGTCTGGGGCGGGGAGACCACCCGGGCCCATGCGTACTGGTACGACCGGACGCAGGGTGCCACTCCGCTGTCCGGCGCCGCCCTCCACGCCATCGACGCGCTCAACGTCACGCTCGGCCAGTTCGGCCACCTGTCGGCCGACCTCGTTCTGGGCCGCACGCAGGTCACCGTGACCGACGACGGCAACACCGTCGTCCCGGTGACCGCCCCGGACCAGATCTCCCTCATCGGCACCCTCGACAGCGGCGCCGCGGCGTCCGTCTTCTACCGCGGCGGCACCTCCCGCGGCGACAACTTCCGCTGGGAGATCAACGGCACCGACGGGGACCTCGTCCTGACCGCCCCGTGGGGCAACCTCCAGGTCACCGACCTCACGCTCCAGGCCGGCTTCGGCACGGACACGACCGTCTCCCCCCTCGAGGTGCCCGCCGCGTACTCCACCGACATCCCCGCAGGCCTCACCGGCCCGGCCAGGAACGTCGCCGCGCTCTACACGCACCTGGGACGGGACTTGCGCGAAGGGACCCGCACGGTCCCCGACTTCGCCTACGCCCACACGCGCCACCAGCTCCTGGACGCCATCGACCGCTCATCCGCCGAAGGCGCCGCGCAAACCCTGGCCTGACCGGCCCGACCCGGCGGGAACGCCGTGCCCACCCGGGCATCCCCATGCCTCGAATCCGTAACGAACGGTCAATAATTGCGAGGGATCATGAAGACAGTAGGCGTAACCCGATTCGGGGGGCCGGAAGCCCTGCGGGTCTTCGAGGTGCCCGAGCCCCACGCCGGCCCCGGTCAGGTGCGCGTCCGGGTGCACGCCGCATCGGTGAACCCCGGCGACAGGTATCTGCGCAACGGTTCACTCGGCCTCATCTCCCCTGCACCCCCGTACGTCCCGGGCATGGAAGCCGCCGGAGTGTTGGACGAGATCGGGGCGGGCGCGGTCACCGATCTGCGCATCGGGGACCGGGTGATGGCGATGACCATGCCGACCGAGCCCGGCGGCGGCGCCTATGCGCAGTACCTGACCCTGCCCGCGCAACGGGTGACCCGCGCACCCGAGGGAACCAGCCATGCCGAGGCTGCGACGCTACCCATGAACGGACTGACCGCCCGGCGGGCCCTTGACCTGCTCGGCCTCTCCGCCGGGCAGAGCGTCGCGGTCACCGGTGGTGCGGGAGTGGTCGGCGGACTCGTGATCCAGATGGCCAGGGCCGAGGGGCTCACAGTGGTGGCGGACGCGTCGCCGGCGGACGAGGAACTCGTGCGTTCGATGGGGGCCGACCTCGTAGTACTGCGTGGACCCGGCGTGGCCCGGCGCATTCTCGACGCCGTGCCGGAGGGCGTGGACGGACTGGTGGACGCGGCCGTCATCGGCTCCTCGGCGGTGGCCGGGGCCGTCCGCGACGGCGGCGTCATCGTCACGTTCCTCGGCGAGGGCCCCCGCGCTCTTCGCCCCGTCGATCTGCGACGCCGATCCCTGCGCACCTACATGGTGTTCGTTCCGGACTACCTCGACGACCGCGCCCGGCTGGACCGCCTGCGCTCTCAGGCCGAAGCAGGCGAACTCACCTTGCGCATCGCCCGCGTCCTGCCGGCGGAACAGGCCGCCGAAGCCCACCGTCTCCTCGAGGCCGGCGGTGTCCGCGGCCGACTCGTCCTGGAGTTCTGACCCTCCCAGCACCAGTACCAGCACCACATCAACCAACTGCTGAGGACCTCTTCCTTCATGTCTGCGACATCCACACATCTGCATCCGCGCCGCTGGGCCGCACTGCTGTTCATATCCATCGCCCAGCTGATGGTCTTCCTGGACAGCGCGGTCATGAACATCGCGCTGCCCTCAGCCCAGGACGCCCTGCACTTCTCCGAGGGCGGCCGCCAGTGGGTCATCACCGCCTACGGCCTGGCCTTCGGCGGACTGCTCATCCTCGGCGGGCGCCTGAGCGACCTCCTGGGCCGCAAGCGGACCTTCACCATCGGCCTGGTCGGCTTCGCCCTGGCCTCCGCACTGGGCGGAGCCGCCACGAACCTGGGCATTCTCCTGACCGCGCGCGCCGGGCAGGGCGTCTTCGGTGCCCTGCTGGCGCCCTCCGCACTGGCCCTGATCTCGCTGACCTTCACCAACCCCAAGGAACGCGCCAAGGCCTTCGGTATCTTCGGCGCCATCGCCACCGCCGGCGGCGCCCTCGGCCTGCTGCTCGGCGGGGTGCTCACCCAATACCTGAACTGGCGCTGGTCGATGCTGGTCAACATCCCGATTGCCGCCATCGGCATCATCGGCACAATCACTGTGGTCCACGACATCCCCATCGAGGGCAAGCGCACCCGCCTGGACATACCCGGCGCGATCCTCGCGACTTTGGGCCTGGTCGCCCTGGTCTTCGGCTTCGCCGAGGCAGAGAGCCGCGGCTGGGACTCCGGCCTCACCATCACGATGCTCATCGCAAGCGTGATCCTCCTGCTGGCCTTCGTCATCCTGGAGCGCAAGCTCACATCGCCGCTGCTGCCACTGCACATCCTGACGGAACGCAACCGGGCCGGCGCCTACCTCTCAGTGGGCCTTGCCGTGATCAGCATGTTCGGCATGTTCCTGTTCCTCAGTTACTACCTGCAGCTGGTCAAGGGCTACTCCCCGATCGAAACCGGTGCGGCGTTCCTGCCGCTGGCTGCCGCCCAGGCCTTCGGCTCCATGGTCATCGGCACGCGGCTCACCGGCAGGATGCGCCCCGGCCTGCTGATGAGCGGCGGCTACCTCGTCACCGCAGTCGGCGTGCTCCTGCTGGTCCTACTGCGGGAAGACAGCTCCTACAGCCTGCTCGCCGTCGCCGAGATCATCACCGGCCTGGGCATCGGCACCGCCTTCATGCCCTCCATGAGCCTGGGTACCCACGGAGTCCAGCCCGAGTACGCCGGTGTCGCCTCCGCGATGGTCGGCGCCTCCCAGCAGGTCGGCGGTTCGGTCGGCACCGCACTGCTGAACACCATCGCGGCCAGCTCCACCGCCACCTACCTGCTCTCCCGCGCACAGGGCAAGGCCAACACCAACGCCGCGCTGGTGCACGGATTCTCCACGGCCTACTGGTGGGCGGTCGGCTTCCTCGTCCTTTCCGCGCTGATCTCCCTCCTCGCGGTCGACGCACCCCGCCCCAGCCACCACACCACCGAATCCTCCAAGGTCCCCGAGATGGCGATCTGACTTTTACGCCCGAGCCCGGACCGCTGTGAGTGACGACGACGGTCAGGCGGCGCGTGAAGCCGATGCAGACCTGCGGGCCTACCTCGACGCGCTGATCGCAGCGCTCACGAAAGGCTGGGGCGAGCCGCTCATCGTTGATCTGTGGCCGTATCTGCGGGCCGGCTTTGATGGGGAGGCGGTGTCTGAACCAATCAACTTCCTGAGCCAGCTGGCCAGAAGCATGCAGGCGTGGCCGAGCCGCCGATTGCCTAGGGGGCGATGGTGTGGACCTGCGCCCTGCTCAGGGCCATTGGCGTTACTGAGGGTTGGTGGAGGGTGAAGGTACCCACGTCGTGGCACGGTCTCACCCCTGCGCCTCGAAGGAACCGACACGGTCCCCACCGAGCTCGGCTCCATCCAGACCCCGGACGCCGTTCTGTGCCGCACCAACGTGGGCGCCATGCACGCACTTGGCCACCCCGAAGGGCCCGCCCGACGCTCGATGCGATCGGATGGTCCGGCGCGATCCGGGCCGAGGGAGTCGTCGGCTCGTGGGGAATTCCCAATGGTCCGAACGGGGTCGGGATGCTCAAACCCAGTTGCGTCGAGCTGCTGCGACACCAGCTCCGAACCGGTTGGTGGTCCCCAGTTCCGTGTAAAGGTCTTGGATCCGCCGCCGCAGCGTCCGTGTCGAGACCCCGAACTGGCGGGCAATGGCGTCGTCCTTGACCCCAGCAGCAAAGAGCGCAAGCAAGTTCCGTTCTTCGTCAGTGGGTTTCCGGGTCCGGTCGCCTTGGGCGGACGGCGCTGGTGACGGCAACGACTCGGAGTCGGGGCCCCCACTCAGTGAGGGCGCAGTGGTCCAGTAATGCTCGAAGAGTTCGGTCAATGCTTTCAGCAAGGGGGGAGCTTCGGTGTAGAGACACTCGTTGCTGTCGGCTGACAAGCTCAGCGAGACCATCGCGGCCGACCGGTCCGCCATCGCCAATTTGATAGGCAGCGCCGGTACGACCCTGGCTTCTTCCCCACGCGACACGAGGCTGCCCAGCGCCTGCCAGCCGCCTTCAGCATCGAAACTGGCAGCCGCGTAGACGACACGCACCCGCACCCCGCGCCGGACCGCTGCCTCGTCGAGTGGTCCATTCGGAGCCAGCAGGAACGGAGGGCGGTCCATGGCGCAGATCTCGGATCGGGCAGCCTGCTTCAAGCGGTAGTAGCAGTCGCCGACCGCCTCGGGACCGCTGATGGTCCTGGTGGCGGGTTCGGCCGTACTGGACCGCCTGGCGTCGTCGAAGATCGCACCCAACGGCCCCGCCGCGTCCCGCACTGCAGCCAGCTGACGCTCGCGTGACTCCACCAGTGTCCGCAGCGCGTGACGGGGATCCACCGTGAGGAACGCCCCCGAGGATCTACGGCTGACCAACCCGGAGTGGTGCAGACGTTCGAGCAATGCCAACGCGTGCTCGAAGCTCACTCCGAATGCCGCCATTATCTCGTCGACAGTCCCGCCGCCACGCACCAGAAGATGGCGATAGACAGCCTCCGCCTCTGTATCGAGTCCAACCAACTCCAAGGGTGCGTCGTTTTCCATCATTGCTCTCCACCTCTGGCCTTGCCCGTGTGACACCGATCAGGAAAATACAAGCCGTGGTGGCGGCCAGAGGAACGGGCCCCGGGGTTGCCTCCAGTTGGGGTCCCTCGATCTGCTGCCGTCGAGCCGCCGCAAAGAACGACATCTTCGATCGATTCGACGCACCACTCCGGCTGCCGGGAAGAAGCCCAGGGCCAGGACGGCGGGCCGCGGGCGTGTGGGCTGAACATCCGGAGCATCATTCCTGCTCGCAGCGTCCAGCCGGGCAGTCGACGAAGACAAGACGGCTGGTGTGACGATTCGTCAAAGGGTCAAGGGAACTGCATGTTGAGGCATACCCGGCCGTACTGCGCAAGACAGCGGCGGCCGGCTTGCGTGGTTGGGCTTCCTTGGGAAACCGACAACTCCTCGCGCCGTGCAGCATGTCCCGCTTGGAGATCATTGCGCGGACTTGCGCCATGTCCACTTGGTGACGTGGCACAGAAGTGCCAAAGCGCTGACTTTACAGTGATGCGAACGGATGGCTGACTGCCAAGGACCGCTGCCCATCTAGTTCATGAGGTTCCCTTGCGTATGTCTCCGTCCCGCAGACGCGGGTTGACGGCCGCCGTCACCGCCCTGATGGTGCTGACGGCCACCGGTCCTGCCGCGTCGGCCGACGTCGCTCCGACGCCTCCATCCCTCACCGCAACCGCCGCTGCCGGTCCTGCGATTGTGCGTACCGTCACGCTGATCACCGGTGACAAGGTCACGGTGACCGCGAACGGTGGCAGGCACTCGGTCACGTCGGTAGCCGATCCGCAGGGCAGGACCGGTGGCGCTCACGTCATGTCGGTCGGTGACGACATCTACGTGTATCCCGACGTGGCGTTGCCCTTCATCGAGTCCGGGGCACTGGACGAGCACCTGTTCAACGTGACCGAGCTGCTCGCGGACGGCTACGACGACGCGCGCAGCGACCATCTGCCGCTGATCGTCACGTACACCGACGCGGCGGCCCGCTCCCGGGCCATGAAGACCCCGGAGGGCGCCAGCAGGACCCTGGCCCTGAGCAGCATCCAGGGCGCGGCGATATCCGCGAAGCACACACGGGCGGCGGACTTCTGGTCCTCCCTCACCGGTGCCCGCAGGGCGCTTACAGGGGCGCGCTCGGCCGGGTCGGTGCCGGCGGCGCTGGCGGGCGGGGTCGCGAAGGTGTGGCTGGACGGGAAGGTCAAGGCCACGCTTTCCGACACCACCGCGCAGATCGGGGCTCCCGAGGTCTGGGCGGGCGGGGACACCGGGCAGAGTGTGGACGTCGCGGTGCTGGACACCGGGATCGACGCCACGCACCCGGACTTCGCCGGCCGCATCGTGGCCACGGAGAGTTTCGTGCCGGGGCAGGACGTCACCGACCGGCAGGGCCACGGGACCCATGTCGCCTCGACTGTCGCCGGTACCGGGGCGGCGTCCGGCGGCAAGGAGAAGGGCGTCGCCCCGGGCGCCGGGCTGCACATCGGCAAGGTGCTGGACAACGACGGCAGTGGTCAGGACTCCTGGATACTGGCGGGCATGGAGTGGGCCGCCCGGGACCAGCACGCCAAGGTCGTCAGTATGAGCCTGGGAGGCGGGCCCACTGACGGCACCGATCCGCTCAGCCAGGCGGTGAACCGGCTCAGCGAGGAGACCGGAACGCTGTTCGTCATCGCGGCGGGCAACTCCGGTCCGGAGGCGTACAGCGTGAGCGCCCCGGGAGCGGCGGACGCAGCGCTGACGGTCGGCGCGGTGAACGGCCCGGGGAAGGGCGTGGACCAGCTGGCGAGCTTCTCCAGCCGTGGCCCCCGCGTGGGCGACAACGCCATCAAGCCCGATCTGACCGCCCCGGGTGTGAACGTGCTGGCGGCCCGCTCGCAGTACGCGGCGGAGGGTGAGGGCGCCTATCAGACGATGAGCGGTACGTCGATGGCGACACCGCACGTCGCGGGCGCGGCGGCCCTGCTGGCCGCCAAGCACCCGGACTGGACGGGGCAGCAGCTCAAGGACGCCCTGGTCAGCACCACCGCGAGCACCCAGCGGTTCAGCCCCTTCGATGCCGGCAGCGGTCGGCTCGACATCGCCGCCGCTGTGAAGGCCACGCTGTTCGCCTCCGGGTCCGCGTTCGCCCAGGCCCACTACCCGTACACGCCCAGCCAGACCGTCCGCAAGGACGTCACCTACACGAACACCGGGTCCGAGCCGGTCACCGTGGACCTGTCCCTGAGCCAGGACCAGCTGCCCGAAGGTGTGTTCACCCTCACCGACTCGCGGCTGACCGTGCCCGCGCGCGGCTCCGCCACCGTCGGCGTGATCACCCACCTCGACGCGGCGGAGGACAATGCCGCCTACTCCAGTCGGCTCACTGCCACCCGCGCCGACGGCACGGTCCTCACCCGCACGCCGGTCGGCGTGAACAAGGAGGGGCGACGGGTCACGCTGTCCGTCACGGCGAAGGACCGCCACGGGGACGCCCTGCCCGGCACACTCGTCCTGAAGGACGTCGAGCGCAACACCGCGCCCAAGATGTACGAGATCGACGCCTCGGGCCGCTTGAGCCTGCGCCTGCCCCCGAGCACCTACTCGGCGTGGATGAACACCGCCGTGCCCGGGATCGACGGCACGCACACGCTGGGCTTCGCCATGTTCTCCGCGCCGCAGATCGACCTCGACGCCGACCGCACCGTCCGCTTCGACGCCGCGAACCTGCGCAAGGCGGCCGCCTACACCCCGCAGTCGACCGCCAACCAGTTCATGCGGGTGGACCAGTACCGCACCAACGGCGACCTGTTCCCGTTCATGGACAGCTACATGCCCGAGTCCTGGTTGTACGACAGCCTCTGGGTGACCCCGACGCCGAAGGTGACGAAGGGGTCGTATACCTTCGCGACCCGCTGGCGGCAGGTCCAGCCGCCGCTGACGTTCTCCTCCGGTTCGCAGACCTACGCCGGCGTCGTCATCCAGAGCCTGTCCCCTGCGCTGCCTGAGGGCACGGGCAGCTACCGGGCTGTGTGGGCCGGCAACGGATCGGCTGCGGACTTCCGCAAGCTGAAGGTGCGCGGCCAGGTGGCGGTCGTCCGCCGCAGCGACACCGTGCCCGCCCCGGACCAGGCCGCGGCCGCGGCGAAGGCCGGTGCCAGGCAGCTGCTGATCCTGAACGACGGCTACGGAAAGTTTGACCCCTGGGCGGATCTGCCCGATGCCGCTCCGCTGCCAGTGGCCTCGCTCGGTACCGACGACAGCGCACGGTTGCTCAGCCGGCTTCGAAAGACCGGCACGGCGACGCTGAGGGTGGTCTCGCACCCGCATCCGCGCTACCTGTACGACCTGGTCCGCCACCACGACGGGGTGATCCCGCGCGACCCGTCCTACCGGCCCGGCCCCGGCGAACTGGCCCGGATCGACGAGTCGTTCCGCGACACCAGGCAGGGCGAGGCCCTGGAGGACCGGCAGGACGTGTCCGCCATCTTCAACGGCCCCATGCTCAGTGACTCCACGCCGGTCGCGACCCAGGGCACGCTGACGTCGTGGGTCACGGCGGGCACCGGCGTCCGCTGGGTCTCCGGCGCGGGCATGAGCGACCTCGGCCAAAGAGGCCTGGCGCGTTCGTACAAGCCGCGCAGCACCACTGGCGAGAGTTGGTTCTCATCCATCCAGCGCCCGCGACTGCTCAACGACGGCGTCAGCTGGCGGGCCCCCTTCCGGACCGGCGACGTCATCAGCACTTCCGTTGTACCGGCCTGGGGAGACGCCGGCGGCCACGCCGGCGTCGTCTGGGCCGATAGCGACACCTCGAAGATCTCGCTGTACCAGGGCGACCAACTGCTCGGCGAGGACGTCAACGAGCGGATTGTCACCGTCGAGGGCGTGTCACCGGACGCGCTGCCCTACCGCATGGTGGTGGAGGGCAAGCGGAACCTGCCGGACCGGCCGTACTCGATCCGTACCCGCACCGAGTGGGGGTTCACCTCCAGCACCACGGACTACACGGTTCTTACGCCTCTGCCGCTGGTGCAGCTCGACTACGCGGTGGCCACCAACCTGGCCGGCAAGGCGCACCGGCGGACCGGGCTGACGGTCACCCCATCGCACCTGAAGGGAGCGGCGGGCGCGGGCGCGATCCGCGCGGTGACGCTGGAATTGTCGTACGACGACGGTGCCACGTGGCGCCGGACGACGCTGCGGCAGTCGGGCGGCGACTGGAAGGCGCAGCTCGACGCGCCGTCCCGGGCCCGCTTCGCGAGCCTGCGCACGACGGCGCGGGACACGAAGGGGAACAGTGTGAGCCAGACCGTGATCCGCGCCTTCGGCCTGAAGTAGCGACGGCGGGCGGCTGACCAAAAGGCTCCTGTCCGCGGTGGAGACCGCGGACAGGGGCCGCACGAGGGACCCCCTCGCCGACACCCACGCACACCTCAAGGCCCCCCGACCTTGCAGCCCGCATCGATACCATCACCCACAACGCCGACCGACTCCGCCGAGCCGGTAGCGACGACCGCAGAACCACCTGAGCACCTCTCCGACGGTCTTCTGAAGCGGCAACACGAGACGGGGGTACCCCCGGATGGGCGGGCGACGGTCCATCGCGGGCTTGGCAGTGACAAGTGCCCGCACCAGGGCCTCGCTGGCTTAGAGGCGGGCAGCTGGGCCACGTCACCCAGGCGCTGTCCGGTACTTCTCGGCCAGGCCGATGCCGGAGTGTCGGGCATGCCGGTAGGCGCCGACGGCGACGGTCGCCATCGTGGCGGCGTCCAGGCCGTGGACCATCGCGTCGATGACCGCCGCGTGCAGGATGTTGTCGTTGAGGTCGTGGTCGAAGCTGTCGCCCGCGATGTCGTACGCGGGCTCGACCGCTCCGCCTACAGCGACCTGTGGCACAGACATGGTCAGCGGCGGCAGCAGGGACCATTGCATCTCCGCGGCCACACTCATCGGTTCGCGACGGCGGGCCTGGAAGAACCGGTCGGCGTATGCGTGATTGATGACCAGAATGTCGGCGACCAGACTCGCCAGAGGGCGCAGCAGCCGCCGGTCGTCGTCATCGACGGCGTCCAGGGTCAGTGCCAGCACTCCCAACTCGTCGCTGCCGTCCAGCAACGGCAGATACATCCGAACGCCGTCCGCCTGCGCCACCTCGACGGGGTGGCGACGACGACTCGGTGGGCGAGCCGTTCGACCTCTTCGAGGCGGGAGAAGCCCGCTCCGAAGGGGCACAGTTGCTCGGCGGGGACTCCGGCCGCGGAGGTGAGCTTGTCGGTCGCTGCCTGCGCCTCTTCGGCCGTGCGGCCGTGTACGAGGACGGTGGCGCCGCGCTCGGCGAGCAGCCGTGCCGTCTCGTAGCCGATGCCGGAGGTGGCCCCGGTAACGAGGACGGTGCGGGAGGAAAGATTCGAGTCGGACATGGTCCATCCATGGATCTGGGCACGCTTCGCCGCCCGCCGCGCTTGCGGAGGGGCCGGGCGTGTACGGATACGACAAAGGGGCACCGGACCAGGTCACGGCACCCCGGGGTTACGGACTACGCGTCAGGTGCTCCCCTACGCCCCGAAGGCGTAGGGGAGGGAAACCGGCGTGTCCGAACAGCGGGGCACACGACCAGGCGACGCCTGATGAGGCGGCCGGTCGAGAAGGAGCCACTCGCTGTTCACGCTCACCATCCAACCGGCTCGCGGACAACGGCTCAAGACTTCCCGGCTGTTCCTGACACCCCTCTGATGCGGGTCAGCCGAGCCCGGGGATCGTGGAGATCAGCAGGTCGATCAGCTTGATGCCGATGAACGGGAGCACCAGCCCGCCCAGGCCGTACACCGCGAGGTTGCGGCGCAGGAGGGCGTGCGCCGACGCCGGGGTGTAGCGCACGCCGCGCAGGGCGAGCGGAATCAACGCCACGATGATCAGAGCGTTGAAGATGATCGCCGAGGTGATCGCGGAGGTAGGACTGTGCAGTCCCATGAGGTTGAGGGCTTCCAGCCCGGGATAGGCGCCGGTGAACATGGCCGGGATGATCGCGAAGTACTTGGCGACGTCATTGGTGATCGAGAACGTCGTCAACGCGCCCCGGGTGATGAGGAGTTGCTTGCCGATCTGGACGATCTCGATGAGCTTGGTCGGGTTGGAGTCCAGGTCCACCATGTTCCCGGCCTCCTTGGCGGCCGAGGTACCGGTGTTCATCGCCACGCCGACGTCCGCCTGAGCCAGCGCGGGCGCGTCGTTGGTACCGTCACCGGTCATCGCGACGAGCTTGCCACCCTCCTGCTCGCGCTTGATCAGGGCGAGTTTGTCCTCGGGGGTGGCATCGGCGAGAAAATCGTCGACGCCGGCCTCTTGGGCGATCGCCTTGGCGGTCAGAGGATTGTCGCCGGTGATCATCACCGTGCGGATACCCATGCGGCGCAGCTCCGCGAAGCGTTCCCGGATGCCGTCCTTGACGACATCCTTGAGGTGGATGATGCCGAGCACTCTCGGTCCGTCCCAGTCGTCGACGGCGACCAGCAACGGCGTAGCACCGCTCGAGGCGATCGAGTCGGACCACAGGACCGCCTGGGACGGAACGGTCCCACCACGGATTTCCACCCAGTTCATCACCTGCGCCGCGGCGCCCTTGCGGATGTGACAGGTGGCCCCGTTGTCCCAGTGCATATCGATGCCACTCATCCGGGTCTGGGCGCTGAACTCCACGAACTGTGCGTGGGCAAGCTCCCCTTCGGCCGGGGCCCGCAGTCCGTACCGCTGCTTCGCCAGGACGACGACGGACCGGCCCTCCGGCGTCTCGTCGGAGAGGGAGGAGAGCTGGGCCGCGTCCGCGAGCATCAGTTCATCGACACCGGGCAGCGGGACGAAGCCGATGGCCTCGCGGTTGCCGAGGGTGATGGTGCCGGTCTTGTCGAGGAGCAGGGTGTTGACGTCTCCGGCCGCTTCGACCGCTCTGCCGGACATCGCCAGGACGTTGCGTTGCACCAGGCGATCCATGCCGGCGATGCCGATGGCGGAGAGCAGCGCACCGATCGTCGTGGGGATGAGCGTCACGAGCAGCGCGACCAACACGGTCGTGGACTGTGCGGCGTGCGCGAAGGCGGCCATCGGCTGGAGCGTGACGACGACCAGGACGAAGACGATGGTCAGCGCGGCGAGCAGGATGTTGAGCGCGATCTCGTTGGGGGTCTTCTGCCTGCGTGCGCCCTCGACCAAGGCGATCATCCGGTCCATGAAGGAGTGTCCGGGACGGGAAGTGACGCGTACGACGAGCCGGTCGGAGAGCACCGTCGTACCGCCCGTGACGCCGGAGCGGTCGCCGCCCGACTCGCGTATGACGGGGGCGGATTCACCGGTGACGGCGGACTCGTCGACCGCCGCGATGCCGTCGACCACATCGCCGTCGGCGGGGATCAGCTCGCCCGCCTCGACGAGGACGAAGTCGAAGAGCCGGAGGTCGGTGGCGGCGACGGTCTCGGTCTCGGCACGGGCCAGGTCCGTCCCGTACCGCCAGTGGCGCAGCCGCTGGGCGACGGTGTCCATGCGTGCCCTGCGCAGCGACTCGGCCTGCGCCTTGCCGCGGCCCTCTGCGACCGCCTCCGCGAGGTTCGCGAAGATCACCGTCAGCCATAGCCAGATGCTGATCACCCAGGTGAAGACGGACGGGTGGATGAGCGCGGAGAGCGTGGTGAGCACCGATCCGGCGGCGACGACGAACAGCACGGGGTTCTTCACCAGGGCCCGAGGGTGCAACTTGCGCAGTGCTTCGGGGAAGGACTTCACCAGCTGTACGGGATCGAAGAACCCGCCCTGCTGGGAGCGCCGCCGATGCGGCCGGTCCGGAGGACTCCCGCCGGGTGTATGTGCTGTCGGAGCCTGCTGGGGGGCGGCGGGGAGCATCACAAAGGACCTTCTGATGGGGTCTGCAGGGAGTGGCAGGCGCATGGTCCTGGTCGACGCCAGGGGGCACCCGGGCGTCGACCAGGCGAACTGCGGACGCGGCGCGGGGAAGCCGCATACTCGTCGCCGAGTGCGTGTCATGCCACTGACGTCCGCTGTCTCGAGCGGCAGTAAGGGAATCTAGTCGCCGGCACCTTCCTTATCCGCACTGTTCCGGGGGTATTTACGGCCCTCTGACAGCCGTCGGCATCTGGCGTCAGGCCCGTGTCAAGATGCGCTGACGGAGCATCAGGGCGGAGTCAAGGGAGGCCAATTCGCGTCCGAGCCGGGTTGAGGCTGATCGGCACGAAGGGCGGACAACCGCCCGTGGTGTGAGCCTGGAGGGCGCGTGACCATCACCGCTGGTACGGGGCACAGTCCGGAGGCGGAGGCCCGGGCCGAAGCCGGAACACACCATGCGACGGCCGTACCACCAGCGGGGCGTCCCGGCTCGCAGCCACGAGAGGGGCAGCGTCCAGGTCGCCCACGCACCGATGCTCTGAAGAAGCGGCTGCGGCGGCATTGGGCGACACTTCCGGCCAGGCTGCGTCTCATCCGCGCCGCGATCCTGCTGCTCACTGCTGCGCTGGCGCTGCTTCTGCTGCCGGCAGGGCCGGCCGTCTCCGCGACCTGGGACACCGTGACAGGACGCGACGCTCCGCGAACCACCAGCGCCGCCGGTCTCGATCTGGCCCTGAACGACATGGACGCGCAGGCTGCCAACATCTTGCTGTCCAGCGGTGATGCGGGTGCGGACCGGATGGACGTCCCGTACGGCAAGGCCGTCGGCTTCTACGCCGCACGCCGCACCGTCAGCCGCGAACTGCGTACCCTCGCCGTCGCCGCAGAGGGCGACGCGCGGGCCGAGCACACCGTCGAGGCGCTCACCGAGAACTTCGCCCGCTATCAGGAGCTGATCGGCCGCGCCCTGGAGAACGACGGCCGCAAGGGCGGCAAGGCTGCAGCAGTGGACGACTACCGCTCGGCAACCGCTCTGCTGTCCGCCGAAATCTGGCCCGAGTCACAGGCGTTGATCGCCGCCAACGACGACGCGTACGAAGCCGAGTACGACGCCGCACGCTCCCGCCTCAGTGCCGAACTGATCACCGCGGTCGTGCTCGCCCTGCTGCTTCTCGCCCTTCTCGCGGTGCTGCAGTGGTATCTCGCACGGGGCTTCCACCGCATCCTCAATCCGGGGCTGGTGGCTGCCACGCTCTGCGCCTGCATCGCTCTCGCTGTCGGCGGTCAGGCAATCGCTGCGTCCTCCGAGCATCTGCGCGGCGCCCGGCGCGACGCGTTCGACTCCGTCGTCGCGCTGTCCCGGGCCCGCGCCGTCGCCTACGACGCGAACGCCGACGAAAGCCGCTACCTCCTGGTCAAGCAGGAGCGGACCAGCTATGTGCAGGCGTTCCTCGACAAGTCGCAGCAACTGTACGGAATCGAGGGCGCGACCATCGACACCTACGACGCGGGCCTGGAGGACACTTGGTCCGCCTACCGCACCGACCCCACCGACCTGCGCTTCACGGGCGAATTTCGGCGCGAACTCGACAACATCACCTTCCCTCGCGAGCGCGCCGCAGCCGAGCGGACCGTCGAGACGTACGCCGTCTACCAGCGCGACGACCGCACCATCCGCCGTCTGGTCGCCGAGGGCAAGGAGCGGGAGGCCGTCGCGTTCTGCATCAGCTGGGACAAGAACAAGTCCAACGCCCACTTCGGCGCATGGATGGACGCCCTCGACGAGGTCACCGAGATCAACCGGACCCACTTCGCCACGTCCGTGCGCGAGGGGCGGGGCGCGGTCGCAGGGCTCCTTCCGGCGGCCGGCGGCGCCCTGATGGCGGCCGCAGCGCTGACCGTGCTGAGTCTGCGCCCACGCCTGGCCGAGTTCCGCGACTGAGCATCCGCGAGCCTCCGCGTCAGAGGCCCTGTGTCCCGACCATGGCAGAGAGTCGTCAAGGTTCGCACCTCGCTGCCCACGCGCGGCGGCTCGAAGTGATCAAGAAGACCGACGCGGCCATCTGGCCAATGGGCACCTCACGCCTCGACAGCCCGGGATCCGACTGGCACCCGCCCCACGGGCGGGTCCTGAAGCCCGGTGACCGGGTGGTCCCGGGGACCACGCGCCGGGGGCTGAACATCCCCGTAGCAGGGGCGCAGCCGCATCGGGTGGATCGGCCCGACCGGTGACCGGAAAGCGACGGGCCGGTGGACCGCAGACCGCCGTCCGAAGTACTCAGGACCTGCACATTCCGGGTCTGGGGACGGCTGCGTAAGAGGCCCGTCAAGAGAGCACCGACGACCGTAAGGGCCCCGTCAACGGAGCGCGTGGCCGCTCGCAGAGGGGGTTTCCTCAACAGGTCCGTTCAATCCGAATCTCTTTGAGGAGCACACGGTGGCCGACTTGGCCTTCGTCGTCACCACGATCGCGGTCTTCGCGCTGGTGGCTCTTGTCGCCAAGGGGGTGGCGAAGCTGTGACTGTCGAGAACGTTGTCGGTCTGATCGTGGCCGTCGCTCTGCTGGGCTATCTCGTCCTCGCCCTTTTGTACCCGGAGAGGTTCTGAGCCCGATATGAGCCCCGTCCTTGCTGGTGTGCTCCAGCTGCTCGCGCTCGTGGTGGCGCTGGGTCTGGCGTACCGCCCCCTTGGCGACTACATGGCCGCCGTCTATTCCTCGAAGAAGCATCTGCGCGTCGAGAAGTGGATCTACAAGTCCATCGGTGCCGATCCCGATACGGAGATGCGCTGGCCCGCCTATCTGCGTGGGGTCCTGGCGTTCTCCGCGGTGAGTGTTGTCTTCCTCTATCTGCTGCAGCGGTTCCAGGGCGGTCTGCCCGGCTCGCTCGGCTTCGCCTCGATCGATCCGGATCAGGCGTTCAACACGGCGGCTTCCTTCGTCGCCAACACCAACTGGCAGTCGTACTACGGCGAGCAGGCCATGGGCCATGTCGTGCAGACCGGTGGCCTCGCGGTGCAGAACTTCGTCTCGGCGGCTGTGGGTATCGCGGTCGCGGTGGCGTTGGTGAGGGGTTTCGCCCGTTCGCGTACCGGTGAGCTCGGCAACTTCTGGTCCGACCTGGTGCGTGGCACGGTACGGATCCTGTTGCCGATCGCTGTGGTCGGCGCGATTGCGCTGGTCGCGTGCGGCGCGATCCAGAACTTCGCCGGTATCCACGGGGTCGGCCAGTTCGTGGGCGGGTCGCAGCAGTGGAACGGTGGTGCGGTCGCCTCCCAGGAGGCGATCAAGGAGCTGGGTACCAACGGTGGTGGTTATTTCAACGCCAACTCGGCCCACCCGTTCGAGAACCCCAACGGGCTCTCCAACCTCCTTGAGATCTTCCTGATCCTGGTCATTCCGTTCGCGTTGACCCGCACCTTCGGCCGGATGGTGGGTTCCCTCAAGCAGGGGTACGCGATCCTGGCGACGATGGGTGTGATCTGGCTCGGTTTCACCGCGCTGATGATGTGGACCGAGTTTGCCCACCACGGGCCGGCGTTCGACATCGCGGGCGGGGCGATGGAGGGCAAGGAGACCCGGTTCGGGGTCGGCGGCTCGTCGATCTTCGCGGTGGCCACCACGCTGACGTCGACGGGTGCGGTGAACTCGTTCCACTCCTCGTTCACCGGTTTCGGTGGTGGCATCACGATGCTGGGCATGCAGCTCGGTGAGATCGCTCCGGGTGGTACCGGTTCGGGTCTCTACGGCATGCTGATCATGGCGATCATCGCGGTGTTCATCGCGGGTCTGATGGTCGGTCGTACCCCCGAGTACCTGGGCAAGAAGATCGGCACGCGTGAGATCAAGCTCGCGGCCTGTTACATCCTGATCACCCCGGCGCTGGTGCTCTGTTTCACCGCCGCGGCGATGGCCCTGCCCACCCCGGTCCACTCGATGACCAACTCCGGTGCGCACGGTTTCTCCGAGATCCTGTACGCCTACACCTCGGGTGCCAACAACAACGGTTCGGCGTTCGCCGGTCTGAACGCGGACACGCAGTGGTTCAACACCACCATCGGGCTCGCGATGCTGCTGGGCCGGTTCCTGCCCATGGTGTTCGTCCTGGCGCTGGCCGGCTCGCTCGCCGAGCAGAAGCCCGTCCCGGCGACCGTGGGCACGCTCGGCACGCACAAGCCGCTCTTCACCGGGCTGCTGGTCGGCACGATCCTGATCGTCACCGGTCTGACCTTCTTCCCGGCGCTGGCACTGGGACCGCTGGCCGAGGGGCTGGCGTCATGACCACTCGTACAGAAAAGCAAGGGGAGCCCGGCTCCATGTCCACCATCACTCCGACCCGTGCGCCGCACCAGGACCTACCCTCCGGGCACAAGCCCGACAGCGGGCGCGTCGGCGGGGGTTTGTTCGACCCCAAGCAGCTGCTCAAGTCGTTCCCGGACGCCGTCAAGAAGCTCGACCCACGTGTGATGATCAAGTCGCCCGTGATGTTCGTAGTGCTGGTCGGTTCGGTGGTCACCACCGTGCTGGCCGCCCTGGACCCGACCGACTGGTTCGGCTGGGCGATCGCCGTGTGGCTCTGGCTCACCACGATCTTCGCCAACCTGGCGGAGGCGGTCGCCGAGGGCCGCGGCAAGGCCCAGGCCGACACGCTGCGCAAGGCAAAGACCGACACCGTCGCCCGCCGCCTGTCCAAGGACGGCAGGGCTGAGGAACAGGTGCCCGGCACCGATCTGCGCATCGGCGACCTGGTGGTCTGCGAGGCGGGCGACATCGTCCCCGGCGACGGTGACGTCGTCGAGGGTGTCGCCAGCGTCGACGAGTCCGCCATCACGGGGGAGTCGGCGCCGGTCATCCGCGAGTCGGGCGGCGACCGCAGCGCGGTCACCGGTGGTACGAAGGTGCTCTCCGACCGCATCGTCATCAAGATCACCACCAAGCCCGGCGAGACGTTCATCGACCGGATGATCGCCCTGGTCGAGGGCGCTGCTCGGCAGAAGACCCCCAACGAGATCGCGCTGAACATCCTGCTCGCGTCCCTCACCATCGTCTTCCTGCTCGCCGTCGTCACCCTGCAGCCGTTCGCGATCTACGCGGGTGCCAAGCAGTCGATGATCGTGCTGACCGCGCTGCTGGTCTGCCTGATCCCGACCACGATCGGTGCGCTGCTCTCCGCGATCGGTATCGCGGGCATGGACCGCCTCGTCCAGCGCAATGTGCTCGCCATGTCGGGACGCGCCGTCGAGGCCGCCGGTGACGTCTCCACGCTGCTGCTCGACAAGACCGGCACGATCACGCTCGGCAACCGCCAGGCCGCCGAGTTCGTACCCGTCAAGGGCACGACGGAGGCCGAACTGGCCGACGCCGCCCAGCTCTCCTCGCTCGCCGACGAGACGCCCGAAGGCCGCTCCGTCGTCGTCCTGGCGAAGGAGAAGTACGGGCTTCGCGAGCGCCACCAGGGCGAGCTGGAGCATGCGGAGTGGGTCGGCTTCACCGCCCAGACCCGCATGAGCGGGGTGGACCTCTCCGAGAAGGGCGAGACCCGCAAGGTCCGTAAAGGCGCGACCGGTTCGGTGCTCGCCTGGGTCACGGAGCGCGGCGGGCAGGTTGCCGTCGACGCCGACCGGACGGCCAACAAGATCTCCCAAGCGGGCGGTACGCCGCTGCTGGTGGCGGTCGAAGACGACAAGGGCGCTCGCGTGCTGGGTGTCATTCACCTCAAGGACGTCGTCAAGGAGGGCATGCGGGAGCGGTTCGACGAGCTGCGCCGGATGGGTATCAAGACGGTGATGATCACGGGCGACAACCCGCTGACGGCCAAGGCCATCGCCGAGGAGGCGGGGGTCGACGACTTCCTCGCCGAGGCGACTCCCGAGGACAAGATGGCCCTCATCAAGCGTGAGCAGGCGGGCGGCAAGCTCGTCGCGATGACCGGTGACGGTACGAACGACGCGCCCGCGCTCGCCCAGGCCGATGTCGGCGTGGCGATGAACACCGGCACCTCGGCCGCCAAGGAGGCCGGGAACATGGTGGACCTGGACTCCAACCCGACCAAGCTCATCGAAATCGTCGAGATCGGCAAGCAGTTGCTGATCACCCGCGGTGCGCTGACCACCTTCTCGATCGCCAACGACGTCGCGAAGTACTTCGCGATCATCCCGGCGATGTTCGCGGTGGTCTACCCGGGCCTGGACAAGCTGAACATCATGCAGCTGTCCTCGCCGCAGTCCGCGATCCTCTCCGCAGTCGTCTTCAACGCGCTGATCATCATCGCGCTGGTGCCGCTGGCCCTGAAGGGCGTGCGCTACCGGCCGACCAGCGCCGACAAGATGCTCCGACGCAACCTCGGGATCTACGGACTCGGCGGCCTGGTCGCCCCGTTCATCGGCATCAAGATCATCGACCTGCTCATCTCCCTCATCCCCGGAATCGGCTGATCGCCATGAACAGTTCCGTCAACAGCACCGCACGGTTGGTCGGGGCGGCGCTCCGCGCTCTACTCGTCCTGACCGTCGTGACAGGCGTCCTCTATCCGCTCGCTGTCACCGGGGTGGGCCAGGCCCTGTTCAACGACAAGGCCAACGGTTCCGAGATCAAGTCGGGGGGCAAGGTCGTCGGCTCCGAACTCATCGGCCAGACGTACAACCTGCCGAAGAAGGACCCGAACGACGCGGAGGAGGCGGCCCGTCCCGACCTGAAGTGGTTCCAGCCGCGTCCCTCCAACGGGCTGGGCAGCAACAGCGTCAACACGCAGTACTCATTGATCCTGTCCGGCGCGACCAACCGGTCCGGCGACAACAAGGACCTGATCGACTGGGTCACCGCCGCCAAGGCCGCCATCGTCAAGGACAACTCCACGGCCACATACGAGGTGGAGCCCTCGGCCGTGCCGGCCGACGCCGTCACCTCCTCCGGCTCCGGTCTCGACCCGCACATTTCCCCGGAGTACGCCGAGCTCCAGGTTCACCGTGTCGCAGAGGAGAACAACCTCGACGTCAAGCAGGTCGAGAAGCTCGTCGCGGACAACACCGACGGCCGCACCCTCGGCTTCGTGGGCGAGCCCCGGGTCAACGTGCTCAAGCTCAACATCGCACTCAAGGAACTCACCGAGAAGTGATCGTCTTACGCCGGTGGGCGGGAGGCCGGCGCCCGAGGAGTACCCCCGGGCCGTCGGCTCCCTCCCCAGTCCATGACGCGACACTCCTCGTGCACAGCAGAAAGGCGGCACAGCTATGACGCGGGTGCTGGTGGTGGAGGACGAACTACAGCTCGTACGGGCTCTCGAGATCAATCTCAAGGCACGCAAGTACGAGGTGGACGCCGCCTCCGACGGAGGGACGGCCCTTCGGCTGGCCGCCGCGCGCGCCCCGGACGTCGTACTGCTGGATCTGGGCCTGCCCGACATGGACGGTATCGACGTGATCAAGGGACTTCGCGGCTGGAGCCGGGCGCCGATCCTCGTGGTCTCCGCCCGACGGACCTCCGACGAGAAGGTCGTAGTGCTCGACGCGGGCGCCGACGACTACATCACCAAGCCCTTCAGCATGGACGAACTGCTGGCCCGGCTTCGGGCCGCATCCCGTCGAGCTGCGGCTGCGCCGGCCACCGATGATTCGGTGATCGTCGCGACCGAGGCATTCACCGTCGACCTGCTGACGAAGACGGTCAAGCGGGAGGGGCGCGACGTCCGCCTCACCCCGACCGAATGGCATCTGCTGGAAGTGCTGATCCACCATCGCGGGCGACTCGTCGGTCAGAAGCAACTGCTGCAGGAAGTCTGGGGCCCCACCTACGGCACGCAGGCCAACTATCTCCGTGTCTATATGGCCCAGCTGCGTCGCAAACTCGAGGCAGACCCTTCGCATCCCCGGCATCTCATCACTGCCCCAGGTATGGGCTACCGCTTCGAGATGTGAGGCGCTCCGCGGTCCGGCCGGCCGCGGCGGACACGGACCTGCAAACAAGCCCCTCAACTGCAAAGATCGGAACCATGGGACGCGGCAAGCTCCGGATCTACCTCGGCGCGGCACCCGGTGTCGGCAAGACATACGCGATGCTCTCCGAGGCGCACCGCCGGATCGAACGCGGCACGGACTGTGTGGTTGCGTTCGTGGAACACCACAACCGGACCCGCACCGAAGTAATGCTGCACGGCCTCGACCAGATTCAGCGCCGCGAGATCGAGTACCGCGACACCGTCTTCACCGAGATGGACGTCGATGCGGTGCTGGAGCGCCGCCCGGCCGTCGCCCTCGTCGACGAGCTCGCCCACACCAATGTGCCAGGTTCCCGCAACGCCAAGCGCTGGCAGGACGTCGAAGAACTGCTCCAGGCCGGCATCGACGTCGTCTCCACAGTCAACATCCAGCACCTGGAGTCGCTCGGCGACGTCGTCGAGTCGATCACGGGAATACGGCAGCGGGAGACCGTCCCCGACGAGGTGGTCCGCCGCGCCGACCAGATCGAGCTGGTCGACATGTCACCCCAGGCGCTGCGCCGTCGGATGGCCCACGGCAACGTCTACAAGCCGGACAAGGTCGACGCCGCCCTCTCCAATTACTTCCGGCCCGGCAACCTCACCGCGCTGCGAGAGTTGGCGCTGCTGTGGACGGCGGACCGGGTCGACGAATACTTGCAGGAGTACCGCACCGAACACCGGGTCTCCAAGATCTGGGGCTCCCGCGAACGCATCGTGGTCGGTCTCACCGGCGGCCCCGAGGGACGTACGCTCATCCGCCGCGCCGTCCGGCTCGCCGAGAAGGGCGCCGGCGGCGAGGTGCTCGCGGTCTACATCGCCCGCAGCGACGGCCTGACCGCCGGCTCGCCCAAGGAGCTCGCGGCCCAGCGGACCCTGGTCGAGGACCTCGGCGGCACGTTCCACCACGTCATAGGCGATAACGTCCCGTCCGCCCTGCTCGACTTCGCGCGTGGTGTGAACGCAACCCAGATCGTGCTCGGCGTCAGCCGCCGCAGGACGTGGCAGTACGCCTTCGGCCCAGGCGTCAGCGCCACCGTCGCCCGTGAGTCGGGACCCGACCTCGACGTCCACATCGTCACCCATGGAGAAGCAGCCAAGGGGAGGGGCCTGCCCGTGGCCCGCGGTGCCCGCCTGGGCCGAGCCCGGATCATCTGGGGCTGGCTCGTCGGTGTCGCAGGCCCCGTCCTGCTCACTCTCCTGCTCAACGGCGTCGCACCAGAGGTCGGCCTCGCCAACGACATGCTGTTGTACCTGACGTTGACGGTGGCTGCGGCGCTGATCGGCGGGCTCCTCCCGGCACTGGGCTCTGTCGCCATCGGCTCACTGCTGCTCAACTACTACTTCACCCCGCCGCTGCACGAGTTCACCATCGCGGACCCCAAGAACATCGTCGCTATCGTGATCTTCGTCGGCGTGGCCGTCTCGGTCGCCTCTGTCGTGGACCTGGCCGCCCGCCGCACCCATCAGGCCGCCCGGCTGCGCGCCGAGTCCGAGATCCTCTCCTTCCTCGCGGGCAACGTGCTGCGTGGCGAGACGAGTCTGGAATCGCTCCTGGAACAGGTTCGCGAGATCTTCAATATGGAGTCCGTGGCCTTGCTGGAGCGCGACAGCGACGTCGATCCTTGGACCTGCACCGGCAGCGCAGGGACGGCCCGTCCGCTCGCACGCCCCGAGGACGCGGACGTGGACATGCCGGTCGGCGACCACATGGCGCTGGCCCTCTCCGGCCGTGTCCTGCCCGCAGAGGACCGCCGGGTGCTGGCCGCCTTCGCCGCCCAGGCTGCCGTGGTACTCGACCGCCAGCGCCTGGTCGGGGAGGCGGAGCACGCACGTGAACTGGCCGAGGGCAACCGCATCCGCACTGCCCTGCTCGCCGCCGTCAGTCATGACCTGCGTACGCCACTGGCCGGCATCAAGGCCGCCGTCTCCTCGCTCAGGTCCGACGACGTGGAGTGGTCCGAGGAGGACCACGCCGAGCTCCTCGAAGGCATCGAGGCGGGCGCGGACCGGCTCGACCACCTTGTCGGCAACCTCCTCGACATGTCCCGCCTCCAGACCGGAACCGTCACCCCGATCATCCGCGAGATCTATGTCGACGAAGTCGTCCCGATGGCACTCGGCGGCGTACCGGAAGACAGCGTCGTTCTCGACATCCCTGAAGACCTTCCGATGGTCGCGGTCGACCCGGGCCTGCTGGAGCGCACCGTCGCCAACATCGTCGAGAACGCAGTCAAGTACGCCCCCGAAGGTGAGCCCGTGGTGGTTTCGGCCAGCGCGATCGCCGACCGTGTGGAAGTCCGGGTGACGGACCGCGGTCCAGGCGTCCCGGACGAGGCGAAGGGCCGGATCTTCGCTCCGTTCCAGCGCTACGGAGACGCCCCGAGCGGCGCCGGGGTCGGCCTCGGTCTCGCGGTCGCCCGCGGGTTCGCAGAGGCGATCGGCGGCAGGCTGACCGCCGAGGACACCCCCGGCGGCGGCATGACCATGGTCCTGACGCTGCCCGCCGCGGTCGGCCATCCCTCGGCCCACCCGGACCTCCCGGCTGCAGTCACATCCTGAAGGAGGAGCTGCGGGACGCCGTTCATGGTGCCGGCCGCGCTCCTGGAGGCCGAGCGGCCTGCCGCTCTGCTCGATCGGCGACTCCGCCGGCGGCAGCGCACCAGCCGCCGAGCAAGCCTCGGCCATCAGCTGACCGCCCGAGGCTCGACAACAGGCAGTTACTCGGCGGTGAGTTCCATGAGCTGCTCGGCGGCGGTGGTGTTGCCCTTGTCGGCGAGGCGTCGCAGTTCGCCCATGTCGTCGAGCTCGGTGGCGAGTTCGATCAACTGATCGGTCGCGGTGGCGTTGCCGCCGTCGGAAAGACGCCGCAGCTCATCCATGTTGCCGTGCTCGGCGGCGAGTTCGATCAATTGGTCGGCGGCGGTGGTGTTGCCCTTGTCGGCGAGGCGTCGCAGTTCGCCCATGTCGTCAAGTTCGGTGGCCAGTTCGATCAGCTCGTCGACCGCAGTCTCGTCACCGTTCTCGGCCCGTTCCCGCAGGACGGACAGGTCGGAGTCAGTCATGTTTGGCAACCTCCCAATGGTCTTGGCCCGGGTCTGCCACCCGGGGCCTGGCGTGTCCCCTCAGGGCGTCTCTCTGCTATCCGCCCGGCGTGGGCAGCTTTCCTGATGCTCGAAGCTCATCGCGATGTGTATGCCACTCATCCAGCAGCGTGGGCAGTCGCTCGCCGAGGAACTCGGCCAGCGCGACCATTTCCTCGAGCGGGGCACGACGCTCCGGCGGAGCATCGGCGAGCAGTGCCAACCCCTCCCGGAACAGCGCCGCATGCTCGTCATGGATGGCGGAATCGAAGTTCTGCGGCTGCTGGCTCGCCGGATTCAGACTCACCCGGTCCACCCGCTCGCCGGTGGCGCGCGTTCGCCGCGCCATTCGATAGTTCTCGAGCAGTTTGACCGCACCAGTGATGGCACTGCGGCTCGCCAACAACGCGTCGCTCAACTCATCGATCGTCTGCTGCGGCGGATCGCAGACGAACAGATATCCCAGCAGACGTCCAGCCATCGGCGGGAAGCCGTACTGGCGTGCATAGAAGCGGCCGACGTGGTCGGCGAAGATCAACTGTGAATCCTGCGGCACACCGTCAAAGATAGCAGTCCAAACTGAGATAACAGAAATATGTGTCATCTCAGTTGCTGGTAGCCGCGTGTGCGACTGGCTCAACGCCACCTTCGCCGTCATCGCGATCGGCGTCCTCGCCGCCGCCCTCCTGGCCACCCCGGTCTTGTGCGACACCGAGCCCGATCCTGCCTCAGCCCCCGGAGGAGGACCGAACTCGTCGCCCGACCTCCGAAGGCCCGGTCGACTTTGCGGTTCAGTGCTCGCGCGGCTCAGCCGACGTGGACACGGGGGCGGCGGGCCGGGTCGGGTTCGGCCTCGCGGAGGACCTCACGGGTGACGGGGGCGACCTCGCCCTGACCGAAGAGGAAGAAACGGAGGAAGTTGGCGAAGGGGTTGCCCTCGGTCCACTCGAAGTAGATGTGCGGGGTGCAGCCGGTGGTGTCGCGGACGTGCAGGAGCAGGGCGGCGAGGGCGTTGGGGATGGAGGAGCTCTCCAGGGTCAGGACGCGGTAGCGGCCGTGCATGACTTCGCCGCGTACGTTCAGGCCCGCCTCGAACTCCGAGGGGTCGAGGACGGTGACCTCGACGAAGACGAAGTCCTCCGAGGTCGGGACGTCGTTGTCGTGACGGATCTGCTCGATCTTGTCGCGGTACTCGGCCTTGTCGCGGTTGTCGGGCTCATTGGCGATGAACCGGATTCTGCGGCTGGCGATGTCCCGCACGAAACGTTCCGCCATGTCGTCCATGGTCACGCTGGTGACCCGCAGCTCGAAGGCGCGGGCGAGTCGTGAAAGCAGTGAGACGAGGATGATCCCGGCGATGAAGCAGGCACCGATCTTCACGCCGTCGGGGCGCTCGATGACGTTCACGACGGTTGTGTAGAGGAAGATCGCCGAGATGACGGCGAAGGCGATGGTCCAGTTGCGCTGGCCGGCCTTGCGTGCGGCGATGGTGACGGCGATGGCGGCGGAACTGATCAGCACGAGGACGCCGGTGGCGTAGGCACCACCCTGGGCGTCGACGTCCGCGTCGAAGATCCATGTGACCAGGAATGCCACCAGGGTGAAGACGATCACCATCGGGCGCACGGCGCGCGCCCAGTGCGGGGCCATGCCGTACCGGGGCAGGTAGCGGGGCATCAGGTTGAGCAGCCCGGCCATGGCGGAGGCACCGGCGAACCACAGGATGGCGATGGTGGAGACGTCGTAGACCGTGCCGAAGATGTTTCCGAGGTACTCGTGCGCCAGGTACGCGAGTGCACGGCCGTTGGCCCGGCCGCCCGACTCGAACTCCTTCTCCGGGATGAGCACGGTGGTGATGAAGCTGGTGGAGATCAGGAACACGCTCATGATCACCGCAGCGGTGGTCAGCAGCTTCTTCGTGCCCCGGATACGCCCGGTGGGTTTCTCCTCGGTGTCGGCGGGGTCGCCCTGGACGTGCGGCATGACCGCGACGCCGGTCTCGAAGCCGGACAGGCCAAGGGCCAGCTTCGGGAAGACCAGCAGCGCGACGCCGACCATGGCGATGACGTTGCCGTGCTCGGTGGTCAGGGCGCTGGTCCAGTCGGTGACCACGTGCGCGGCGGTGGCGACGTGCCACAGGCCGACCACCACGACGACTACGTTCAGGGCCAGGTAGATCCCGACCAGGACGACGGCGACGCCGATGGCCTCCAGGAAGCCCTTGAGGAACACCGCCCCGAGCAGCGCGACCAGCAGCAGCGTGATCAGCATCTGCTTGTCGTGCAGCACATCGGTCAGGTGCGGGTTCTCCACCAGGTGGGTGGAGGCGTCCGCCGCCGACAGTGTGATGGTGATCAGGAAGTCGGTGGCGGCGAAGCCGAGCAGGGTCAGGACGAACAGCTTGCCCTTCCAGAACGACAGCAGCCGTTCCAGCATCGCGATCGATCCTTCGCCGCGCGGGCTCTCCTCGGCCACCCGCCGGTAGACCGGCAGCGCGCCCGCCAGAGTGACGATCACGAGCACGATGGTGGCCACCGGGGACAGGAGCCCGGCCGCAAGGGCGGCGATGCCCGGCTGATAGCCCAGCGTGGAGAAGTAGTCGACGCCGGTCAGGCACATCACACGCCACCACCGCTGCCCCTTGTGCGCGGGCTCCGGTTCGGCATGCGACCCCTGCTGGTGCCTGGCCATGTCGGACAGGCCCTCCAACATCCACGCCCGCAATCGACTCGTACGAGCGTGTTCGGTGGTGGCCATCTGCGTGCTCTCCTGACGTGCTGCGCGGCGTACGGATCCGGCCATCACGCGGACGGCTGGGCCAGCGTATGCAAACAGTGATTCACAGGCCCAGGGGGGCGCGCACGCTGAGAGGAACGTCCGTGCTCGTTCCGGCTGCTCACTGTCGCCGGCGACTGCGGCAGGGCGATGCAGGAGTGAATACTCAACGACATGTCGTACGAAGTCTCATGCGGACGAGGCGATCGCGGGTCCGACCAGGGAACACTGGCCGCTCGCCGGGCACGTCGGGCAAAGAGTTCCGCGGGGGCCCGAGTGCCGCGGACAACCCGCTCAACAAGCTGCGCAACTTACCGGCGTCCCTGGGCTGCGGGGTCCGAAGTCATCGCGTCAGGAGTCTCTGGGGTCTGTCCGGCGGATCTTGCAGGCCGTGCCGGCGCAAGGCGGTGGTTGCACGCTTGCCTGCGCGGCTTCTAAATCACGCGACACCGCCTCCGGGCTGTGGGAACCTCACCCGCGATGACACAACGAACCGATACACCCCGCACGTGGGACGAACGTACGCAGTTGGCCACCTTTCTGGATTACGCCCGTGACACGGCGCGAGCCAAGTGTCAGGGCGTGTCCGAGGAAGATGCCCGCAAGGCACCGCTCCCGAATTCACCGTTGATGACGATGTGCGGGTTGATCAGCCACCTGCGATGGGTCGAGCATCACTGGGTCCAGGTGATGTTTCTCGGTGAGGAGCCCGAGGGGCCGCTCACGGCGGCGACCGACGACGACCCCGACCCCGAGATGCGGACAGCGGTCGACATCCCGTTGCCCCAGCTTCTCGCCGAGTACGAGGAACAGAGCGCCCGCTATCGCCGCCTGGTGGCCGACCGCGACCTGAACTCAACTGCCGAACGTCCTATCGGCGACGGCCGCCACGTGGACCTGCGCTGGGTGGTCCTCCACCTCATCGAAGAGATTTCCCGCCACAACGGTCACCTCGATGTCGTGCGTGAACTCGTCGACGGGCAGACCGGCGTCTAGCTTCTGCCTGGCATTCATGGGCGGAGCCAGAGTCTGATCGAGGCGAGGGTGACGGTGCCGTGGAAGACGTAGGCGCGTTTGTCGAACCTCGTGGCCACGGCAACCCTGCGATGGCTGACCCAACGGCTGCCGTGCTTCTCGGACTTCGGTAGATGCAGCTTCAGCCGGGCCCACTCCACATGCGTTGAATCCCCCCGCCCCATGCCCATGCCAACGACCCGAGACCGAGGCGGTCACAAGACCCGTCGGACAGACCCTAGGCGTCCGCGAGGCGCGCCTCCTCCAGGTCCAGTGAGCGTTGCAGCCGGCGGTGGGTCGTGTCGCCTATGCGGTGCTCGTCGTACAGGCGCTGGAGCTCGGCCGCCTCCACGGTGATCAGGTCGCGGCGCAGCTGGCGGTAGGTGAGGTCGGCGGATTCTGTCGGGGTCCCGTCGCCGTTGTCCTGCGCGAGCCGGTCGCGGGCGTGGTCGAGTCGAGCCGTCAGGCCGCGGCGAAAGCGGTCGAGGACGACCTCCGGGACGGCTTCCAGGTCCGAAATCTCCTCCAAGCGGCTCAACCCCGCGGTCGCCAGGCTGCAGCGGGCCTCGGCCTCCTCCCGTTCCGTGTGGTCGGGCTCCAGGGCGATGCCGGAGCGGCGGACGACCGAGGTGAGGGTGAAACCCTGAACGACGAGGGTGGCGACCACGACCGAAGTGGTGAGGACGAGGACGAGGGGGCGTTCCGGGAGCGTGGCCCCCGCCTTGGTGGTCACCGGGATGGACAGGGCGGCGGCCAGCGGTACGACACCCCGGGTGCCCGCCCAGGTCAGCACCACCGGCACGCGCCAGTTCATGCGCTGGATGCCGCCCTTGCGCTGCACGACCGCCGACAGCGGCGCCAGCCACAGCATGCGCATGGTGATCAGCGTGGCGGCAACGGCGAGCGCGTACAGCGGCCACGCCCGGTCACTGTCGGCGAGGGCGCGTACTTGGGCCGGCAGGACCAGGCCGATGAGGCTGAAGACGACACTCTCCAGCAGGAAGACCACGGTGCCGTAGACGGCGTGCAGTTGGAGCCGTATGCGGGCGTTGGTGAGCCGATCGCCCCGGCCGCCCAGGACAACACCGGCCACCACTACGGAGGTGACACCCGACGCATGCGCCGCCTCGGCCAGAACGTAGGACGCGTACGGAGTGACGAGGGAAATCACCGTCTCCAGCACCGGGTCCTCCGTACGCCTGCGGATCAGGGCCACCACGCCCGCAACGGCCGCCCCGATGACCATGCCGCCGCCCGCCGGCAGCGCGAACTCCCGTGCCGCCGCACCCCAGCCGACCGCCGCCGATGCGACGGCGACGCTCACCGCGACCCGGAACAGGACCAGCGACGTCGCATCGTTGAACAGGCTCTCGGCCTGGACCAGTACCTGCACCTTGGGCGGCAGCGCCAGTCGCCTGCCCAGCGCGGTGACGGCCACCGGGTCCGTACTGGCCGGCACCGCGCCCAGCACCAACGCCATCTGCCACGACAGTGGCGTGACCAGGGAAGCCACCGCGCCGACCGCTGCCGCCGAGGCCAGCACCAGGCCGGTCGACAGCACCCCGACCGGGCTTCCACACCGCGCGCAGCTCGCGCCAGGACAGCTCCTCGGCGCTCGCGTACAGCAGTGGCGGCAGCACGACCAGCCCGATGATCTCGGGGCTGATCTGAATTTCGGGAGTGCCCGGCAGCAGGGCGACGGCGAGGCCGGCGACAACAAGGAGGGAGGGAGCGGGGATCCGCCGGCGGCGCGCGAAGGTCGCCACCACGGTGGCGAGTACCACGAGAGCCGGGACCGTCCCTACGCTGCGCATGCCGTTCCCTTGGTCGCGAGAAGGAGACCTTGTGGCTCCCTGCCGACCAGACTTCCCGGCGCACCACTTTCACCCCATCGGTCCAGGGCTCGTCAAAGTGGTGTCAACGTCCACGTGACCGGCGCCAAGCTTGCGTCAAGGGGCACGCCGAGCGACTCGCACAAGCGCTTCGGTAGGAGGGAAGGAACCCTTCCCTCCGGGGAGTTGATCGCCAGTGAGCGGAGCATGTCGGCTGCGATGAGTGACGTACGGGCCAACATGAGTGACGCATGGACCGGCGGGGGTGAGGTCCGGACCGGCGGCGGTGATGTACGTCCCGGACGCTTGAAGGTCTACCTCGGGGCCGCCCCGGGCGTGGGCAAGACCTACCGCATGCTCGACGAGGCGCGGCGCAGGGCGGCACGCGGCGCCGATGTCGTCGCGGGGTTCGTCGAGTGCCACGGGCGCCCCGGCACGGAGGCGATGCTCGACGGCCTGGAAGTCGTCGAGCGAGCCCCGTGCTCCTACCGCGGCGCCGAGTTCACGGAGATGGACCTCGCCGCGGTCCTCGCGCGCCGCCCGCACGTCGCGATCGTCGACGAGTTCGCCCACAGCAACGTCCCTGGCGGCGGCCGCAACCCCAAGCGCTGGCAGGACGTCGAGGAGCTGCTCGCGGCAGGGATCGATGTCATCAGCGCGCTCAACATCCAACATCTCGAATCCCTCAACGACGTTGTTGAGAAGATCACCAGGGTGCCGCAGCACGAGACGGTGCCCGACGAGGTCGTCCGCAGAGCCCATCAGATCGAGCTGGTGGACATGCCACCCGAAGGGCTGCGCCGCCGGATGGCGCACGGCAACATCTATGCGCCCGCGAAGGTCGACGCAGCGCTCGCCAACTACTTCCGACCCGGCAATCTGGCTGCGCTGCGTCAGCTTGCCCTGCTGTGGGTGGCCGACCGCGTCGACGAAGCGCTTCAGCAGTACCGCTCGGAGCACGGCATCGGTGGGGTTTGGGAGATTCGGGAGCGGGTCGTGGTCGCGCTCACCGGCGGCCCCGAGGGCGACACCCTCATCCGGCGGGCTGCCCGCATCGCCGACCGGTCGGCCGGCGGTGACCTGCTCGCCGTCCACGTCACGCGCAGCGACGGGCTCGCCGCGGGCACCTCGCACGCTTCCCTGGTCCGGCAGCGACGGCTGATCGAGGACCTCGGCGGCAGCTACCACTCCGTGGTCGGCGACGACGTCGCCACCGCCCTGGTGGAATTCGCGCGTGCCGAGAACGCCACCCAGCTCGTGCTCGGCACCAGCCGCCGGGGCCGCCTCGAACGCTTCGTCACCGGACGCGGCACCGGCGAGACGGTTGTCGAACTCTCCGGCGACATCGACATCCACACGGTCACGCACGAACGCGCCGGGCGCGGCACGCTGCTGCCCTCGCGCAGGCGTACTCTGTCGACCGCACGCCGGATCGCGGGCCCGGTCGCCGGCCTGCTGCTGCCGGTGGCGCTCACCCTCCTGTTGGATCTGGGCGCAGCCCGGGACAGACTCAACCTCACCAGCGAGGCCCTGCTCTTCCTGCTCGCCGTGGTGGGGGTGGCCTGCATAGGTGGGGTCGCGTCGGCGGTGATCGCGTCGGTGACGGCGTCCCTGCTGCTCAACTACTGGTTCATCCCGCCCATCGGGCAATTCACGCTGAACGATCCGAATGCCTTGCTGGCCCTGGCGGTCTTCGCGGTGGTGGCCGCCATAGTGGCTGCTGCCGTCGACCGTTCCCTGCGTCTGTCGCGGCGCTCGGCGCGGGCCACCGCCGAGGCGGAGACCATGTCGTCCCTCGCGGGCACCATCGTGCGCGGCGGCGCGACGATCCCGGCGTTGGTGGAACGCACCCGCGAGACCTTCGGCATGGACTCGGCGGAGCTGGTGGACGAGCCGCCCGGAGGGGACGACGTGACGGCTGTACCTGCGGGCCCCGGCGCCTTCCTGGTGCTGCGCGGCCGCCCCCTGCCGTCCTCCGAACGGCGCGTCCTGGCCGCCTTCGCGGCGCACGTGGGCGCCGCCGTCGAACGGGCCCGGCTCGCCGAGGCCGCCGCCGAGATCGAACCGGTCAAGGCCGCCGACCGGATGCGTACGGCGCTGCTGCGGGCGGTCGGCCACGACCTGCGTACCCCGCTCGCCGCCGGCTGGGCAGCCGTCTCCTCACTGCGCAGCCGTGACGTGGAGTTCTCCGACGAGGACCGGGGCGAGCTCCTCGCCACTGCCGACGAGTCGATGGCCAAGCTGAACCGACTGGTGGAGAACCTGCTCGACCTCAGCCGATTGCAGGCAGGGGCGCTCACCCTGAACCTGCGCGCCACCACGTTCGAGGAGATCCTGCCGGCGGCGCTGGCAGACACCCCTGAGGTGGAGGTGGGGGACCTGGAGGAGGTTCCGGCCGTGCTGGCCGACCCGCCCTTGCTGGAGCGGGTGGTCGCCAACCTCGCGGGTAACGCCGCCCGCCACAGTCCGGCCGGGCACAAGGTGCTGCTGACCGCGAGCACTCACGCAGGCCGCGTCGAGCTGCGCGTCGTCGACCGCGGTCCCGGCCTCCCGCCCACCGACCGCGACCGCATCTTCGAACCGTTCCAGCGCCTCGGCGACACCGACAACACCACCGGACTCGGCCTGGGCCTGGCCCTCTCCCGAGGCCTGACCGAGGCGATGGACGGCACCCTCACCCCGGAGGACACGCCCGGCGGCGGCCTGACCATGGTGCTGTCCCTGCCCTTCGCCGAGATGGCGGAGCACCGCATCGGTACGCAGAGCGCAGGAGGGCGGCCGTGAAGGACAGCTGAGACCCGGTACGGCATGGGCGGCCGGCCCGCGGTACGCCAGACACGCCCCACACCGCTGACGGACGCATACGGAATGGTGACGCCGAACCCCTCGCTCACCCGGAACCGGACACGTCTGTCCTGTCGTTCCTGGCTGATGTGACGTCAACTCTCCTTCTTCTAGCGGGACTTGGTTCCCGCTCCCAGCGCATGGTGAGCTGCGGATACGACGGCCTCGCGCGCCGGATCGCAGTCGAACTGGACGCCGTGTGCGGCGAGGGCCGTTGTTGTCGTACTGCCATTGCCACCGACGGCACCCGTGCGGTCGGCGAGCCACGGCTGCACCTGCTCGGCTACGGCGACTGGACGGGGCCGGCCTCTGCCACCCTCATCGGGGTGGGGTGCTCGGCCCGCGGTGCCGTCCGGCAGATCACCGAGCTGCCGGCCTGAGTGTGTGCGGCATGCTGGAGGCATGCGGATCGAGGTCGTAGTCGTGAAGGAATGCCCGAACGAACAGCTGGCTGTCGGCCGGTTGTGGCGGGCCTTGGAGGCGGCAGGGCTGCACGAGGTCGATGTCGTCACGCGGGTGGTCACCGACCAGGCTGAGGCCGAACGCATCGGTTTCACCGGCTCCCCGACCGTCCTCATCGACGGAGAAGACCCGTTCGCAGAAGCCGGACGGACGCAGGGGATGGCCTGCCGTCTCTACCGCACGCCCGAGGGCTTGGACGGCGCCCCCAGCGTCGGCCAGCTGCACCAGGCGCTCGCGACCGCCTTCCACCACGAATCCTGATCTCGGCTCACCCGGGCCACTGCGGGACGCAATCGCTGTAGGACGTGCCCGGCATCCCGGTCGACGCCGTGCAGGGTTTTGGAACAGTGACGGTGGATCCGGCGACGGCCGACTTCCTCAAGGCCCTTGCCGGCGAGACACGTCGGAAAGTGATGCAGCAGTTCACCCGAGGTATCGAGCTGATGACTTTCACGCGAGAGCGGACAGCGTGGCCGCCGCGGCGCAAGGCGCTCTGTTGCCCGCCCGCCTGCACCGGCTAACCGGCCGCGCCGGAGCGTGGGGCGGCGGTCGAGCGCAGGTCGAGCATGGCGGACATGGCCGCCACGACGGACGGGGCGACCTGGTAGTAGACCCAGGTCCCGCGCCGCTCCGAGGTCAGGAGTCCGGCCTCACGCAGTTTCTTCAGGTGGTGGGAGACGGTCGGCTGGGAGACGCCGACATCGGAGATGTCGCACACGCACGCCTCGCCGCCCGCGTGCGAGGCGACCTTGGAGAACAGGCGCAGCCGTACCGGGTCCGACAGCGCCTTGAACATCAGGGCCATCTTCTCCGCGTCGTCCTGTGACAGCTCGCCGGCGGTGATCGGCGGGCAACACGGCACCACGGTCCCTGTGTCCAGGACTGGCAGTTCCGCAAGCTCTGATTTCGACATGTGTCTATGTTGACACTCATCGATGCCGAGTGCCAAGCTCCCGATATCGACAGCAATCGAAGCAGCGGCCGTCCGGTCGCCTATCTCGGAGGACATCGCCGCCATGACCACCACTGCAGACCTGCCGGTTGTCGTCATCGGGGCCGGCCCCGCCGGGCTGGCCGCCGCCGCACACCTGGTCGAGCGCGGCATCGAGCCGCTGATCCTGGAAGCAGGGCCGGCCGCAGCATCCGCAGTACGTGACTGGTCACATGTGCGGCTGTTCTCCACCTGGGGCGAGGTAACCGACCCGGCCGCCGAGAAGCTCCTGGCGCCGACCGGCTGGACCAGGCCCGACGCCGGCACGTACCCGTCCGGCGGGGACTGGGCCGAGCAGTACCTCCAGCCCCTGGCCGATGTCCTGGGCGACCGCGTCCGTTTGAGCGCCACTGTCACCGGTGTCTCGCGCACCGGCCGCGACCGTATTGTCGACGCCGGCCGCGAAGCCCAGCCCTTCGTCGTCCACTTCACCAGTGCTGACGGCAGCGAGGAGCGTGTCTTCGCCCGCGCGGTCATCGACGCCTCCGGCACTTGGACCACCCCGAGCCCGGCCGGCGCCAGCGGTCTTCCCGCCCTCGGCGAGAAGACGGCGGCCGACCGCATCGCCTACCGTGTCCCGGACTTGAAGGACCCGGCCGTCCGTGCCCGCTACGCCGGCAGGCGCACCGCCGTCATCGGCTCCGGCGCCTCCGCGTTCACCGCCCTGGCCACTCTCGCCGACGTCGCGAAGGACGAGCCCGGCACGCACGCGGTGTGGATCCTGCGCCGCGGCATCAGCGGCTCCACCTTCGGCGGTGGCACCGCCGACCAGCTCCCTGCCCGCGGCGCCCTCGGCCTGGCCGCGAAGGCCGCCGTCGACAACGGCCACGCCGACGCGGTCACCGGCTTCCGCACCGAAGCCATCGAGCGTGACGGTGACGGCCGCCTGGTCCTGGTCGGCGAGGACGGACGGCGGCTGGACCCGGTGGACGAGGTGATCGTGCTGACCGGCTTCCGCCCCGACCTGTCCTTCCTCTCCGAGATCCGCCTCGGCCTCGACGAGCGCCTCCAGGCACCCACTGAGCTGGCCCCGCTGATCGACCCAAACCAGCACTCCTGCGGCACCGTCTACCCCCACGGCCACCGCGAACTGTCCCACCCCGAACCCGGCATCTACCTGGTCGGCATGAAGTCCTACGGCCGCGCCCCGACCTTCCTCGCCATGACCGGCTACGAGCAGGTCCGCTCCGTCACCGCCGCCATCGCCGGGGACACCGAATCCGCCGACCGCGTCGAACTCACCCTCCCCGAGAGCGGAGTCTGCGGCGGCGCCGGACTCTTCGACGACCCGGCAGCCGGCCAGGCCGACGGCACAGGCTGTTGCGCCGCTCCGGCAGTCGCTCTCGTACAGATCGGCGCCGGCACCTCTTTGCCGATTGCAGCAACTGCCGACGAATCGCCGTCCGGCGGCTGCTGCGGAGCCTGAACCCCGGCGCCCCGGCCAACGTCCCTGTGCAGCCGGCCCTTACGTCATCAGCGCAGCCGCCGCCGAGGTGTCCTGTGAGGACGTTCGGCCGTGTATCTCGGCTGGTCCCGGCGTCGCCTGTGACCCTGCGACCGGCTTCATCTCCACGCACCTGTCGACCGACGCGGGCAACAACCTCGTCGTCGGGGGCGATGACGGGTTGTTCGTTCCTGCGGCTGCGGGCGGGGCCGTCACCACCGGCTGCGGTCTGGGCGGCGACGGCTCGGCCGGTGCCCCGCCGGCCGTGGTAGCGGGAACGTGGCCCTATGCGTGCAGTGCTGGCCATGCTGGTCGGGTACCGGCGGATGGAGAAGCGGTACACCACCGACCACGGCCAGGTCCCGGACGTCGTCGACGTCCAGAGCCGCGTGCTAGCCCTGGCCCGGTCGCGCATTCGGCATGGGGATTCCCCGAAAAGGCGTGCAGCCTTGGCGCGTCCTTGACGCGTCTCGCCGTGGTGGCCCGGTCACACTGGCCCCGAACAGCACCCATCCCCCCGCACCCTGCACCGCGAGGTCCCTCATGGCGTACGGCCTGGCCCGCCGCGAACTGCGGCCGAGAGTTCCGTTGCGGCCCGGGGAAGGTGAACGGCACCATCTGACCAGCGTCGAGGGGCTCGCCGCGCTGTCCCTGGACGCGTTGAGCTCGGTCGCGTACGGACCCGAGGCGATCGTGCTCGTCCTGATCGCCGCCGGGACCGGGGCGCTGACCGCCACGCTGCCGGTGACATTGGTCATTGCCGCGCTGCTGGCGGTGCTCGTCGTGTCCTACGGACAGGTGATCGCCGTTCACCCGGACGGGGGCGGCGCCTACGCGGTGGCGAAGAAGGATCTCGGCCCCAGGACGAGTTACCTCGCGGCGGCCAGTCTCGTCGTCGACTACGTGCTGACCGTGACCGTCAGCCTGGCAGCCGGCGCGGCCAGTCTCGTCTCCGCCTTCCCTTCCCTCGGCTCGCATCTGCTGGAAATCTGTCTCGTCGGGCTTGCTCTTCTCACGGCCGTGAATCTGCGCGGCGTGGCCGAGAGTGCGCGGGTGCTGATGCTGCCCACGGGGCTGTTCATCGTGAGCATCCTCGGCATCATCGCGCTCGGGCTGCTGCGCTCCCACCCGGCGGCCGTCGTCGGGACCGCCCAACCTGTGCACGGCACTGAGGCGTTGGGCGTGCTGCTGCTCCTGAAGGCATTCTCCTCCGGCTGCTCCGCGCTGACCGGAGTGGAGGCCATCGCCAACGGTGTGCCCGCCTTCCGCGAGCCGCGTGTCAAGCGGGCGCAGCGCACCGAGCTGATGCTTGGCGCGCTGCTCGGGCTGATGCTGATCGGGCTGGCCGTCCTGATCCGCCGCGACCATGTGGCCCCGCGCGGCGGCGTGACAGTACTCGCGCAGCTCACCGCGGGCTCGTACGGGACGGGCTGGCCGTACTACACGACCAACCTCATCGTCACCCTCGCGCTGGCCTTCGCCGCCAACACCAGCTTCGGCGGCCTGCCCGTCCTGATGAGTCTGCTCGCCAGGGACCACCGGCTGCCTCATCTCTTCGGTCTGCGCAGAGAGCGCCCCGTCTACCGCTGGGGAGTGGTGGCCCTCGCTCTGCTCGCGGCGCTGCTACTGATCGCCGTGAACGCGGACACGCACCGGATGATCCCGTTGTTCGCGATCGGGGTGTTCATCGGCTTCACCATCAGCCAGGTCGGGCTCGTACGACATTGGGCGCGGGAGCGGCCGTCCGGCTGGGTGCGGCGCGCCGTGCTCAACGGGGTCGGCGCGATCCTGACCACCGTGGCCGGCATCGTCCTGCTGACCACCAAGTTCCTGGAGGGGGCCTGGGTGGTGGTTGCCGCCGTTCCGCTGCTGATGCTGCTGTTCGCCCGCATCCAGCGGTACTACACAGCGGTCGGCAGGGAACTGGGGCTGGGTGAAGTCCCGCCGCCCGTACGCGTTACCGACTCCCTCGTCATCGTGCCGGTCGGCGAGGTCAGCAAACTCACCCAGCACGCTCTGACGGCCGCCCGTGCCCTCGGCCACGAGGTCGTCGCGGTCGCCGTGCACGGTGATCCCGCCAAGGCTCGTGCGCTGGAGGAGAGTTGGGACCGCTGGGATCCCGGTGTACGTCTGGATGTCATCGACAGCCCGCAGCGCTCACTGGTGCAGCCCATCGTCGACTACGTCCAGCGGGCGGCGGAGGGAGGGCGGCAGATCGCCGTCCTCATCCCCGAGGTGGAGCCCCTCCACCGCCGCTACCAGATCCTGCAGAATCAGAGGGGCCTGCTGCTGGCGGCCGCGTTGAGGGCCCGTACCGACGTCGTCGTATGTGTCGTGCCGTACCGGCTGAGCCTGTGAGGTCGCAGGCTCAGCCGCTGCTCGGGCCGCTACAGCAGTCCGTCGGCGATGGTGCCGAGGGACAGCGCCGGAAGGAAGTTGAGCAGTGCCAGGATGACGGCCGCCGCAGTGGCAAGGACGACGAAGTTGACGCCCTGCGCGCGCAGCGTGCCGACTGTGACGACGCCCGGTTGCTGCTTGGCGAGGCGTCCGGCCAGGGCCAGGACGCAGGCCATCGGGAGGTAGCGGCCGGCCAGCATCGCGAACACCATCAGCAGGTTGTGGAAGTCGGTTGCGCCGTTGAAGCCCGCCATCGCGCTGCCGTTGCTGTTGGTGTTGCTGGTGTAGGCGTAGATGAGCTCGGTCAGGCCGTGCGCTCCTGGGTTGCCCATCGAGGTCCGGCCGTCATCGAAGGCGAGTGCGATCCCCGTGCAGGCGAGAATTACGGTGGGCGGGATCAGCGCGTACACGACCACCCACCGCATCTCCCCGAAGCCGATCCGTTTGCGCAGGTATTCCGGCGTGCGGCCGACCATCAGGCCGCCGATGAAGACGGCCACCAGGACCACGATGATCAGGCCGTAGAGCCCGCTGCCGGTGCCGCCGGGCGCGATCTCACCGAGCATCATCGCGGACAGCAGCACCCCGCCGCCGAGGCTGGAGAAGCTGTCGTACGAGGAGTTCGCCGCTCCGTCCGCCGAACCCGTGGCCCCCACGCCGAACAGTGTCGAGCCGGGGATGCCGAAGCGGGTCTCGGTGCCTTCGTACTGTCCGGCGACCGCCTGGGTGACCGTGCCGGTGTGGGCGCTCTGCGCGAGCGTGCCCGCGGCGAGGAGCAGGCCGAAGAGGATCCCGACGACGGTGAGCAGGGTCCAGCTCTGCTTCAGGCTGCCGATGAGCCGGCCGAACATGCGGATGCAGGCTGTCGGGATGAGCAGCATCAGCACGATCTCGAACGCGTTTGTCCAGGCGCTCGGGTTCTCGAAGGGGTGGGCGCTGTTGGCGTTGAAGACACCGCCGCCGTCTCCGGAGAACAGCTTCAGCGGCTCCCAGGAGCCGACAGGTCCCTCGAGGATCGTCTGCTTGCCACCCGCGACCGTGGTGAAGGTGTGTCCGGCGCCGAGGCTCTGGACGACACCGCCGGCCATCAGGATCAGGCCGCCGACGACCGCGATCGGCACCAGGACGCGGAAGATCGTGCGCAGCAGGTCGACCCAGAAGTTGCCGAGGCCGTCCGTGGACCGCCGGATCAGGCCCCGGACCAGGGCGAGGGCCACACAGATGCCGACCGCCGCCGACGCGAACGCCTGGACACCCAGGCCCGCCATGACGGCGAGATGCCCGGTGGTCGACTCTCCCGCGTAATTCTGCCAGCTGGTGTTCGTCGTGAAGGAGACGGCGGTGTGCAGCGCGAGCCGCCATGGCATGCCCTCGTGCCCCGTCGACCAGGGAAGCTTTCCCTGAAGGGTGAACAAGGCGAAGAGCGCCGCGATGCTCATGACGGAGAAGGCGATCAGGGCGGTGAGGTAGTGCCGCCAGGTCTGCTCCTTGTCCGGGTCGATTCCGCAGACGCGGTAGAGGGTTCTCTCTCCCCGCCAGTGCTTCCCACCGTCGAGGACGCGGGCCATGTAGTCGCCGAGCGGGACGTGCAGCCCCACGACCACGGCGAGGACGAGCGATGCCTGGATCCAGGCCGCCATGATCAGGCTCCCTGCTTCGGATACGTACGGTCGAGGGCGATGTTGAGCTCGACGACATTGACGCCGCGCTCGCCGAGCACGCCGAGCGCGCGGCCGGTGGTGTATTTCTCGATCAGCTTGCGTACGCCGGCCACGCTCGCTCCTCGCTCACGAGCGATCCGCGGGGCCTGGAGCTTCGCGTACGCCGGGCTGATGTGCGGGTCGAGGCCGCTGCCGCTCGCGGTGACCGCGTCGGCGGGGACGACAGGGTCCGACGGGGCGTTGCCGCGCACGGGGACGATCACTGCGTGGCTGTAGTCCGCGCCGGGCTTCGCGCATGTGACGCGAACTCCCTTGTAGGAGGTGAGGAACGGCTTCGCCGGGCAGGCCTGGTTGAGGCTGACGGCCTGGGTGGCACGTCCGCGCGTACCGCCGTCGTAGAAGACGCCGAGTACCGCACCCACGCCGTCGTCCGTGCAGTACGGGCGCGAGCCGTCGACGCCTTCGAGGTCGCCGACCGCCTTGCTGCGCGCGCACACCAGGGTGAGCAGGCTCGGCTTGTCCTTGGTGTCGACGACGGACTCGGGGCCCTGGTTGCCGGCGCCGGACGCCGTGGCGTCGTATCCCGTACCGGCGTTGGAGGGCCGGGACTGGAAGTACTTCTTGATGGCGTTGCCCTTGGCGTCGGTGAAAGTCTGGCCGATCAGCGAGGATCCGGCCGGTCTGCCGTTGGCGCCGGTCACCTCCGACGTGCCGCCGAGGCCCGGGACCTGGGCTGCCGCCACCATGGCCAGCGGATAGGCCAGGCCGGTCAGGAGAGTCAGCACGAGGACCACCCGCAACGCTGCGATGTGCTGGGCGAGCCAGTGTGGGATGCGTGTCATGGTCAGATCCCCGGGATGAACTGGACGAGGGCGAAGTCGATGAACTTGATGGCCAGGAACGGGGCGATCACGCCGCCGAGTCCGTAGATCCACAGGTTGCGGGTGAGCAGGGTGGAGGCGGAGGAAGGCCGGTAGCGCACGCCGCGCAGGGCGAGCGGGATCAGCGCCACGATGACCACCGCGTTGAAGATGACCGCAGAGAGGATCGCGGACAGCGGCGAGTGCAGGTCCATGATGTTGAGCCGGTCGAGCCCCGGGTACACCGCCGCAAACATCGCGGGCAGGATCGCGAAGTACTTGGCGATGTCGTTTGCGATCGAAAAGGCCGTCAACGCGCCTCGGGTGATGAGGAGTTGCTTGCCGATCTCGACGATCTCGATGATCTTCGTGGGGTCGGAGTCGAGGTCGACCATGTTGCCGGCCTCCTTGGCGGCCGACGTACCGGTGTTCATCGCCACGCCGACGTCCGCCTGCGCGAGTGCCGGGGCATCATTCGTACCGTCGCCCGTCATGGCGATGAGATGGCCGCCGGCCTGTTCGCGCTTGATCAGCTCCAGCTTGTCCTCGGGGGTCGCCTCGGCCAGGAAGTCGTCGACACCCGCCTCCTCGGCGATCGCCCGGGCTGTCACGGGGTTGTCTCCGGTGATCATCACCGTGCGGATGCCCATGCGGCGCAGCTCGTCGAAGCGTTCGCGCAGGCCGGGTTTGACGACGTCCTTGAGGTGGACGACGCCGAGTACCTCGGCTGTGCCGTCACTCCTCGACTCCGCCACGGCCAGCGGCGTACCGCCGGACGCGGAGACATGATCCACGGTGGTATCCAGCGCGGTAGGTACCTTGCCGCCCTGCTCGCGCACCCATGCCGCGACCGACGCCGCGGCTCCCTTGCGCAGCCGCTGACCGCTGGGGAGGTCGACCCCGGACATACGGGTGGCGGCGGTGAACGGCACCCACTCGGCGCCGGTCGCAGAACGGGTGTCCTCGACGACCGAGGCGTGCTCGGCGTGGATGTACTCGACGATCGACCGGCCCTCGGGCGTTTCGTCGGCCAGGCTGGAAAGGAGCGAGGCCTTTGCCAGCCGCTCCATGGAGACTGCCCCGACCGGCAGGAACGCGCTCGCCCGCCGGTTGCCGAAGGTGATCGTGCCGGTCTTGTCGAGCAGCAGGGTGTTGACGTCGCCCGCGGCCTCAACCGCCCTTCCGGACATGGCCAGTACGTTTCTCTGCACCAGCCGGTCCATGCCCGCGATGCCGATCGCCGAGAGCAGCGCACCGATGGTCGTCGGAATCAGACAGACCAGGAGCGAGACCAGCACGATGGCGGTGACGCCGTCCGCGGTCAGCGCCGCGGTGTCGTGCGCGGCGGCCATCGCGTCCTTGGAGAAGATCGCCATCGGCTGCAGGGTCACGACCGCGACCAAGAAGACGAAGGTCAGCATGACCAGCAGCAGGTTGAGTGCCAGCTCGTTGGGGGTCTTCTTCCGGTTGGCACCCTCGACCAGGGCGATCATCCGGTCCAGGAAGCTCTCTCCGGGCTCTTGGGTGATCCGTACGACCAGATGGTCGGAGAGCACCCGGGTGCCTCCGGTGACGGCGCTCCGGTCGCCTCCGGACTCGCGGATGACCGGCGCGGATTCACCGGTTATGGCGGACTCGTCGACGCTGGCCGCGCCTTTGATGACGTCGCCGTCACCGGGGATCAGGTCCCCGGCCGGTACGGACACGATGTCGCCGCGCCTGAGCTCGGAGGCGGCGACGGCCTCTTCGAGGTAGGAGTCCTCCGCCGCCCCGGGCTCCCAGCCCGCGAGCCGCCATGCGGTGGTCTGCTGCCGGGTCTTGCGCAGAGCGTCGGCCTGCGCCTTGCCACGGCTCTCGGCCACGGCCTCGGCGAGGTTGGCGAAGACCACCGTCAGCCACAGCCAAGCGGTGATCAGCCAGCCGAAGAGATTGGGGTGGACGACCGCTATGCCGGTGGTGAGCGCGGCACCGACCTCGGTGACGAACATGACCGGGTTGCGGAACAGGGCCACCGGATTCAGCTTGCGGAGCGCCTGGGGGAGCGCGAGCCACAGCTGCTTGGGATCGAGCATTCCGGCACCGACCCGGCGCGGCCGTTCTTCGCGCGGAGGCGGCACGTCGTGGACGGGGGCGGGTTCGACCGTTGCGGGGGCGGACATCAGAACTTCTCCGGCTTGATCAGGGCAAGGATCAGATAGGCGAGCAGTGCGACGGCCACGACCAGGCCGACGGCGTTTTCGACGGTCATCGAGACCTCGTCCTCACACATTGGGGTATGCGAACAGGGGGTACTTGGTGATCTTTCGGGCCGTTCGTGGCATGCGTCGAGCGGCGTCCGCCGAGAGGGTGTTTCGGCGGACGCCGGGATTGGGGGACCCGAGCTACAGGCCGATGTCCCTGCGGCTCATGTCGTCCATTGATTCGCGGCGTACGAGTACGCGTGCGGTGCCGTCGGACACCGCGACGACGGGCGGTCGGCCGATCATGTTGTAACCGGAGGCCATGGAGAGGTGATGGGCCCCGGCCGCCGGAACGGCGAGGAGGTCGCCGGGGCGTATGTCGCCCGGGAGTGCTACGTCGTCGGCGAGGACGTCGCCGGCTTCGTAGTGCCGGTCCACGACGGTGACGAGGCGGGGCGGCGCCGCCGAGGGGCGGCCGATGAGGCGGCACCGATGTGCTGAGGATGCCAGCGGCTCCAGGAGTTCTCGCGCTCACGGACCTTGGCCGCGGTGCGGTGGGCCGCGGGGGCGGAGAACGGCGGGTCGACGGTCAGAGCGGTGACGCCCAAGGGGGCTGCGAGAGCGCGCAGCGCGGGTTCGGAGAGCCTGATGCAGTCCTGGTCAGCACCCAGAGTGGCGGTGAGCTTCGCCACGGAGGTGAATCCGACGGCAGTGCGGCCGCCCAGAGGGGTGCGGAAGAACCGGGTCGTACAACCAGAGGGCCCCGACCGGACAGGGACGTAGAGGAGTCCGGCCGGGAACCGTTCAGAAGGCTCGGGGTCCTCGGGAAACTCGAGTGGAGACATGGTGCTGCTCCTCGCAGAAGGCGACTGGCGGCGCCCGGTCGGTCCGGCCGGGCGCTCCACCGAAGCTATGCCCGCCCACCGGGGATGGGCCGCCACGCTGACGGATGCTTGACGCCGAGCCTCCACCCCGTAACGCGACGCTGACGGGCACGGTGAACCTGGTCAGCCTGCCCGGCAGGGCCTTCGGGCAGAACTCACACGGACGGCCTCCACGGCCGGCGTCCGATGTCGGCGACAAAGCCGCCGGCCGCCCTAGCGCAACAGGCCTTCAACACCCCTGCGGGGCAATAGAACTACGTCGCAGCCTGCCTGCAGCCCGTGGGTGCCACGGAGGATCAGCCGCGCGCGGTGCCACATGTCCTGGTGCACCGCACCAGACGGTCGATCCTCTGTGTGCCGCGGAAGGTCAATGGGTGACCGGCGTCCGCCGAGGACGCGATACACCCAAGGGTGTACTTGAGGGTCAGCGATCGGTGTCGTCGAGTGGAGCGGCCCGGAGGGGCGCACCATGGAAGGGCGCGAGGACGACATGGGGGGCGACCTGGCAGGAGTCCGCCGGTGGCACGTGGACGGTTGCGGATCTATCTCGGGGCCGCCCCTGGGGTCGGGAAGACGTACGCCATGCTCGCCGAGGGGCAGCGGCTGCGTTCACGGGGCGCGGATGCGGTCGTCGGCTTCGTCGAGCCGCATGGGCGTCGGCCCACCGCGGCCATGGCCGAGGGGCTGGAGACGATCCCCCGGCGTACGTTGAGCCACCGCGGTGCGCTCTTCACGGAGATGGATCTCGACGCAGTGCTGGCCCGCCGTCCCCAGGTCGCGCTGGTCGACGAACTGGCCCACTCCAACGTTCCGGGGACCCGCAACGCCAAGCGGTGGCAGGACGTGGAGGAACTCCTGGCCGCCGGCATGGATGTCGTCACCACGCTCAACGTCCAGCACCTGGAATCCCTCAACGACGTGCTACGGCAGATCACGGGGGTCAGCCAGCGAGAGACCCTGCCCGACGAGGTGGCCCGTCGGGCCGACCAGATCGAACTCGTCGATCTGCCACCGGAGGTGCTCCGCCGCCGCATGGTCCACGGCGACATCTATCCGCCGGACCGCATTGAGTCCGCCCTCACTCACTACTTCCGGGTCGGCAACCTCACCGCATTGCGCGAAATCGCCCTGCTGTGGCTCGCCGACCGGGTGGAAGAGGGGCTGCAGCGCTACCGGGCGGAACACGGCATCGTCGCTCCGTGGGAAACCCGGGAACGCATCCGGGTGTCCCTGAGCGGCGGGCCTGAGGGCGAGACTCTCATCCGCCGTGCCGCGAGGATCAGCGCTCGTACACCCGGCACCGAGTTGCTGCACTTGCCGGAACAGCTGCCCGACGTGATCGCCGACGCCGCCCTCCTCACCCGGGCCCTGACCGCCCTGGGGGCCGACGCATTGCGTCACAGCCCGCCGGACAGGCCCCCACGGCATGCCCGACCGGGGCCCCGAACTGAGCACTGCGGCCTCCCGGGTTCCGGGTACCCGGGCCGACAGCCTGGCTCTGCGGCTTTCGCGCGACTTGGCCGAGGCGATGGACGGGACCCTGGAGACGACCACTGAGGGGCCCGCTTTCTCGGTGATGCTCTCTCTTCCGAGTTCTGCGCCTGGCGCCAGCGCGACATCCGGCCGCGCCGAGTGAATCCCGGCACTTCACCGTCATCCCATCGGCCCACAGAGCGTCAGGGCATTCTCGAGGTCGACTGATATAGCGTCAGAAAAGAATCAATCTCGCATTCCGCATCAAACCCATATTTCAACCGGGAGGCTGAACAGGCCTGCCTCTGATGACTCTGCGGGGTGCCTCGCGCATGTCGGACGTCGCGTACATCGGCCTCACGATCGTGGTGTTCGCCCTCATCGGCCTGGCTGCCAAGGGGGTCGGACGCCTGTGAGCGTGGAGAACATCGTCGGCCTGATCGTTGCCGCGTGCCTCGTGGTCTACCTGGTCGTCTGCCTGATCTTCCCTGAGAAGTTCTAGGAGACAGCCCGATGAATGACACCCTCGCGGGATGGCTGCAGGTGCTCGCCCTGGTGATCGCGCTAGGCCTCTCGTTCCGCCCCCTGGGCGGCTACATTGCCCGCGTCCTGACCACTGATCATCATTGGGCGGCTGAACGCCTGATCTACCGGGCAGGCGGTGTGAACGGCGACGCCGATCAGAAGTGGTCGGTATACCTGCGCAGCATCCTTGCCTTCTCCGCAGTGTCGGTGCTGTTCCTGTACGCGTTTCTGCGCCTGCAGAACCATCTCCTGCTGTCGCTGGGAATGAAGCCGGTCACCACGGACCAGTCGTTCAACACCGCGGCATCCTTCGTCACCAATACCAACTGGCAGTCGTATTCCGGTGAGTCGACGATGGGCCATCTGGTCCAGATGACGGGCCTGGCGGTTCAGAACTTCGTCTCCGCGGCCGTGGGTATCGCCGTCGTCGCGGCGCTGATCCGGGGCTTCAGCAGGAAGGCGACCGATCGCGTCGGGAATTTCTGGGTGGACCTGACACGAATCGTGCTGCGTGTTCTGCTGCCCCTTGCGTTCGTCTTCGCGATCGTTCTGGTGGCCGCCGGTGCCGTCCAGAATTTCCATGGAATCCACGACATCACCACCATCGCGGGCGGGCACCAGAGCATGACCGGCGGCCCCGTCGCCTCCCAGGAGTCCATCAAGGAACTGGGCACCAACGGCGGTGGTTTCTACAACGCGAACTCCGCGCACCCCTTCGAGAACCCCAACGCCTTCACCAACCTGATCGAGATCTACCTCATGCTGGTCATCGCGTTCTCACTCCCGCGGACCTTCGGGACGATGATCGGTGACAACCGTCAGGGCTACGCGATCGTCGCCGTGATGGCATTGATCTGGTGCGCATCGGTCGCCATCGTGACCGCCAACGAGCTGCACAGCGTGAGCAGCGCGGCCGGTCATGCGGCCGGCGGAATGATGGAGGGCAAGGAGACGCGGTTCGGGATCTGGGCCTCGGCTCTGTTCGCTGTGTCGACCACCCTGACGTCGTGCGGAGCGGTCAACTCCTTCCATGACTCGTACACGCCGGGCGGCGGCGGAATGACGATCTTCAACATGATGCTGGGGGAGATCGCGCCCGGCGGCGCCGGCTCCGGGCTCTACGGGATCCTGGTCCTGGCGATCGTCGCGGTGTTCGTCGCCGGACTGATGGTCGGCCGTACGCCCGAGTACCTGGGCAAGAAGCTTCGGGGCCAGGAGATGAAGTTCGCCTCGCTCTACATCCTGACCACGCCCGCGCTCGCGCTGGTCGGTGCGGGGCTGGCGATGGCGTTCCCGGGGGAGAGGGCGGCCATGCTCAATTCCGGGCCGCACGGCTTCTCCGAGGTCCTGTACGCCTTCGCGTCGGCTGCGAACAACAACGGCTCGGCGTTCGCGGGGCTGAGCGTCAATACCGTCTGGTACAACACCGCTCTTGGTGTGGTCATGCTCGTCGGCCGGTTCCTGCCGATGGTGTTCGTCCTGGCACTCGCCGGCTCGCTCGCCGGGCAGCAGCCTGTTCCGGTCACCGCGGGCACCCTGCCCACTCACCGGCCGCAGTTCGTCGGGCTGTTGACCGGAGTGATCCTCATCGTTGTCGGTCTGACGTACTTCCCGGCGCTCGCGCTCGGGCCCCTCGCGGAGGGTCTGCACTGATGTCCACGACCGCCACACCCGCTCCCACCCCGCCGAGCGCGGGGCGTCAGCAGCACCGGGTCTCGGGCGGACTGCTCGATCCCAAGCAGCTTCTGACGTCCTTCCCCGACGCCCTGCACAAGCTGGATCCGCGCTCGATGGTCCACAACCCCGTCATGTTCGTGGTGGAGGTCGGGGCGCTGCTGACCACGCTGTCGGCCATCAGGACGCCCAGTGTCTTCGCCTGGGTGATCACGGCGTGGCTCTGGCTGACGTCGGTCTTCGCCAATCTCGCCGAAGCCGTGGCCGAGGGACGCGGCAAGGCCCAGGCGGAGTCTCTGCGCCGCGCCAGGACGACGACGATGGCCCGCCGTCTCACCGGCTGGCGGCCGGGCGCGACCGACGCCGCAGAGGAGGAGGTTCCGGGTGTCGATCCTCGACTGGGCGATCACGTCGTCGTCGAGGCCGGGCAGGTCATCCCCGGCGACGGCGATGTGGTCGAGGGCATCGCAAGCGTCGACGAATCGGCCATCACGGGCGAGTCGGCGCCGGTGATCCGCGAGTCGGGCGGCGACCGGTCCGCGGTCACGGGCGGCACCAAGGTGCTCTCGGACCGGATCGTCGTAAGGATCACCTCGAAGCCGGGGGAGACCTTCATCGACCGGATGATCGCACTCGTGGAGGGGGCCGCGCGGCAGAAGACGCCGAACGAGATCGCGCTCAACATCCTGCTGGCATCCCTCACGATCGTCTTCCTGATCGCGGTGGCGACCCTGCAGCCCTTCGCCATCTTCGCAGGGGCCGAGCAGACCATCGTCATCCTTGTCGCCCTCGTGGTCGCCTTGATCCCTACGACGATCGGCGCGCTGCTGTCGGCGATCGGCATCGCGGGCATGGACCGGCTCGTGCAGCGCAACGTGCTGGCGATGTCCGGGCGTGCGGTGGAGGCCGCGGGTGACGTCAACACGCTTCTGCTCGACAAGACCGGCACCATCACCCTCGGCAACCGCCAGGCCGCCGAATTCCTGCCGGTGGACGGGGTGAGCGTCGAGGAACTCGCGGACGCCTCCCAACTGTCGTCGATCGCCGACGAGACGCCCGAGGGCCGTTCGATCGTCGTCCTCGCCAAGCAGGAGTACGCGCTACGTGGGCGTAGCGAGGGAGAGCTGGCCCAGGCACAGTTCGTACCCTTCACCGCTCAGAGCCGGATGAGCGGTGTCGACCTCAACGATCCTCAGGAGAACCGGTTCTTGCGCAAGGGAGCGGCGACGGCAGTGATGCGCTGGGTCCGTGAGCACGGCGGCCACCCCACGGCGGAGGTCGGCGGCATCGTCGACGGAATCTCTGCGAGCGGAGGCACCCCCCTGGTCGTCGGCGAGGTGATCCGGCGCGGCGATGCGCCCGGTGCACGCGTTCTCGGCGTCATCCACCTCAAGGACGTCGTCAAGGAAGGGATGCGCGAACGCTTCGACGAACTGCGCCGCATGGGCATCAAGACCGTCATGATCACCGGCGACAACCCGCTGACCGCGAAGGCGATCGCCGAGGAGGCGGGGGTGGACGACTTCCTCGCCGAGGCCACGCCCGAGGACAAGATGGCACTGATCCGGCGTGAGCAGGCGGGCGGCAAGCTGGTGGCCATGACGGGCGACGGTACGAACGACGCGCCCGCGCTGGCTCAGGCGGACGTCGGCGTGGCGATGAACACGGGTACCTCGGCCGCCAAGGAGGCCGGGAACATGGTGGACCTGGACTCCAACCCGACCAAGCTCATCGAGATCGTCGAGATCGGCAAGCAGTTGCTGATGACCCGCGGTGCGCTGACGACCTTCTCGATCGCCAACGACGTCGCGAAGTACTTCGCGATCATCCCGGCGATGTTCGCGGTGGTCTACCCGGGCCTCGACAAGCTGAACATCATGCGCCTGCACAGCCCGACCTCGGCGATCACCTCCGCGATCGTCTTCAACGCGCTGATCATCATCGCGCTGATCCCGCTCGCCCTGCGTGGTGTGCGCTACCGGCCGTCCTCCGCCGCGAAGCTGCTGAGCCGCAACATCTGGATGTACGGGCTCGGCGGGCTGGTGCTGCCCTTCGTGGGCATCAAGCTGCTCGACCTCTTCATCCAGTTCATCCCCGGCCTGGGCTGACAGACGGCCCGACGAGAGAAGAAGGCGATCCCACGGTGCGCACCAACCTTCCGCGCGTACTCCAGCGCCATCTGACCGCCTTGCGGATGCTGCTGGCGTTCACCGTGATCACCGGCATCGGCTATCCGCTGCTCGTCACCGGCATCGCCCAGGCCGGTCTCTCCCACCAGGCCAACGGCTCCATGCTGACGACGAACGGTACGCCGGTGGCGTCGAGCCTGATCGGCCAGAACTTCGCCCTGCCGAAGAAGAATCCCGACGACGCGAAGGAGCCGCTGCGCCCCGACCCCAAGTGGTTCCAGCCCCGGCCGTCCGCGGGCGGCTACGACCCCATGAACTCCGGCGCCTCCAACCTGGGCCCGAACAACACCGACCTGATCAAGACCGTCAGGATCCGCCGCGCCGCCGTCGCCGCCTTCGACGGGGTCCCGCCCGAATCCGTCCCCGCAGACGCCGTCACCGCCGGCGGCTCCGGGCTCGACCCGGCGATCTCCCCGGCCTACGCCTACGAACAGGTCGATCGCGTCGCGAAGGCCCGCCGCCTTGCCCCCGCCAAGGTCAGGGCGCTGGTCGCCAACCACGTCCAGGGACGTGTTCTCGGTCTTCTGGGTCAGAAACGCGTCAACGTCGTCGAACTCAACCACGCTCTGGCCGGCCTGATGTGACCAAAATGTGAGGGTGCCTGTGCGATGGCGGCCGAGGCGAGGACATACATCGGAGTGGGGCGTGACATGGACGTGGGTGCCGTGGCCGTACTGGCAGGGATCGCCGCGTTCGGCGGCATGTTCGCCGTCCTTGCGGGCGCCTATGGGTTGCGCCAGGCACGGCGAGTGAGCGAATCGGGCGTGCGTGTCCAGGCGCTCGTCAAGCGACACCCGGGAGAGGCCCGTGAGGAGTCGGCCCCGCTGCGCCCGCTGCTCCAGTTCGTGACGGAGGACGACAGGGTGATGGAAGTCGTCTGTCCCGTTCCCTCCACCCGGCGACGGCCGTTCAGTGACGGCGACAACGTACATGTCTCCTACGATCCGGCCGACCCGAGGAACGTCGTGGTCCACGGGCGGGAACGCTTCGGCCCTGATCGCGCATTCATCGCCGGGGGCGCCCTCGTCGTGCTGCTCTCGGTGACTCTGCTCGCTGTTGTGATCGCGGGTCGGTGACAGATCCGGAGCGCTTCTCGTCGTGCTCCTTCCGGGCGGCGTCCATGCAGAGGTCTGCCGAGCCGGTCGATGCGGGTTACATCGGCGCCGAGGCCGGCGAGGATCACACAAGGGAGGGCGAACTTCTCCAAATCCATGCGAATAGAACAATCTGCCCCGTGAGGCGACTCATTCCGTGTCCTGGTGGGGCGTGGGGTCCGATCGCTGGATGCGCTCAGGCGGCACCGTTTGAATGATCAAAGTAGCGGGGGGTTAGCATATGAGCACCGCCTAGCTCGAAAGATAAACCTGTGACTGTCAATGAGGACTCGTTCACCAGCTGGAAGAACCGCGAGAGGATCGCGGAGTCGATGATCCCGATCATCGGGAAGCTGCACCGGGAGCGGGACGTCACGATCCTGCTTCACAGCCGCTCCTTGGTGAACAAGTCAGTGGTCAGCATCCTCAAGACCCACCGATTCGCCCGGCAGATCGCCGGTGAGGAACTCTCGGTCACCGAGACGCTGCCGTTCCTGCAGGCTCTCGCCACGCTCGATCTCGGCCCTTCCCAGATCGACATCGGCATGCTCGCCGCAACGTACAAGACCGACGACCGTGGTCTCTCGGTGGAAGAGTTCACCGCCGGAGCCGTCGCCGGCGCCACGGGTGCCAACAAGATGGAGCGCAGCGAGCCGCGCGATGTCGTCCTCTACGGCTTCGGCCGCATCGGCCGCCTCGTCGCCCGTCTGCTCATCGAGAAGGCCGGCTCCGGCAACGGCCTGCGGCTGCGCGCCATCGTCGTCCGTCAGGGCGGCGACCAGGACATCGTCAAGCGCGCCTCCCTGCTGCGCCGCGACTCCATTCACGGCCAGTTCCAGGGCACGATCACCGTCGACGAGGCGAACAGCACGATCATCGCCAACGGCAACGCGATCAAGGTGATCTACGCCAACGACCCGTCGGAGGTCGACTACACGGCGTATGGCATCAAGGACGCCATCCTCATCGACAACACCGGCAAGTGGCGCGACCGTGAGGGCCTGTCGAAGCACCTGCGCCCCGGCATCGACAAGGTCGTCCTGACCGCTCCGGGCAAGGGCGACGTCCCCAATATCGTGCACGGCGTCAACCACGACATGATCAAGCCGGACGAGCAGATCCTGTCCTGTGCGTCCTGCACCACCAACGCGATCGTCCCGCCTCTGAAGGCGATGGCGGACGAGTACGGCGTCCTGCGCGGCCACGTGGAGACCGTCCACTCGTTCACCAACGACCAGAACCTGCTGGACAACTACCACAGCGCCGACCGCCGCGGGCGCTCGGCGCCGCTCAACATGGTTATCACCGAGACCGGTGCCGCCTCCGCCGTCGCCAAGGCGCTGCCCGACCTCAAGGCGCCGATCACCGGCAGCTCGATCCGGGTCCCGGTGCCGGACGTCTCGATCGCGATCCTCAGCCTGCGGCTCGGGCGTGAGACCACCCGCGAGGAGGTCCTCGACTACCTCCGCAACGTCTCGCTGACCTCGCCGCTCAAGCGCCAGATCGACTTCACCACCGCCCCCGACGCGGTCTCGAGCGACTTCATCGGCTCGCGCCACGCCTCGATCGTCGACGCCGGCGCCACCAAGGTCGACGGTGACAACGCCATCCTCTACCTGTGGTACGACAACGAGTTCGGCTACTCCTGCCAGGTCATCCGCGTCGTCCAGCACGTCTCCGGGGTGGAGTACCCGACCTACCCGGTCCCGGCGGTCTGATCTCGACGGACTGCCCGATCCGGCGTCCCGGCAGGTGGGGCGGCGGTGGGGCGGCAACCGATCCCGATGGGCATCCGGTTGCTCTCCCACCGCCGGCCGAGCTGGTGTCGGCCTTGCACCGGCCAGGGACCTCGCCGACGCGGCGGCCCGCCGGCCGCCGCGTCGGCGGATCCCGCCCTCGACGTTCAGCTCCTGTGGAACACGGGCTGCCCGGACGCCGCCGAAGACGTGGTTGACCAGGGGGATGGCCTGGGCCTGGCGCATTTCGGTCTCCAGGGGCGTGAGCAGGTCCTCACGCCAGGAATGTCGCAGTGGTCGCCACGAACCGTTCGGCGTCGTCGAGCCAGGGATAGTGGCCCGCCCCTGGCTGCACCACGAGTGTGACGTGAGGGAGCAGCCCCGCGAACTCGGCCGCCGACCGAGGTGGGCTGTTCAAGTCGCACTCTCCGGCGAGCAGCAGGACGGGGGCCTCGCAGCCGGCGAGCGCCGCCCGAGTGGTCTCCGGGCTGAAGGCACCCTCGGCCGCGAAGAGAGCGACAGCTTCCTGGTTGCTCGGCCGGCCGGTTGCATGGTGCTTCTGTGCCACGGCGTCCCAGCGGCCGTAGAAGAAGGGGGCGATGGCCTCCGAGTCGCTGCCCCTGCCCGTGGTGATCGCCTCCAAGGCGGCGAACGCCGCCGGGAACCACGGCTCGTTTCTACGGAGCTGCGCGAGCTCGCGTCGCGTCTCCCCGGAGATCGCTATACCCACAGCTCTCGTGCTGGGGCCGATCAAGGCCAGCTTGCTGACGTTCTTCGGGTACCGAGCCGCGTATTGCGTCGCGATATTCGTGCCCGCGGAGTGGCCGAGCAGGTCCATCCGGGGAAGCCCGAGGTGTTCGCGCAGCGCCTCGACGTCGTCGACCAGGCGATCGCAGCGGTAGGAAGAGGTGTCTTCGGGAATCGCGGACCGGCCGGTGCCGCGCAGGTCCAGGACGATCAGCCGGCGGTGCGTGGACAGGCCGCCGAGGTCGCCGAGGTAGCGGGAGTCCGTGGGACCTCCCGGGAGGCAGACGACCGGGGCGCCGTCGCCGATCATGCGGTAGGCGAGCAGGGTTCCGTCAGGTGCGGAGAAGGTAGGCATGTCAGGAACCCTGCCAGTCATAACCAGGTTATACAACCCGGTTATGACTGTGGGGCGCTCGGGTATATAAACGAGCTATGGCAGGCGAAGAGGACACGCATCAGCACCCCGAGACGCTGACCGAGGAGCAGGCCGAGCGAATGCTCGCCGGTATGAACGAGGTCATCCGTGCGGGCGAGGAGATGCGGAAGCTACGCACTGAAATGATCAAGCTGTTCGCCGGCTTCGGCTGGACCCAGGACAGAATTGCCCAGCTCACCGACATGAGTCAGCCCGCCGTGTCCAAGCAGGTGACGAAGTACAGGACGGGCGAACCGCTGCCCCCGACGAACCTCTCCCTCGATCAGCACGACGAGCCCTGGCTCGAAGGACGCCTGTGGGGCCTCGCCGAGGAAATCTCCGAGACCTTCTACGACACCGCCCGCTGTACGCGCTACGTCAACGCCATCGCCCGGGGGAAGAAGCGCTTCACGCCCCAGAACGTCGACGAGTTGCGGCGCCTCGTCGAAGAGGACCTGATGCTGCATCAGGCAGAGATGCCCGGCAGCTACCGGGACGCCTACGACCAGATCAGCCGTGGTCTCGACGTCCCATCGACGGCCACCACCACCACTTCGGCCTCTGTGCGTCGCGCCCTCGCACACCAGATCCAGCGCGACCGTCTCAGGGGCGACGCCTGACTCCCGCGGATCGATGGCCGGCCACCGCTCAACGGCCGCTATTCCGATGGATTGCCGAGTTGGCACGTTGTTACAGTCCGCGAATGACTCAATGTGTTCCCGCCACAGGTGGCGAAAAGGAAAGTTTGCGCATCAGTCTCGACCGGCACCGCGATGTCGTGCTCTGGAAACTCCAGGGTCTCGACGAGGATCAGGTGCGACGGCAGATGACGCCGTCCGGGACTTCTCTGCTGGGGCTCGTGAAGCACTTGGCAGCCACTGAGTACGGCTGGTTCAGCGAGACCTTCGGACGCGAGACGGAACCGCTCCCGTTCGACGACAACGACCCGGAGGCCGATCTGCGCCCGACGCCCTCGGAGACGACCGCGGACATCGTGGCGTTCTACGGCCGCGCCCGTGCCGCGTCCGACAAAGTGATCGACGAGCTGGAGATCGACAGCGTAGGCACCGCGTGGCACGGCGAATCCGTGTCGCTGCGCTGGACGCTCATCCATATGATCGAGGAAACCGCGCGCCACGTCGGGCACATGGACATCGTGCGTGAACTCGTGGACGGGCGAACCGGCGACCACCCGCAGGACTGAGACCGCATCGTCCGCTCCTGGCCGCGCCGACGTGACATCCGGCATGTGATCCTGGAGAAGTCGGACTCCAAGTCCGCCCGCCTGCGGTGTGGTTCGGCAGGCGGACGGCCACCCAACTTCGATTCCGAGGGGTGCAAGAAGCGCAACACGGTCGAGCGGACGATCAACAAGTTGAATTGCGTTGGGGCCGTGGCCGCGCGTTATGACAAGCGCGGGTACGTCTATCTGAGCATCGTCACCGCTGTGGTCATCCGGCTCCGCGTCTGACCGGCCGGAGGTCAGTTGGCGCGGGCTCGAATCCATTGCGTCGCGGCGTGCCAAGTACCCTTGCGACGTGACCATGCACAAGACCGTCGATGTGACTGTTGACGCGATGATCGAGGACCTCAGGACACTCGTCGAAATCGAGTCTCCCTCGCGCGATCGCGACGCCTTGGTGGCATCGGCCAAAGCCGTCGCCGCTGTCATCGAGAGCCGCCTCGGTGGGCAGGCCGTCCTCGTCGAGAGCGAAGCCGGGCCGCACGTCCACTGGTCAGCCGGTGACGATCCCAAAGTGCTGATCCTCGGTCACCATGACACGGTTTTTCCGCTCGGCACCCTTGAACGCCGCCCGTTCATGGTCGAGGACGGGCACGCAACCGGCCCCGGGGTCTTCGACATGCTCGGCGGTCTGGTCCAGGCCGTTCATGGCCTGGCGACCCTCGATGACCTGTCAGGCGTCGAGATCCTGGTGACCGCCGACGAGGAGGTCGGCTCCCGCTCCTCTCGGGCTCTCATCGAAGAACGAGCCCTTGCCTGCGGCGCTGTACTCGTGCTCGAGGGGGCTGCTGACGGTGGAGCCCTGAAGACCGGCCGTAAAGGCTGTGGCACGTTCCAGGTCTCCATCGCGGGCCGGGCGTCGCACGCAGGCCTTGAGCCCGCAGCCGGGGTCAACGCCCTGATCGAAGCGGCGCATCAGGTGCTGGACATCGCAGCGCTCGGTCGACCCGATGTCGGCACGACTGTCACCCCGACCGTCGCGTCCGCAGGAACCCTGGACAACGTCGTTCCCGCGGAGGCGACGGTCATCGTCGATGTCCGGGTCGAGTCGGCCGGCGAGAAGGACAGAATCGAGTCTGCGTTCGCGGCACTGGCTCCGCATCTCGATGAGGCGGAGATCGCGGTTCAGGGAGCGATCGGCCGACCTCCGATGCCCGAGTCGGCGTCGGCCGAGCTCTTTGCGGTGGCCCAGCAGCTGCTTCCTGACCTCGAAGGCAAGGCAGTCGGCGGCGGAAGCGACGGCAACTTCACGGCCGCACTGGGGGTGCCGACTCTCGACGGCCTCGGAGCAGTCGGGGGTGGTGCCCACGCCGATCACGAGTACCTGGTGATCGAAGCCATGGCCGAGCGGGCGAACCTTGTCGCCGGACTGGTGAATGCGATTCGCGTCAGCCGGAGGTGAGCACTGCGGCTCCGTTCACCCGGTCCGCGGCCAGGTCGGTCAGTGCTTGATCAGCCCGGCTCAGGGGATACCGGCTCACGGTGACCTGGATACCGATGCGATCGGCGAGCTCAAGGAACTCGCGGCCGTCCTGGCGGGTGTTGGAGGTGACGCTGCGCAGATTCCGTTCCTGGAAGAGATGTCGCTGGTAGTTGAGCACGGGAATGTCGGAGAGGTGGATTCCGGCGATCGCGAGGGTGCCCGACCGGTCCAGTGCCTCCAGAGCCACCGGGACCAGGTCACCCACCGGAGCGAACAGGATCGCCGAGTCCAGCGGCTCGGGTGGACTGTCGTAGGCACCGCCGACCGATGAGGCACCCAGGGACGTGGCGAGTTCACGCGCCTGCGCGGAACGCGTCATCACATGCACGGTTGCGCCCTCGGCCAGAGCGACCTGGGCGGCCAGATGGGCCGATGCGCCGAAACCGTAGATCCCCAGCCGGCCGCCCGGCGGCAACGCACTCCGCCGCAACGACCGGTAGCCGATGATTCCGGCGCACAGGAGAGGAGCGAGCAAGGCCGCGTCCTGTGTCTCAGGGAGGCGATAGGCGAACGCTTCGGGAACGAGGACTAGGTCGGCGAATCCGCCGTCCTTGTCCCACCCCGTGTACGTGGACCCGGGGCAGAGATTCTCCCGTCCCGCGCTGCAGTAACGGCAGGACCCGCAGGTACCGCGCAACCAGGCGCCGCCAGCCCGGTCACCCACGCGGAACGTGCTGACCGTCTCGCCGACGGATGCCACACGGCCGACGATCTCGTGGCCGGGAATGGTCGACGGACGGTGGGGGGTGAGATCACCCTCGGCGAGATGCAGGTCCGTGCGGCAGACACCGCACGCTTCCACCTCCAGCAGCAGTTCATCCGGGCCGGGCGCGGCCACTGGGCGATGCGCCGGTACCAGGGGACCGGTAGGCACGGGCCCAGGTGTCCCGACGGCCCAGCCGCTGAGCATCCGTGTGGCGTGGTCGGTTCGCCCCATGGTCCCAGCCTGCGGCTGCTGGGCGGGTCCGGCAAACCGGCCGTCGTCTCGCTCGAGCAACGCAGCTCCCCGTGCGCCGCCGGCGTGGACGGATGGGAGCGCAGCCTGCGGGCACCGGGCCGGCCGGCGGTGGAAGCAGCGCGGATGCGACCGACGCCCCGCCTGTGGATTCTCGGCTCGTGACGCTCGGTCCGGGATGGTTCTACGGTTCGATCGTCAGTACCTGTTCCCAGGGGCGGCGTGGTGTGCGGGGCCCCGCCGGGCCGTATCCCATGCGGATGATCATCTGCGCGTGTCCCGTGCCGAAGACGGGGTCGCGCAGGATCCACCGCAGGTCCGGCCATTCGAGGGGCTGCGTCGCGAATGAGGTGGATACGTCGTGGAGTGTGGCGGTGAGCAGGACACGTTCCAATGCCTGGCCGGCGCGCAACCAGTCCACGGGGCGGTCGCCCGCGGTGCTCAGAAGGGCCAGTTGCGGCCGGCTTTCGAACGGGACGCGCGCCCGGCCCGCCAGGACGGCGGTGCCCGCGAAGTCGCGGGTCGTCGCCCGGCCGGACGTGTCGCAGGGGCCGAAGGCGTAGTCCGGGACCCCGTCGACGGGAGCCTCTGTCTGTGTGTCCCGGGTCCAGTGGTGCTGCTCCGCTTCCCGCGCCGGGTCCCCTCGGTCGTATCCCTCGGCGTCCCGGATCAGTTCCAGCACGGTCTCCAGATGCGTCGGGGTCAGGAACGAGAAGTCCGCTCCTTCGGCGCGGGCCGCGTCGGCGAGGAGCAGGCGGATGTCCTCGGGTATCGCCCGGGCGTCGAATGGGTACCGGCTGGTGTGCCGGTCCCGGATGGCGCGGTGGAGCCCGACGAGCGCGGCATCACGGGGCTTTTGAGGGGAGTCGCTCAGATGGTTGCTCGCCAGGAGTGCCTGGTCCGAAGGGACGGGCAGCAGTGTGGTCTCCATGGAGAGGCCCTGGTGGGCTGCTGAGACTCGCAGGTTCAGGAGGGCCGCGCCGCATCCCACGTGCAGTGCGCGGGTGGAGGGGTCGGCCTCCGGCATGGCACGGTCGAAATCCGCCCGAAGGGCGAGAGTGCGGCTGGATCGCTTGTAGTCGAAGTGCCAGGGCTGGGCATTGTGCATCGACGGTGCTGCGGTGGCATCGGAGACGAGGTCGGCCAACGTCGTGTCGTCGAGCGTCTGCGCGAGCATCGGGGGCCTCCCGGAGAGCAGATATCGGTTGACGCACCTTCAGGATGAAGTGGGCGTCCTCCCCGGGGGTATGGGCCGTTCGTCCCTGGGCCGGGCCGGACGGCCCCTCGGCGGGGCCGTTCCGGATGGGCCGGCAGGAAGGCCTTCGGACGTGGACGTGTTTCCCGCCGCAGGGTTGTGGCGCACGCGCCTGGGCACATACCCGTTGAGCGCCAGGAGGTGGTGGCAGTGAGCCGCATCAGAATCGTCCGCCGTCCACCGCCTGTCTCGGGGCCGCCGCCCCTCGACCTGCGAACCCCGTCCGGGCGGCCTCTGCCCTACTGAGAACCACGACGCGCCCGCGTCCTGGAACCGTGATGCCATGAATGAAGACCCTGACGAAGGGACCGCCCCATTCATGGCCGCCGTACCGTCTCCGGCACCGTTCCTGCGCTCTGTGCGGGCCGTGGTCTTCGACACCGACGGAGTGATCACCGACTCCGCCCGGAGTCATGCCGCGGCCTGGAAGAAGGCATTTGACGCCTGTCTGTCGGAGCGGGAGGGGCAGCGGCCCTTCGATCCGGTCGCGGACTATCTCCGCCACGTCGACGGCCGTTCACGGCGGGACGGTGCGGCGGCCTTCCTCGCGTCGAGAGGGCTGGACCTTCCCGCGGGCAGCCCGGACGACCCACCGGGCACCGCGACGGTATGGGCGGTCGCCGCACGCAAGGACGAGCTGTTCACGGAAACGCTGCGCACGCACCAGGTCGATGTCTGGCCCGGCACGGTTCGCCTCCTTCAGGCGCTGCGAAGCGAAGGGGTGCCCTGCGCCGCCGTGTCCGCTTCCCGCCACGCGACGGAACTGCTGTCGCGGGCCGGACTCATCGGGCAGTTCGGGGCCGTGGTCGACGGGAATGAGGTACGGCGGCTGGGGCTCGCGGGAAAGCCGGATCCCGCGCTCTTCGTGGAGGCGGCACGGCGCCTCCACGTCCCGGTTCCGGAAACCGCTGTGGTGGAGGACTCCCTGGCCGGTGTCGAGGCCGGCCGCCGCGGCGGATTCGGGCTTGTCGTCGGCGTGGACCGGACAGGCAGTGACGGCGGCGCCGCGGACCTGCGACGCCGCGGCGCCGACATCGTGGTGTCCGATCCCGGTGAACTGCTGAGCGACGTGGACGACTGATGGCGGGGGCCTGGGAATGGTCGTACGAGGGGTACGAGCCGGAAGAGGAGCGGCTGCGCGAGGCGCTGTGCACGCTCGGCAACGGATACTTCGCCACCCGTGGAGCGGCATCCGAGACATCCACCAGCAGGTGTCACTACCCGGGCACCTACCTGGCGGGCTGCTACGACCGGCTGATCTCATCGGTCCAGGGCCGGACGGTGGGGAACGCCGACCTGGTGAACCTGCCGAACTGGCTGCCGCTGCGCTACCGCATCCGTCCCGTCGGCGCAGACCCCGGACCGTGGCTCTCACCGGACCACGGACACCTCAAGGAACACCGGCAGACTCTCGATCTGCGCCGCGGCACGTTGACCCGCCGGTCCGTCTACGAGGACGAGGCAGGCCGTCGCCTTGATGTCGAGCAGTGCCGGCTGGTGCACATGGGCACCCCGCATCTCGCCGCGCTGCACACGGGTTTCTCCGCGGATGGCTGGACGGGCTCGATCGAGGTGGAGGTGGCGATCGACGGCGACATCCGGAACACCGGTGTCTCGCGGTACCAGGGTCTGTCCAACCGCCACCTGACCGGCTGGTCGACCGGAGCGGAACAGGACGATGTGGTGTGGCTGAGATGCCACACAGTGGAGTCGGACATCGGCTTCGCGTTGGCCTCCCGCACTGTCGCCACGTTCGGTGGTCCTGGGCGGCACACGGATGAGTCCGGTCGGCATTCCCGTCCCTGGCAGACTCCACGGCAGATTTTCCAGACACTGGTGCTGCCGCTGGATCCGACACGCGACGCCGTCGTGGACAAGACGGTGGCGTTGTACACGTCGCGTGACCCGGCGATCGGCAGCCCTCTGCGGGCTGCTGTGGCCGCTGTCCGGACGGCCCCGGAGTTCGCGGAGTTGCTGGCCTCGCACCATCGGGCGTGGGCCGGCCTGTGGCGGCGGGCCCGGATCGACGTTCCGGGCGAGGCGGGCAGGATTCTGCGACTGCACCTCTTCCATGTGCTGCAGACGCTGTCTCCGCACACCGCCGAGCTCGACGTCGGTGTACCGGCGAGAGGACTGCACGGTGAGGCGTACCGGGGCCACGTCTTCTGGGACGAGCTGTTCGTACTGAGGTTCCTGAGTCTGCATTTCCCGGAGGTGTCCCGGGGACTTCTGGACTACCGCTACCGGAGGCTGCCCGCGGCCTGCCGCGCGGCACAACAGGCCGGGCGGGCCGGGGCCATGTTCCCTTGGCAGAGTGCCGACGACGGTCGGGAGGAGACTCAGGAACTCCATCTCAACCCGCGTTCGGGGCGCTGGCTGCCCGATCGTTCACGACTGCAGCACCACGTGGGTTCGGCCGTTGCCTACAACGTGTGGCAGTACTGCCAGGCCACCGCGGACACCGAGTACCTGCATTCCAAGGGCGCGGAGATGCTGCTGCAGATCGCCCGGTTCTGGGCGGCCGGCGCCGAATGGGACGCGTCGCTGGCCCGGTACCGCATCCGCGGTGTGGTCGGCCCCGATGAGTACCACGACGCCTATCCGGGAGCCGGGAGTGCAGGCATCGACGACAACGCGTACACGAACGTGACGGCGGCCTGGGTGCTGGCACGGGCCACGGAGCTGTACCGCGACCTGCCCGAGCCACGGCGCAGGACCCTGTTGGAGCGCTCGGGGCTCGACCCCGCGGAGCTGGAACGGTGGGAGGATATCTCCCGGCGGCTGTATGTGCCGTACCACCGCGGCGTCATCAGCCAGTTCGCCGGTTACGGAGAACTCGACGAACTCGACTGGGCCGCATACCGGGAACGCTACGGCGACATCCGGCGGCTCGACCGCATTCTTGAGGCGGAGGGCGACACGGTCAACCGCTACCAGGCATCCAAGCAGGCCGATGTGCTGATGCTCGGCTACCTCTTCTCACCCGGCGAGCTCGGCGGCCTGTTCCAGCGCCTCGGGCATGTGCTGGACGACGAGACCTGGCGCGCCACCGTCGACTACTACCTCGCGCGTACCAGCCACGGTTCCACCCTCAGCTCCCTGGTTCACGCCTGGGTGCTGGCACGGGTGCACCGCGAGGAGGCGTGGGCCTACTGCGAAGAGGCGCTGACCGGTGATGTGGTCGACATCCAGGGCGGCACCACCGCCGAGGGCATCCATCTGGGGGCGATGGCAGGCACCCTCGATTTTGTGCAGCGTGGGATGACCGGGCTGGAGACCCGTGATGACGCGCTGTGGCTCTCCCCGGCCCCGCTTCCCCAGCTTTCGAAATTCGGGGTACGCATCCGATTCCGCGGACACGGGGATGTGGACCTGGGTATACGAGCGCAGCGGCTCCGGATCTCGGTACCGCACTCGCACCACCCGGCCGTGCGGCTGGTCCTGGGCGGCCACACCCACTTGATCGCCCCCGGCACCGCGCGATGGCTCGATCTGCCGTCGGGCCGACGGCCTGACCGCCGTCACAGGAAGGGCCGTCAGGGCTGAGACGGCACCATCGGCGCCCCCTCGTGGCTTGGATGTGTCCAACCTCGGTGGACGGGGCGAGCCCTCGCGGTGGTCAGCGGGGGAGAGACATCTCGAAAACCGTGCGACCGGGTTCGCTGCTGACCTGGATGCTGCCCGCGTGCGCGGTGACCACGGCATGGACGATCGCCAGGCCCAGGCCGGTGCTGCCGGTCGCGCGGGAGCGGCTGCGGTCTGCCCGGACGAAGCGGCCGAAGATCTCGGGCTGCAGACTTTCCGGGATGCCCGGGCCGTCGTCGGTCACGGTCAGGCGGACCGCAGCGCTCTCGGACACGAGCCGGACGGTCACTTCCGTGCCGGCGGGGGTGTGGGTGCGCGCGTTGGTCAGGAGGTTGCCGATGGCCTGCTGGAGGCGGTGCGCGTCACCGGTGACGGTCACGGGTTCTTCAGGGAGATCGAGAATCCAGCGGTGCCCGGGGCCGGCTGCGCGGGCGTCGTCGGCCGCGTCCAGGACGAGCAGGGTGAGGTCGACCGGCTCGTGTTCGAGTGGGCGCCCTGCGTCGAGGCGGGCGAGCAGGAGCAGGTCGTCCACCAGGTCACCCATGCGGCCCGACTCCGACTGGATGCGTTCCAGAGCGCGCCGGACGTCGGCGGGGACGGGCCCTCGGTGGCGCAGGGCCAGTTCGGCGTGGCCGCGGATGTTGGCAACGGGGGTGCGCAGTTCATGGCTGGCGTCGGCGGCGAAGTGCCGCAGGCGTTCCTCGCTCGCCTGCCGCCGGGTGAGCGCGTCCCCGACGTGTCCGAGCATCCGGTTCAGCGCGGTGCCGACCTGCCCCACTTCGGTACGCGGGTCGGTGACGGGCAGCGGATCGGGCATGGCAACCTCGCCGCTGGCCAGCGGGAGCCGGGCCACGCCGACCGCCTGCTTCGTGACCCGTTGCAGGGGGCGCAGGGAGATCCGTACCCAGAAGGCCCCGGCGACTGCGGTGGCGAGCAGGGCTGCGCCGAACACGACTCCCTCCACTCCTTCGAGCCGGTGCAGTGTCTCTTCCACGGGGTGCAGCGGCAGCCCGGTGATCAGGACGTCCTGGTCGTCACCGGGGACGGCGGAAACCCGGAAGGACCCGAGCCCGGAGAGCCGTACGCTGCGGCCTTTGCCATCGGCGGGGACCTCCTGAAGGGTCTGCCGGTCGCTGCGGGTCAGCGGCACCTGTCGGACGTTCTGCTCGTCGACCACGGCCGCCTGCGTCACCCGGCCGTTCAGCAGTCTTGCGCCGAAGGTCTGGTCCGCCTGGCCCCGTGAGTCGGGTCGGTTGTCGGTGTCGGGCGTTGCTTCGTGCTCCAGGCTGGCGGCGAACCTGCCCCCGGACGCCGTCAGTTGCTGGTCGAGGCGGCGCACGAGGAAACCTTCGAGGGCGAAGACGGTCGTGAGGCCGACGGCGAGACAGGCGGCGGCGAGCAGCAGGACGAGCCCGGCGGTGAGCTGTCCGCGCAGCGTGTGCGGCGGTGGCCGCCTCATGAGGGATCCGGTTTCAGGACGTACCCCACCCCGCGCACCGTGTGGATCATGGGTGCGTGGCCCGCGTCGATCTTTTTGCGGAGATAACTGATGTACAGCTCGACGACATGGGCTCGGCCGCCGAAGTCGTAGGCCCAGACCCGGTCGAGGATCTGCTCCTTCGACAGAACCCGGCGTGGATTGCGCATCAGGAACCGCAGCAGCTCGAATTCGGTGCGGGAGAGCTCGACGACCGCGCCGCCGCGTCTGACCTCCCGGGCATCCTCGTCCATGGTGAGCTCGCCGACGACCAGCCGGTGCCGGCCCGGGGCACCTGTCATTCCTGCCCGGCGCAGCAGCCCGCGCAGCCGGGCGAGAACCTCCTCCAGGCTGAACGGCTTCGTCACGTAGTCGTCGCCGCCCGCCGTGATGCCGGCGATCCGGTCCTCGACCGCATCCCGGGCGGTCAGGAAGAGCACACATATGTCGCGTGACTCACGGTGCAGTTCCCGCAACACGCGCAGCCCGTCCATATCGGGCAGCATCCAGTCCAGGACGACCGCGTCCGGCCGGAAGACACGTGCGGTCGCGAGCGCGGACGAGCCGTTGGCGGCTGTACGGACGTTCCAGCCCTCGCTCGTCAGGGCTCCGGCCAGCACCTCGGTGAGATCCGGTTCGTCGTCCACCACCAGTGCCCGCACCGGAGTCCCGTCCGGCCGCAGCAGGGGCGGCTGTGTGTTCTGTGTGTTCATGACCCGTCCAGCATCTCCCGATGCCGCACGTTGAGGGGGAGCGGCTTCCTTTGAGTTCTCTCTGAATCTGTCGGCCGCGTCCGAGCCCGGACGTCCGTGTGGGCTGCTCTCCGCCGCCCTGGTCAGTAGCGGGCGCTGCTGGCCTGCAGTAGCGGGGACACCGTCGACGGGCGCCCGTCCACGGTGGCTCCGCCGAACTGGATCATCGGCGCCAACGTCCTGTTGTTGTCGGCCGGGAAGTTCAGCGTGGGAGCGGAGACGTCATCCAGCACACCGCGCTGAGCCTCGGTGAGGGTCATGTCCAGGGCCTGCAGGTTGGCCTCGAACTGGTCGAAGCGGCGTGCGCCGACCAGGGTGGAGGTGATCCCGGGACGGCCCTGCACCCAGGCCAGGGCCACTGCGGCGGGACTGGCGCCCACTTCGGCGGCGACGCCGTTGAGTGCGTCGATCACGAGATAGTCGGCCTCGCTCGGGGCACCGACCAGCTGCGAGCGCGTGGTGTCGACCGGGCCGGTGGTGGTGCTGGAGTACTTGCCGGACAAGAACCCGCTCTTCAGCGGGCCCCATGGCATCACGCCCATGCCCAGGGCCTGAGCCATCGGGATCAATTCCCCCTCCGAGGTGCGTTCGAGCAGGGAGTACTCCAACTGCAGCGCGATGATCGGAGCCCACCCGCGGAAGCGTGCGACGGTGGCCGCCTCGGCAGTGGCCCACGCCGGCACGTCGGAGAATCCGACGTAGCGGACCTTCCCGTCGCTGATCAGGTCATCCAGGGCGCGGAGGGTCTCCTCGACCGGCGTGGACGGGTCGAAATTGTGCAGCCAGTAGATGTCGACGTAGTCGGTCCGCAGACGTCGCAGCGAGTTCTCCAGCTGTTGCACGATCGCCTTCCGGCCGGCTCCGCCGCCGTTGGGGTCGTTCTCGTACAGGTTGCCGAAGAACTTCGTGCCGATCACGACTCGATCACGCAGCGCGGACCGGTCGGCGAAGTAGTCGCCGATGATCTTCTCGGAGTGGCCGTTGGTGTAGATGTTGGCGGTGTCGATCGAGTTGCCGCCCCGGTCCAGATAGGCAGCCAGGATGTTCGCGGACTCCTCTGGGCTGCTGCCCCACCCGTGATCCTCACCGAAGGTCATGGTGCCCAGCGTGAAGGGGCTGACGCGCAGACCCGAGCGGCCGAGCGTGACGTAGGAATCGAGCGACATGGTGGAACTCCCTGGCCGAAAGATGTTCGGGGACGCCGTGGAGGCCGTCCCGGTGCCCCTCCATTCGACCTCGCCGCCTGGCGATCTCCTAGACCGATGCGGGCAGATCGTTGCACAATCCGCTCAACCTTGCCCGGATCGTGTTGGCCCCGCGCACCATTCCGTGGTCCACTGGTGTGGTGCATCACCTGGACGAAATCCGTAACCGGATCGCGCGGCTTGCCGCAGGCAGCCCACGTCCGGTGTGGATCGAGGGCATGACGCTGTTGTCGACCGAGCACGTGACCGAACCGCTGGGCACGGTCACCGAACCCGTGATCGCTCTGGTGGCCCAGGGAGCGAAGCGCTCTGTTCTCAATGACCGCGTCTTCGACTACCACTCGGGCCAGTACCTGGTCGCGACCGTCGACCTTCCTCTGACCTCACAGATCACCGACGCCACGCCCGCCGAGCCGTTTCTCGGTTTCGGGCTTCCGTTGCAACCCGCGATCATCGCGCAGCTGCTGGTGGAAGCCGACCCCACCGACGTGCGCTCTCATGACGGACCGGGCATCGCGACCAGCAACGCCGACGAGAAGCTGCTCGACGCTGTCGTCCGGCTGCTGCGCCTGCTGGACGAGCCACGTGACATCCCGGTACTGGCGCCCGGCATCCGACGCGAGATCCATTGGCGACTGCTGAACGGGCCCCAGGCGGCCCTGGTCAGACAGATCGGTCTGGCCGACAGCCGCATGACCCTCGTCGCCCGCGCGACCGAGTGGATCAAGACCCATTATGACCAGGTGATTCGCATCGACGACCTCGCTCACGAAGTCGGTATGAGCGTCTCCTCGCTCAACCGGCACTTCCGTGCGGTGACTGCTATGAGTCCGCTGCAGTATCAAAAACAGCTCCGACTCCAAAAGGCCCGCATCCAGCTCATCGCAGCGTCGCACGACGTGGCCGCGATCGGACACGCCGTCGGGTACGACAGCCCGTCGCAGTTCAGCCGCGAGTACCGGCGCATGTTCGGAGCCCCGCCGGGTCAGGACGCAGCACGCCTCCAAACCGCGGTGATCGTTCAGGAGTAGACGCTCGGTCACGCAGCCTTCCGCCGTCGGGCCACGCCTGTCAGGGGCACGGACCAGCAGGGCCGGCAACACCGTCGGCTCCACGAAGACCCTGACTGACGGCCAGGGCTGCGATGGGGAATGTGGATCGGGGCGCCCTGGCCGGCGCACCGGAGCAGCTCCCCTCGGGAGGGGTGCTACTGGCGTCCGGACCAGTCCGTCATTCCCCCGATTGAGGAGAGCTGAGGGCTGCGGGCTCCTCGCCGCCGACCAGGTGGGCGGGGGTGTGGACCACGGGCCAGGCGCGCGGCTTCAGCTCTCCCGGGGCGGGGGGTCGTGTCAGAAGAGTTGGATGCAGCAGCCGAACGCAATGGTCACCACACCCACGGCTACCGACACCCTCTTCAACGCCATCGACATCTTCATGGGAATCCCTTGTGCTGAATGATCGGATGCTGAACGGTCGGAGCGCGCTTTGCGCATCACAGACACATGCGCACCAGCCACTCGTCGTAGTTGTACGCATCCCTCGCCGGATCCAGGACCGTGGCTGCGTGCCCTTCAGTCGTGTCCTCCAGGCGGATACGCTCCGGCAGCTTGCCGAACCGGGTGTGACGTGCCACTTCGGCGTCGCTCAAAACCTTCTCTGTTCGCGACATCGGTCGCCTCCTGCGGTTTGTTGTGCTGAAGCGTGGATCGGTGTTGGTTGCCGGAGATGCGGCACCGGCGAGGGCGATGGCCCGTGTGATCACGTGCCACACACTCACAGATGTATCACTCGTTAGAGTGGTGACGATACTTGCACGCAGGTTCGTCACCCGTCAAGGTGGTGACATGGAACACGCCTTTCCCAGTGGCACCGCGGCGCTCGACTTTGTCGGAACACTGCGCGCGCGGCGCAACGCTGTGCCCAGGGACATGCTCGGATCGCCGGAGAGTCTCGACTCCTGGTTCCGCGAATCCGGAACCACTGACGGGGGCACGAACTGCAAGGCGTCGGACCTCGAGGAGGCAGTGGCTCTTCGAGAGGCGATCTATCTGCTCGTCACCGCCAGGTTGGCGAACGAGAGCTACGACGAGGGGGCGCTCTCGCTGGTGAACCGCGCAGCGAGCATGCCCTCTGCAACTCCGCAGCTCACTCCGGCGGGGCGTCGGATCGAAGCCACCCCGCAGCAGGCGCTCTCCTCCGTGGCCCGGGACGCCATCGACATCCTCGGTGGGGTGGACCTGCCACTCCTCAAGGAGTGCGCGAATCCCGAGTGCACGCAGATCTACATCGACCGTTCACGGGGAGGGCGCCGAGAGTGGTGCGCCATGGATCCGTGCGGCAACAAGATCAAGGCGGCGGCCTACCGCGCCCGCAAGCGCGCAGGCAAGTCGCCATCAGCCGCCACGCGTCCGTGACAGGGGGCGGGTAGGTGATCTCGATCCCGCCCGTCGAGCCCCAGCTGCTGCGGCTCCGGGCCGGTTGCAGGTCCGCCAGACCGACAGCGGCGAGGTGTTCCGATCACGCCGGAGGTCGATGACGTCGAGTTCCACTGACCGACATCCACTGGGACATCTGCAGGACGGCCGTACGCAGACAGTGGGCTGCCCGATCAGAAGCCGTCGACCTCGACGACGGCTTCGGCAAAGGCTTCGGGGGCTTCCTGCGGCAGGTTGTGGCCGACGCCCTTCAGCGTTCGGTGGGCGTATGGGCCCGTGAAGCGGCCGCGATAACTGGCGCCGTCTCCGGGAGGAGTGAACGGATCCCGCTCACCGTCCAGAGTGATCGTCGGGAGTGCGATGACGGGGCTCTGGGCAAGTTGCTTTTCGAGATGATCGAATTGCGGGTCGCCCTCGGCCAGGCCAAGTCGCCAGCGGTAGTTGTGAATCACGATGGGGACCCAGTCCGGATTGTCGAAGGCCGCCGCAGTGCGCTCGAACGTTGCGTCATCGAAATGCCACGTCGGGGAGACGTTCTTCCAGATGAGCTTCGCGAAAGCGTGCTTGTACTTCTCAAGGCCGAGCCTGCCCCTTTCCGTGGCGAAGTAGTACTGATACCACCACGTCCACTCCGCCTCCGGCGGCAGCGGTGCCTTGTTGCGCTCACGGTTGGTGATCAGATAGCCGGTCACCGATACCAGCGCCTTGCAGCGTGCCGGCCAGAGCGCCGCGATGATGTCGGCAGTCCGCGCGCCCCAGTCGAAGCCGGCGAGGACCGCCTTCTCGATCTTCAGCGCATCCATCAGCGCGATGATGTCGAGAGCAACCACCGACTGCTGAGCATTCCGGAACGTCTTGCTCGAGAGGAAGCGCGTCGTGCCATGACCGCGCAGATAAGGGACGATCACCCGGTAGCCCTTGGCGGCCAGTAGGGGTGTCACGTCGACATAGCTGTGAATGTCGTAGGGCCAGCCGTGCAGAAGGACGACCACGGGGCCGTCGGCGGGGCCGGCCTCGGCGTATCCGATGTTCAGGACCCCGGCATTTACTTGCTTCAGTGAGCCGAAAGACGTGTTTTCCGTCCGGCCCGTGGGGGACACCGCGCGATTCTCCCGGTCGGGTGCCGAGGCCGATGTCGCCGAGAGCGCCGGTAGCGAGGCTCCGGCAACCCCGACGGTGAGAATTCTGGAAAACGTCCGCCTGTCCATCGGGCTCACCCTTCTGTGAAATCTCTACACGCTCATGCATGCCGGGCGAGCGGCTACATCGGATGTGTCGGCGGGCGGATGAATCATTTTTGGTTCCCTGTGTGACGTCATGGGCCGGCGGCACAAGTTGGCCATCCGGTTCCACAACCGCCTCATTTGGGGTTCATCGCCGGCGACTGAGGCTCCCGGCATTGCGGATACGGCTCACCGTCCGCCCGTGCCCTCGTCAGTCGCCTCGCCAGATGTTGTCGAAGGCCGCATCTTCGATGGCTCGCCGTTGCCGTACAGCTTCCAGTTCCATCACTGCGTCGTTGACGGCGGCGAGCACCGTCTCGACCGCGTCGTCGGCCACGCTCGGGGAGTCTTCAGCAGGCAATTCGCGGATTCCGACGGCGGCAGCGAGGACCGCGAGGACGGGCTCGCCCGATGTCCAGCGGTCCGCCGCGTGGCTGCGAGCGGGTGAGTCGACCAGTGTCGTCCGGGCGGTCCGGGCGGGACTCCAGCGGCCGTGTTGCCGGGTGACCTGTCCTTCCGCCTCCAGGGCGGCCAGATAGGCCGAGGACAGTCCGCGGCCTCGGCGCCACAGCCACTCCTCGACCGACTCGTAGGGCATCTGCCGCACCAGCGACGACGCGGCCTCGTCCAACAGGCGATCAGCCAGTGTCCACACGGCGCTCGGCACGATGCGGTCGTCATCCAGTGTCAGGGCTTGGGCGTCGATGAGATCGATCACCTCGGCTCCCGCGAGCGCAAGCGACAGTTCGCCCTGCTCCACGGGACGGCTGGGTGCCACGTCCAAGGCGACGATCAAAAGATCTTGCGGTGTGGTCATGAAGGGCTCCACGTCAGAAGCATCGGTAGCGATACGTCGCTGAGCAGCCGGCCTGGCACCGGGCGCGAGGCCGAACGTGGCGGCGGGCCTTAGGCCCGGCCGGACACCGGGGACGGTGTCCGGGGTGGGGAGCTTCTTGTACTTCGCCGACTGTAGCCCGGTCGCGCCGGGGGTGGTCGGTCGAAGCCGGGGCGGTTACTCCGGTGCGGGCCATCAGGGGAGCGTGCGCCGCACGAGGGCCATGCGGTACGGGGAGCCGATCCGCGGAACGGGGCCGGCAACGCGGCGCGAGGATCGCGAGGGCGGCCGGGATCAGGATCTGGATCGCATTCCGGGCGTCCACCGGCGAGGCCGTCGCTCTCACCCGTGGCGCTGTGCCCGGCCAGGGTGTGTGCCGGTGTCGACGCGCCCGATGCCGTGCTCGGCGAGCGTGCCGACGGTCAGACCGAGTCGGCGGCACTCGGTGAGCAGGCCGGGCAGCGCACCCAGCGCGGCACGCCAGGCGCCCGGCGCGCTCCACCCGTCCGCGTCGTGCAGCAGCACGGTGCCACCGCCGGTCAGGTCGGCGAGGACAGATGCCCGCACGGAGCGAGCATCGGCGTACGCCGTCCAGTCCCGGCCCCAGGCCGACCAGAGCACCGGTCGCAGCCCGGCGCGGCGGGCAGCGGCCAGGCGGCCGCCGGTGAGGATGCCGTACGGCGGCCGGTACCACCGCGGAACGGTCCCGCAGATCCCCCGTACCGCGCCGACGGTGCGGGTCACCTCCCGTGCGTCGCGCAGCGGCGTGGGGAACCAGGGGCGCTCGTGCTGCCAGCCGTGCACCGCGACCTCGTGGCCACCCGCCACAAGCGCCCGGCCGAGGGCCGGATGGCGTTCCAGCGAGCTGCCGACGACGAAGAAGGTGGCCCGCACGCGGTACTCGTCCAGGACGCGCAGGAAGTGTGGGGTGCTGGCCGGGTCCGGCCCGTCGTCGAAGGTCAGCGCCACGTGGGCGGGATGGCCGCGGCCGTCCAGCGCCGGGCTGAGGATCCTCCGTACGGGCGGCAGCCAGGTGGCGGCGGGTCCGATGTGCCACGCGGCAGCCACACCTGCGGCCAGACCCACAGCGCCGGCTGCCATGCCGGCCGACACCGCCGTCCGCCCTGCGCCGGAGCGTCCTACCATCGCTGTTCGTCCTTTCCGGAGACCACTGGTGAACTGCTCAGATGCACGCTGGCGAGCACGATGAGCCCCAGCGCGGCAGCCTCCGGCAGCACCCGCCAGCCCAGGTCGATCTGCTCTTCGAACAGCGAGACGCCCAGAACGACGCTCAGCAACGAGTCGCCGAGCGTGAGCGCGGGCTGCGACGCCGCCAGCGAGCCGGCCCGCAACGTGGCCTGCAGCAGCAGGAAGGAGCTCAGGCCCACGGCCGCGGCCGTGTAGATCTGCCACGTCGCGAACAGCCCCTCGACTCCGCCGGACACCAGGCCGAGTGTGTCCTTGATCAGTGCCGCGGTGAAGGCGAAGCCGATGGCGGTCGCCGACCCCAGTACCGCCGCACGGGCGGAACCCCACAGTCGCATTCCCACCACGATCAGCACGATCGACACGGCGGCGGCGGGCACGGCGCTGAACAGCCACCTCTTCGGCGGCACGGTCTCCAGGCCGCCAGTCGGACTGGCCAGCAGGAGGAAGACCGCCAGACCCAGCGCCATCCCGAGGAACGCCCCCCAGGTACGAACCCCGGGCGGCCGCCGGAAGACGATCGCCGCCAGCACCAGCGTGAACAGCAGCTCCGTCGTCATCACCGGCTGCACCACAGCCAGTGGCCCGGTCGCCAGGGCGAGGGCCTGTGCCAGCCCGGAGACGACCAGCAGCCCCGCACCCCAGCGCCAGGCCGGCCGGCGGATGAATCCCAGCCTCCCGAACAGATGGCTGCCCCGGAGGCCGGGCAGGTCAACTGCTGCGGCGCGGCGCTGCAGCACGGAGGCTCCCGCGTTCCCCAGCGCGGCGAGCAGCGCCAGTACGACGGAGAGGATGATCACGTGTCACCAACCCTGCGCGCGTGTCCGTTGCCGCGGGCCCGCTCAGCCAAAGCGCGTGGCCAGCCTGCGGAAGAGCCGTGGGGCCACGCCCTGCACCCGGCCCGGCACGCCCAGCCAGCGCGGCACGGCGATCTCGTCCCGGCCACCGGCCAGCGCCTCCTCGACCGCTGCCGCAACCCGCCCGGCGGGTACCGGCCGTGGCCAGGACCGCGCGTACGGGGTGCCACGGCGGGTGAAGAACGGCGTGTCGACGGGACCGGGCAGCACCAGGCAGAGCTGGACGCCGGTGCCCTGGAGCTCGTAGCGCAGGCTGTCCGCGAACGCGATCAGGGAGCCCTTCGTCGCCGCGTACGCCGCCTCACCCCGCACGCCGAACCGGCCCGCGACAGAACCGATGAGCACCAGCCGGCCCGATCCGCGGGACACCATCTGCGGCAGCACCAGGCGAACGAGATGGAGAACGGCGCAGACGTTGACACTCACCAGACGGTCCACGGTGGCGGGCGGCATGTCGGTGTAGGCGCCCGCCCAGCCGAGCCCCGCCGCGGCGACGAGCGCGTCGACTCTGCCGCTGTGCGCCAGCGCAGCCTCGGCCAGCCTGCGGCAGCCCTCCTCGGAGGCCAGGTCCATCGGCAGCGCGACACCGGAAGTACGTGCGGCGACACTGCCGAGCCGGCCTTCGTCCCGCCCGTTCAGCAGCAGCTCCCACCGGCCGCCGACGGCGAGACGCGAGGCGACTTCGGCGCCGATACCGGAGGAGGCCCCGGTGATCAACACGACCGGCCGTGGGCCGCGGGCAGACGGCCCGGCCGCAGCCGACAGCGTCACATCGGCCTCGACTGCGGGCATACCGCGGGGTAGGGGGCTCTTGCGCATGGGCCTTCCGTCCTCCGGGGCCGCCGACATCCTGGTGCTCTCGAGGCACCGCCTGTACCGACCCGTACTGAGTAATCCTTCGGTGCAACCGACGCACCGGCAAACGCGCTCGACCGGACTGGGCTAACGGCCTGCCCATCCGGGTGTGGCGCACCGGCCGCCATGCGCGGACGATCCATGCGGAGGAATATCCAAGAATGGGACGTCGGATTCTGATCGTCAGCGCGAGCATGGGCGCCGGACATGATGCCGTCGCCGCCGAACTGGCCGAGCGTCTGCGGTCCGGCGGCCATCTGACGGCATGTGTGGACCTCCTCGACTTGCTGCCCCCCGGCGCCGGGCGCGGGCTGCGCGCGGGCTACCGCACGACGCTGCGCCGCTGCCCATGGGCCTACGGAGCGGTCTATTCGGCATTCTTCCGCGACCGCGGAGACCCGGGCGACCGGAACAATTGGGCACCGGGCACCGGGCCGCTGGCCGCAGTCCTGGAGCCACGCCTGCGCAACGTCGTGGAACGCTGGCGACCGGACGCGCTCGTCTCCACCTTCCACCAGGCCGCTCAGGTCACGGGGCGGCTGCGGTCCCGGGGCGGTGTCTGCCCGCCCAGCACTGTCGTGGTCACCGACTTCGCCGTGCACCGACAGTGGCTGCACCCCGGCAACGACCTGCACCTGTGCCTGACCCGGGCCGCCGCGGCACGTGTCCGCGCCACGACCGGACGCCAGGCAGAGGTGTGCGGCCCGATCGTGCCCCCGGCCTTCGTTGCAGCCGGTCACGAGAACCCGGGCGGCCGGCCGTCGCGCTGGGCGCGGGAGTTCGCGCGGCGCGGCCCCGACCGCCCACCCGTGCTGATCTCGGCCGGTGCCTGGGGCGTGGGGCACGGGCTGACCGACACGGCGCTGCTGCTCGCCGGCTCAGGCCACATTCCGGTGCTGCTGTGCGGCAGGGACGAACAGTTGCGGGACCGTGCCGCGATGCTCCCCGGCGTTCTGGCGCTGGGCTGGGTCGAGGACCTGCCTGACCTCATGGCGGCTTCGAGCGCCCTGGTGGACAACGCCGCGGGACAGACGGCCCAGCAGGCCCTCGCCGCCGGCGTCCCGGTCGTCGGGTACCGGCCGATCACCGGCCACGGCGCAGAGGGCGTCAGTGAGATGGCTGCCGCAGGCCTCACCGAGCATGCTTCCGACGACATCGCGCTGCTCCGCTCGCTGGACCGGCTGGTGCGACCCGGCCCCGACCGGGACCGACGGGTCGCCGCCGGGCGAGCTGTCTTCACCGTGGACGCGGCCGGACTGGTCGCCTGCTCCTGACGACCACCGACTATCGGCTGCTGCCCGGGGTGCGGGCGGGCAGCACCCACCTGGGCAAGTGCACGGGCCGGCCGATCGGCACCTCGCGCGAGCCGTACGTCGGCTCGTACGTCCGACCGTGACCGCCGGCGACAGCGACCGTGACCCCTGCGGCAGGCTCAGAGCGGCGTGTCGCCGGCTGCGGGCCCGGTCGCGGACGTGGTCGGCGTCGCAGTCCCGCTCGTGGTCGCGAGGCGCTGGAGCCACTCGCGCAGCAGCACGGCCTCGCCGGGGGAGAGCGCACCGGAGAGGTCCGGAAGGACGGCGGCCAGGGCGATCGCCCTGGCGGCGGGTGTGTCCAGGTCATTCGTGGGCCGGGGATCCGTGGTGAGGGATGCGAGCACTGTGTCGCGCGTACGGGCGGACAGGTCGCTGTCCCGTGCCCCTGCCGGATCGGCGATCAGCGTCAGGGCGACACCGACGCTCGTGGCCTGCACCATCTGGGCGGCGGCGGCGACCGGAACGCGCAGGCGGCCCGCCCGGGCGACCCGCTCCAGCGTGCCGACGAGAACCGCATAGGTCTCCTCCGCGGCAGCGGGGCGCTCGCCCGGCTGCACGGCGCCGTACATCAGTACGTAGAACGACGGGTGGGTCAGACCGAAGTCGATGTGCAGGTCCCAGCCTCGCCGCAAGTCCTCGACCGGATCACCGGTGGCCCGGAGCGACTGCTTGTCCGACAGGTAGCGCTCGAAGCCGTACGTCGCGACGGCTTCGAGGAGCCCCTTCTTGTCGCCGAAGAGCCGGTAGAGGGTGGGCGCCTGAACACCGGCGGCCTGCGCCACGGCGCGCGTGGAGACGGCGTCGCTGCCGCCCTCGGCCAGCAGTTCCGCGGCGGCGCCGAGGATCCGGTCGCGGGTGTCGGCGCTTCTTTCGGATCTCTCGGAGATTTTTTCGGCGGTCATGGAATCAACGCTACCCGAAGCCTGTTAGCATCGATGACATCGCTGATAACGACTCCTTGTTATCGACGCTAACGTACGATTGGATCGCTCTCTGTGAACACCCGCATTCTCGGCACCGACGGCCCCACGGTCTCCCAGCTCGGCCTGGGACTCATGGGCATGTCGGACCTGTACGGACCGGCCGACGACGCCGAGTCGATCGCCACCGTCCACGCCGCTCTCGACGCCGGCATCACGCTCTTCGACACGGGCGACTTCTACGGCATGGGCCACAACGAGCTGCTCCTGCGTGACGCCCTGCGCGGCCGCAACCGCGACAACGCCGTGATCAGCGTCAAATTCGGCGCGCTGCGGGACGCCCTCGGCGGCTGGAGCGGCTACGACGGCCGTCCCGAGGCAGTGAAGAACTTCCTCGCCTACTCCCTGCGTCGTCTCGGCACCGACCACATCGACATCTACCGCCCCGCCCGGCTCGACCCGGACGTGCCGGTCGAGGAGACCGTCGGCGCCATCGCCGAGATGGTCCAGGCCGGTCTGGTCCGCCACATCGGCCTGTCCGAGGTCGGCGCGGAAACGCTGCGCCGCGCCCAGGCCGTGCACCCCATCGCCGACCTTCAGATCGAGTACTCGCTGATCTCGCGCGGTATCGAGGACGAGATCCTTCCCACCGCCCGTCAGCTGGGCATCGGCATCACCGCGTACGGTGTGCTGTCCCGCGGCCTGATCAGCGGCCACTTCACCACTGACCGGAAGCTTGCTGCCAACGACTTCCGCGGCATCAGCCCGCGCTTCCAGGGCGAGAACCTCGATCGCAACCTCGCCCTGGTCGAGGCGCTGCGCAGGATTGCCGAGGCCAAGGGCGCCACCGTGGCCCAGATCGCCATCGCCTGGGTCGCCGCCCAGGGCCAGGACATCGTGCCGCTCGTCGGCGCCCGTCGCCGTGAGCGGCTGTCCGAGGCCCTCGGCGCCGAAACCGTGACCCTCACCGAGGCCGATCTCGCCGTCATCGAGCAGGCCGTTCCGGCCGGCTCCGCGGCGGGCGCGCGCTACGCCGCGCCCCTGATGAACCATCTCGACAGCGAGCGCTGACCTGATCGGCGCCCGCGCGGCGGCACGGACATCCCCCGGTTCCGGTGTCGCCTGGGCCGGGCGCCGCCCCTCATGGGCGGCGCCCGGCGACCACCCCTCCCGGGAACCGCCCCGTGTACTCCGCGCCCGCTTTCGTCGTTCTCGGCGATGCGTCTGACGACGAAACGTGGCGTCGCCATTCCTCCGCCCGGCGAACACCCGAAGGAGCCCGTGGTCGGGCGTGGCTGTGACCGGCGCGGTCGCAGCGGACCCTAGAAGTCGATGTCGCCCTGGACGAGGGCGTGCAGGTGCTGGTCGTGCCAGCCGTCCGAGTGCAGCAGCCCGCTGCGCATGGTGCCTTCGAGGGAGTATCCGGCCTTGACCGCTACCCGGCAGGACGCCGGGTTGGCCACCGAGTGGCACAGCCGGAGCCGATGCAGGCCGAGGTCGTTCAGGGCCCACTGGCTGACACACTGCGTGGCCTCGACCACCACACCGCCGCCGCGTACTGCGGGCAGGACCCAGTAGACGATCTCGGCACTGCCGGCCTTGAGGTCGATGCCACTCCACCCGATCAGGCCCGCGGCTTCGCCTCCGTCCGGCCGGGCGATGGCCCACATCGCACTCAGCTCGGCCTGCCATCGCTCGTGCATGCGCTCGATCCTCTTGCGTGCGTCTTCCAGGGAGTCCACATGCAGAAGGTTCCATTGCCGAATCGCGGGATCCTGGCCGGCCGTCACGAGGACGCCGGCGTCACTCCGGCGCCACGGACGCAGTTCCAGGCCGCCGGCAAGGCTGAGCACCGGCTGTTGAATCCGGGCCATCCGGCCTGCGGGAACGACGGAAGGTATGGGTGAGTTGGAGATCATTTCAGAATCGTGCCACGACGCCCAGTGGCGCGGAACCCGGCGAATAGGGGACCGAGTCGGCAGCCGGTCGGACGCGCAAAGACTCAGACCGACGCACGGACTTCTGATACGACGTCATGGATTCTTCGCAATTCGCCACCGAATCCGATGCCTCGTCATCGTCCTGACGCGTCATCCCTGCGGTCGCGGGTGTGCGCGATCAGATCGAGTCGCCCCGCGATCCGGTCGAGCTCTGCCGTCCACTCGCCGGCGTCGACCTTGCGACGCTTGTCGGTGAGAGCAAGGGCTGGGGAGTCATGTGAGCCCCTTCCGGCCTCTTCGCGGCCGGCACGGCAGTCTCCTTCCTGCCGTGCCACCGAAGAGGTGTGGCACGTAGCCGGTCGACCATGACCGTCCCCGTGGCCGAGAGGAAGATCAGCTGGGTGATGGTGCGCGGGATGAGCTGATCCCACCAGTCCGTCGCGGTGCCGGAGGCGTAGACGTTGGCGGGGAACAGTGCGAGCAACAGGAGGCCGAGTGCGCCTGCGGCCGGTCCGGAGGTCGGTGTCCACAGGAGCGCCAGGGCGCCGACGAGTTCGAAGAGACCGGACACGGTGACCAGTACCTCAGGTGTCGGCAGGGCGGGCGGCACCATGGCTATGAGCTCGTCGCGCATCCCCACGAAGTGGGCCCCCCCGGTCAGCAGGAACATGGCCGCCAATCCGCCACGCAGGGCGGTGGGCAGCCGCCGGAGCGGCCGGCCTTTCAATACGCCGGTGATCAGGCCGACGCAGGTGACCCCGACGAGAACGATGAGTGGTTCCATGGGAACTTCCTTGTAGTAGCCGGGCGTAGAGGCCGGGTCGGGCAGAGGCAGATGTGCGGGACCACGCCGGTCAGCACGCGACCGGACGGTCTCCGCGTGAGGTGCGGCAGGCACGTGGACGCCGTGCCGCTTTGCCCCCGTGCGGCGTTGCCCCCGTGCTGAGGGCAGTTACGCGGGCTTTCCCCTCGTCGCCGCTGCCGAGCTTCGGACGGCGACGTGGTCGATCTCCTGAATCTGGATGACGACGCCGTCCGGGTCGGTGACGCGGATACTGCGGCCGAAGTTCTCGTCGACGAGGTCGTAGTCGTATCCGGATCGAGCGAGTCGCTCCGCGATGTCTTCCAGCCGCTCGTCCGTGGCGAAGCCCAGTTCGGTGGTGCCGGGCGGGCGTCCCTGGGAGACAGTGGCGTCATGGATCCCGACAGCACCGGCGTCGGCAGCCAACTGTGCCCACACGTCCACGCTGACGTCGGGTTGGAAGATGAGGCCCAGACCGGCATAGAAGTGCCGGGAGGCTGCCACGTCGGCGACGTACCTGATGGGGAGTACGGTCAGCATGATGTTCTCATTCCTCCTCGTTCCGGGCGGGCGAGGGCGTGTACGGGTGGATCCGACGTCTCTGCCGGTTGCCGGAAGTGTCATCCCCGTCCGTCCACCCCGCGGTGTAAAGCCGACCGGGTTTGAGGGAATCGGACGTTTGGAGAGGCAAGGCTGATGGAATCCGTCACCCTCGACGAGCTGGACCGCCGGCTGATCCACGCCCTCCAACTCGATGGGCGCATGTCGTTCAGCCGCATCGCAGCGGTTATCGGCACCCCCGAACGCACTGTCGTCCGCCGCTACAACCGTCTGCGGTCGACCTTCGTCCTTCGCGTCGTCGGGCTCGTCGACAGCCGCCGGATCGGGATGCTCGACTGGGTCGTCCGCGTCCACTGCGCACCCGAGACGGCGGACGCGCTTGCCGCCAACCTCGCTCAGCGCGGCGACACTTCATGGATCGCGCCGTTGGTGGGTGGAACGGAACTCACCTGCATGATCCGCACACCGCCACCGGGCGACGAGGGGCAGCGCTCGTTCTTCGAGCAACTCGCCCGGACCCACGGGGTACGTGATGTGAAGGCGGCCTGTGTGCTGCGTCCGATCGCCGGCGTCGGTGGGTGGGCGGGGCGGATGGGTGCACTCAACGAGGCGGAGCAGGTTCGGCTTCGGGTACCGGCGCTACCCGAAGCGCCGGACGCGGCGCGCCTCGCCGTCACGTGGAACGAAGCGGACACCCGTCTCGTGCGCGCCCTGTCGGAGGATGCACGTGCGGACCTGGGGCGACTGGCCGCTGCGACCGGGTGGTCGGAGTCCACCGTCCGGCGCCGCATAGGCCAACTGCGCGAGGCCGGGGTGCTTGCCTTCGAAGTAGAGGTGGACCCCGCGCTGTTCGGCTTCCGCGTCGAGTCGCTCATGTGGCTCGAAGTGGCGCCGGCCGCGTTCGGGACCGTCACCGAGGCACTGTCCCGGCACTCCTCGGTCGCGTTCGCCGCTCTCACCACCGGGCCGTCCGCCGTCTTCGCGATCGTGGAGTGCCGCAGCGCGGACGCGCTGTGCGAGTACCTGTCCACCGAGTTGGCCGATCTTCCCGGCATCACCCGTGTCGAGACTGCCCTCACCCAGCGCCGCACCAAACGAGCCGGACCACTGCTGATGCCCGCCATGGGGGCACGGCCGGGCCCGGGGCCGAACGGACCCGTCGCGGAGTAGCCGGCTCCGGCCGGGTGGGACCGGGACACCGAAGCTGGACTTGAAGTTGCCGCTGCGGCAGCTTCTACCGTCCTTACCAGGGCCGGATCGGCCGGCCCGGTGAAGCATTTGTGAGGAGGGCGGCCATGGCCTGGCCGATTGCGGAGGTCGCCCGGATGTCGGGCGTGACGGCGCGGACGCTGCGGCACTACGACGAGATCGGCCTGCTGCCGCCGGCCCGGATCGGCACCAACGGTCACCGCTACTACGAGGAGCGACAGCTGTTGCAGCTGCAACAGATCCTCGTACTGCGCACGCTGGGCCTGGGACTGCCCGAGATCGGCCGGATCCTGGCCGCGCAGGTCGATGAGCTCGACGCCCTGCGCGGCCACCGGCGTCGGCTGCTCGCAGAGCGTGACCGGCTCGATGCCCTGGCCGGCACCGTCTCCCGCACGATCGCTGAACTGGAGCAGTCCAGGAAGGACGGCAGAACCATGACAAGCATCAACCGACCGGAGAACCTGTTCGAGGGTGTCCGGCCCGCCCAGTACGGAGAGGGCATGCGCGACTTCCCGGAACTGGCCGAGAAGGTCGAGCAGCGCACTGCAACGATGAGCCAGGACGAAATCGAGGCCGGGCACCGCCGACGCACGGCGCAGATGATCCGACTGGCCGAGCTGCAGGCCGCAGGGCTGCCCGCCGACGCCGACCCGGTGCAGGCCGAGGTCGACGCCCAGTACAGGGCGCTGGCCGAGTTCCGGGCAGCCTCCGCCGAGGAGTACCGCGCGATGGGGCGCTCCTGCGTGGAGAACGAGCAGCGGCGCGCGGCATACGAGGCGATCGCGCCCGGCTTGGCCGCGTATCAGCGGGACGCAATCGAGGCATACGCCACCGCCCGGCTGAGCTGAGCCGGTACGTACCGGCCGCCGCCACGGGCACCCTCCTGCGACGGCGGCCCCGGAACCTGCCGCACGGATCAGCCACGGACTGCTGTCGGGCTCACACCGAGGTCGGCCACGTCGTACTCGCCTGCATGCAGTAGTCCGGCGCGCGCGGCGAGCCTCCTCCCGCAAGGCTAGCGGGCGTACGTGCTCCCGCCGCCTGCTCGGCGAAGAGGAAAGAAGGCCCCCCTGTGCGTATGTGGCGAATCGTGCTGCCCCTCACGGCTTCCATAGCGGCAGTTCCACTCGTGGCGGCGCCGGCCAGGGTGACGATGGCCGGGGCCGTCGGCGGGACGATGCAGGGTAGCCCGGCCTCGGTGCTGCCGGCCGGTACGGGGCCGGCGCCGACCGTCGATACCGCGCGGCCGGTTGCGCTGAAAGCGATGGCGGTGGCGTTCCCCCACGCAGCAATTCGCCCCGCCATCGTGTCGCGTTCGCGGTGGCGGGCCGACGAGACCAAGCGCGATCCCCGGGCCCACTACGCGAACGGGGTGACGGCGATCTTCATCCACCACACCGACACCCCCAACGACTACAACTGCGCGGACGTCCCGCTCACCCTGCGCAACCTGTATGCGGGCCAGACCCGAGATCAGCATTGGGGAGACCTCGGCTACAACTTCCTCGTCGACCGATGCGGCAACATCTACGAAGGCCGCGCCGGCGGTGTCGACCGCCCCGTCGTCGGCTCCCACACCCAGGGGTTCAACCAGGGCACCGCGGGGATCGCGGCGATCGGCACCTTCGGACGAGGGACGAAGGTGCCGGCCCCCATGGAACATGCGATCGCAGTCCTCGCCGCCTGGAAACTCGGCCTGCGCGGTGTCGACCCCCGCAGCAAGGTGCGACTCACGTCCACCAATGACAAGAGCCGTTACCCCAAGGGAACTTCGGCCAGCTTTTATGCCATCTCCGCCCATCGCGACGGCTTTGCCACCGACTGCCCGGGGGAAGCGCTGGTCGCCCGTCTCCCCGCGATCCGGGACCTTGCGGCCCGTCTCCAGGGCAGGGTTCTGCGCGAACCCGCTCGTGTCCAGCTTTCCCATGCCTTGCCGAGCCTCGACGGCGGCCGCTGACCGACCACCTGTATGCGGTGCGCCTCCAGGGCCCGCGACCCACAATGGCCTGCCGGTCAGCCGCCTCTGGCCCGCTCCAGCACCTCGTGAAGATCCTGGGCGGCTTCGAACGTGCACAGGACGGCAGCCGTGAGGTAGGCGGCGGTGACCGCCGCTCGCCACTTCCCGCCCGTCGGTACGGGGGACAGGAGTGCAGCCACCCGCCGCGGCACAGGGCCCGCCTTGTCCAGCCCGGTTCGCTCCCCGTCCGTCCGGCGCTCCGCGCCCCGGCGACCGAGAAGCCCCAGGGCGGCGGCAGGCAGCCGTCGCAGACCGCCGGAGCGCTTTGTCGCCAGCGCCGCCTTTCCCACGGTGACCGCCACCCGCCGCCGGTCGCCGGTTGCGCTTGCCGCGGCCTCGTCCGCCCACCGCTCCACCGTGTAGGAGACCTGAGCCGCCAGTGGGCGTACCAACGGGTTCGCGGTTGCGGCCAATTGGGCCGCTGCGGCGAAAAGATAGTGGTGGGCGCGCAGATGGGCCCGCTCGTGCGCGAACAGGATTGCGCGCTCGGATTCGTCGAGCGTGGCCAGCATGCCTGTCGAGACCACGATGCGGCCGGGCAGTCCGGGCATCGCGAACGCGTCGGCGGCCGACTCCTCCATCACCACGAGCGGATCCTGACCCGGCAAGCATGCGGACTCCAGAACAGCGGCACACACCGCCCGAACCCGGCGGACCAGGAAGCGGGAGGCGACCACGGTCACGGTGAGCAGCAGCACCGCTGCCGGCACGGCCACCGGCACCCACGCCGGATCGTCGCGTCCCAGCACTGCCGGTGACAGATCGGCGAGTCGGGCGATCCTCGGGATACGCACCAGACCGGCGAGGGCGAGGAGGCCGAGTACCGTCGTACTGCCCGCGGCCAACACCACCGACGCCGTCGTCAGCACCCAGGTGGCCAGTCGCGGTTCCAGCCGGTCGGCAAGCGGCCGGGCGGCGGGTCCCGCCAGCAGCGGGAAGAACAGCGGCAGGTAGATGGCGAGATGCATGGCAGCCTCCGTGGCCCTACCGGCCGGAGTCCAGGTCGCCGCCGAGCAGGCGGCGCAGAAGCGCCTCGTCGCCGCTCGACAGGTCGTCGACGAAGCGGGTGAGAACCGTCTCGCGATCCGGCACCTCCTCCATGGCCTGGCGCATCCGTCGGGCGGCGAAACCCGGTTCGTCGGTGGCCGGCGCGTACGCGAAGGCCCGGCCTCGTGGGACCCGGGTGAGGACGTCCTTCTCGTACAGCCGGGTCAGGATGGTCACGACGGTGCTGTACGACAAGTCGTCGTCCATGACTTCACGTACGGCTCTCGGGGTGAGCGGCTCCTGAGCGGACCGGAGCACGGCGAGCACCTCGGCCTCCCGCTTCCCGTTGGCCAGGCGGCTGTCCGTCTCGTGTGTCCCGGCACGCTCGACCGCATCCACCGTTGGCTGCCTCCTTGCTCATCCTCTACAGTCACACCCGTCTTCTACGCGCGCGTAGAAGACAATGGCCTTCCCCGAGTGTGCCACGCATGCTCTTGGACCCGTGACGCCCGCCGCCATGACAGGAATCCGATGCCCCGTCACACGCCCGAGCTCAGGGCACTTCCCGGCCCGGGACCGGTGCACCCGCCGACCGGCTGCCGGCGGCTGCGCGGGCCTCGCTTCTCGGAGCTGCGGCCCTGAGCCGAGAGAGCCACCGCACCGCACCACCACCGTCATCCCATCGAATGCTTCGCAAGGACGGAACACTTGAGCGCCATCACCATCGGACAGGCCATCGTTCTCGGGATCGTGGAGGGGGTGACCGAGTTCCTGCCGATCTCCTCCACCGGGCACCTGAAGATCGCCGAGGGGCTGATGGACATCCCGGTGGACGACAAGGGCGTCGTTGCCTTCACCGCCGTCATCCAGGTGGGTGCGATTGCCGCCGTCCTCGTCTACTTCTTCAAGGACATCGTCCGATTCGTCACCGCGTGGGTACGGGGCCTGGCCCATCGCGACCAACGGGAGAGCCACGACTACAAGTTCACCTGGTGGGTCATCTACGCCACGATCCCGATCGTGATCGTCGGGCTCGCCGCGAAGCGGCTCATCGAAGGACCGCTCGCCTCGCTGTGGGTGGTGGCCGGATCGCTGATCGTCGGCAGCGGCGTGATGTGGGCGGCCGATCAGATGGGCCGGCACAGGCGCGGCGAGGAGGACACCACGCTCAAGGACGCGATGCTGGTCGGCTGCTCCCAGATCCTGGCGCTCCTCTTCCCCGGCTTCTCCCGCTCGGGCGCCACCATGTCCACCGGCCTCATGCTGGACCTCAACCGGGTCGCCGCGACCCGCCTTTCGTTCTTCCTCGGTATCCCGTCATTGACCGGCGCCGGGCTGTACGAGCTGAAGGACGCGGTCGGCGGCGGGGTGGGCGCGGTACCGCTCGCCGTGGGCACGGTGGTCTCCTTCGTCGTCGCGTACGCCTCGATCGCCTGGCTGCTGAAGTTCGTTGCCAAGCACTCGTTCAACGCATTCGTGATCTACCGCATCATCGTGGGTGTGCTGCTCTTCGCCCTGCTGGGCGCGGGTCTTCTCAACGCCTGAGGGGCAGACCCCGCACGAGAGACGGCGAGGCCGATGGGCCTCGCCGTCCCGGCGTCGGTGGACCGTCGAGTCCCGTCACCCAGTGCGGCGGGACTCGAGGCTCGGGGTTCGTCAGGTCGGGCCGGAAGTGGTCACCTCCGTGGCCGACACCGGTTCGGCCGTCGCGGATTTACCGCGGCCGGCTGTGTGGTTGAAGAGCAGGTTGAGGAGGAACGCGGCGAGGGTGGCGCTGGTGATGGCGCTGCCGCCGATGATCTGGACCCAGGTCGGGAAGGCGTGATAGATCGACGGCGCGACGACGGGGAGCATGCCGATCCCGATGGAGACAGCGACGATCAGCAGGTTGTTTGTGCCGTCGAACTCCACTTTGCGCAGGGTCTTGATGCCTACGGCGGTCACGGTGGCGAACATGACCAGACCGGCCGCACCGATCACCGGTTCGGGGAGCGAGGCGACGATCTCGCCGAGCTTGGGGACCAGGCCCAGCAGGACCAGGATGCCTCCGGCGACGGCGGCGACGTAGCGGCTGCGGACCTTGGTCATGCCGACCAGCCCGACGTTCTGGGCGAATACGGTGTCCAGGAAGCCGTTCATGATTCCACCGAAGATGCCGGAGACGCCGTCGGCCGCAAGCCCCCGGGCCAAGTCGTGCTTGGAGAGCGGGCGGCCGGTCATCTCGCCGACAGCGAGCATGTCGGCGGTGGACTCGGTGAACGTCACCAGCATCACGACGCACATAGAGATGACGGCGGCGATCGGGAACTGCGGGGCGCCGAAGTGGAACGGCGAGGAGACACCCAGCCAGTCGGCCTGCCCGACCGAGGAGAAATCGGTCAGGCCCATCGGAACGGCGACCAGGGTACCGCCCACCAGGCCCAGGAGCACGCCGATCTGTGCGACGAAGCCGCGGGTGAAGCGGCTGACAAGGATGATGAGCAGGATGATGCCGCCGGCCAGCGCCAGGTGACTGGGGGCGGCGTAATCCTTGGCTGTGGGGTCGAGACCGGCGATCAGGCCGGCGGCGACTCCGATGAGCGAGAGCCCGATGACGGTGATGACCGAACCGCTGACCAGCGGCGGGAAGAACCGTACGGCGCGGGCGAAGGGCACGGCGACGATCAGGCCGAAGACGCCTGCCGCGATCATGGACCCGTACACGGCCTGCATGCCGTACTCGCCCGCGATGAGGATCATCGGGGTCACCGCGGTGAAGGTGGCTCCGGCGACGACGGGCAGCCGTACGCCGAGGAGTTTGCCGATGCCGAGCGCCTGGATCAGAGTGATCAGGCCGGCCACCAGCAGGTCGGCGTTGATCAACAGCCCGATGGTGGACGTGTTCAGCTTGGCGGCGGAGCCGAAGACAAGCGGGACGGTGACGCAGCCTGTGTACATGACCAGCACGTGCTGCAGACCGAGAATCCCGAGCCGGCCGGGCGGCAGCACCTGATCGACGGGGTGGCGGGCGGGCGGGGACGGTGCCTGTGACACGGATGCCTCCGGAATGGGGCGGCGGACGGGCGGGTGCGATTGAGTAGGGGTGGGTGGGCGTGAGCGCGGACGGACAGCCGTGTTCGAGCGTGGGGGAGCGGTGACGCGGCAGCGGGTCAACTTTCTGTTGAACGTGTTTCCCGTACATTGCCGCATTCCTAAGGTGCGGTTGCGGCTGCGCCCCGCGTCCCGGGCCACCGGGCGGTTCCACTGCCGGTACTCCACGAGGCCGCGAACCCCGGATCGGCAGACCGGTCCCGGGTTTTCGGTCGCGGCGGCGCCGGCCGGTCCCCGGCGCATCGGCACCCGTCCGGTCGATTCGTGGGGCTGCAAGCGGTCGTGCAAGGGAAGGGGAGTGAAATGCCAGAACTCTCCGCACCTGTGGTCAAGCTCGTACGGCGAACCACCGAACCTGTCGCGGCGCAGACCCTGCGCTCGACGGCGGCGGCAGTCATCGCCTATGTCGTCGCGGTGTGGACCCTTCCTCAGCCCGCTCCGCTGACAGCTCCGCTCACCGCACTCCTTGTCGTTCAGGTCACCCTGTACGCGACACTCACCACGGGCATCCGGCGCGTCAACTCCGTCGTCGTCGGGGTGCTCATCGCCATCGGGTTCAGCGCCCTGGTAGGCCTGACCTGGTGGAGCCTGGGGCTGACGATCTTCAGTTCGCTGATCATCGGACGCATGGTGCGGGTCGATGAGTTCGTGCCCGAGGTGGCCATCAGCGCGATGCTCGTTCTCGGCGTGTCCCAGATCGCCTACACCGCGTGGGATCGCGTACTCGAGACCCTGATCGGTGCGGGCGTCGGCCTGTTGTTCAACCTGCTGTTCGCACCGCCCGTATGGGTGCAGACCGCCGGGGCGTCCATCGACACACTGGCACGGGAGATGGGACGGATGTTCCGTGCCATGGGCGAGGAGATCGGCGGACACATCTCCGTTCCGCAGGCGGCGGCCAGACTGCACGACGCCCGCCGGCTGGACCACGACATCGTGGCCGTCGACGCCTCGCTGCGGCAGGCCGAGGAAAGCCTCATGCTCAACCCCCGGGTCCGCCAGGGACTCCTCTACCGGATCGTCCTGCGTACCGGACTCGACACGCTGGAGATCTGCGCAGTCGTGCTCCGCGTGCTGGCACGCACCCTGACGGACCTGGCCAAGGCCCGCACCGAGGAATCGCTGTTCCCCGAGGACGTGGCGCTGGCACTCCGAGAACTCTTCGCCCAGATGGCGGAGGCCATCGAAAGCTTCTCCACGCTGATCACCACCCCGGTGTCCGCCAACGCCGAGGAAGCCGAGTCACGGCTGGCCGCCGCACTCGCGTCCAGCCGCCTCACCCGCGACGTGGTGGCCGACCTCCTGCTGGAGGACGTCCAGGAACACCCCAGAGAGTGGCAACTCCACGGTGCCCTGCTCGCTGAGGTCGATCGCATTCTGGACGAGCTGGACATCGACAAGCGCGCCGAACGACTCGGTCACGAACTCGACCTCCACTCGGCCGAAATGCATGAACGACATCCCCGACTCGCTGCACTCCGGCGGCGGCTGGTCGGCAGCCGGGAGACACAGCCGTCGGCCCCGGTGAGGTGAGGAACGACCGACACAGGCGCACCGCCCCACCCGGCCTTACGATGCAGAAGGGGAAGCGGAAGGCCTCAACGCGTCGAGCCACGACCCTTGAGGTCCGTGTGCTCACGCCTGATCACGGAGGCACGTCCCATGGCATCTGACCGGATTCCAGGTATCGATCTCACCGCGGCTCCCAGTGGCACAGGGTGTGCGGACTGTCTGGCGGGTGACGGACCGGGGTGGTGGTTCCACCTGCGTCGCTGCGCCGCCTGTGGACACATCGGATGCTGCGATTCCTCACCGGGGCAGCACGGAACGAAGCATGCCCGCGAAGCGGGACATCCGTTCCTGGCCAGCTTCGAGCCGGGGGAGAGCTGGATGTGGAACGTCGAGACCGAGGAGTACTACGACGGGCCGGAGCTGCTCCCGCCCATCTGTCACCCGCCGGCCCAGCCGACCCCGGGTCCGCAGGGCATGGTCCCGGCGGACTGGGAGCAGCAGTTGCACTGAGGTGGCTCGCATCCACTCCGCGTGATCGTCACTCGTGATCTTCATTCACGAGCAGCGGGAGCTGTGGAGCGGAAGCGCATAAATGGGTCCGTCATCCCACCGGGACATGCGAGCCGGTCGATGTCCCAGCCGGCGCGACCGGCACCCGCCCGGTAGGCGCTTTCGTAGAAGTCGAGCACGGACGCACGCGGATCGGGCCGGGTGCGCGCCGCGTCGTACAGAAGCACGGCCAGATGGCTGTCACCGCGAGAGACCCATTGTGCAGCTTCGGGCCTGAGTGGCTCCTCGGCCAGCTGTGCCGGCTCGGGGGCGGTGTAGGAGTAGAAGGCGGGCTCGGCGAAGCTGTCGTCCCCGAACCAGAAGCCGAAGCTGACCACCTCCCGGGAGTACGCCTCCCGGGTCACGGGGTCGATCTGCGGAGGCTGGTCGATCTGACGCTCCGAGAAACGGGTGTGTGCGATGTCGAAGGTGTGCCAGAAATGGTGAACCGGACTGACCTTTCCCGAAAAGCGCGCCGCGAATTCCTCCAGCACCAGTCCCACCTGGCTGAGGACCTGCCAGTAGCGGGTGGCGTGTTCGGGGTCGTACGCGGCGTGCTCGGTGTCCTCGGAGAACGGCCGGTCGGCATCCGGCAGGTCGAACGGCCTTGGGGTGTCGATGTCCACCCGGACACCCAGCGCGTCCAGCGCGGCCATGACGCTCTTGTGGAACGACGCCACGGACATGCCGGACAGCGGGAAGGAGACCGTCATACCGTCCAGCCTCGCGACGATCAGCTGATGGCCGACGAAGTCGAAGTCGATCGTGAAGATCGGATTGCCGTCGATCTGTCCCATCGGGCGGGTGGTGATACCGCGTCCGGTGAGGTGATACGGAACGTTCCACCAGTGGTTGCGCCGGACGCTGGCGGCGAGACGGACCTTCCCGACGACTTGCGCGAAGCGGTGCAGCGTCTCCTTGGTGTCGCGCCACTCGGCAAGCGGGATGGGCGGGAACAACTCCATGGCCCTCACTCCTCTCGTACTGCCGGGCGGTCCCGACGGGGAGCAGGACCATGCTGCCCATGATGACCACGCCCGGCGCGCACGGCACGTCGCGCGAACCCGCGGTCGGCGCTCGCGTCAACCCTCCGGACGGGGGCGCCTGTGACACGCGTACTCGCCCGGGACCCGGGACGGCGCGATGATGAAAGAGTTCTCGGTGCAGCGGGACACATCGAAGTCCGCGCTGCCCGAATGCCGACGACGGGACAGATGCCATGCCTCTCAAGGGTGAGTACGAGCCGAGCCCCGAGCAGTGGGTCCGCGATCAGGTCGCACTGTTCGAGAGTTCGGGAGGGAAGGAGGGGACCACGATGCGGGGCATGCCGGTCATCATCCTGACCACGCGCGGAGCCAAGAGCGGCAAGATCCGCAAGACACCGCTGATGCGGGTCGAGCACGACGGCGCGTACGCCGTGGTCGCCTCGCTGGGCGGAGCTCCCCGGCATCCCGTCTGGTACCGCAACATCACCGCGGACCCCCGGGTGGAGCTGCAGGACGGCCCGGTCCGCCAGGACATGAACGCCCGTGAGGTCACCGGCGACGAGAAGCGCGTGTGGTGGGAGCGCGCGGTCGAGGCCTTCCCCGACTACGCCGACTACCAGAAGAAGACGGACCGGCAGATTCCTGTCCTCGTCCTGGAACCGGCAGCCGAGAGCCACTGACCACGGCCCGGAGGAGACGTCGGCCCGGTTGCCCGCAGCGTCTCCTCCGGCGCGCCGCTCGGCGGTGTACGGCAGCGGCTGAGCGGGGGTGTACGAGATGCCACCCGCCTCGTGGCTGTGCCAACGTGGGAAGAGCCCGGTGCGCAGCCCCGTCGTGTCGTGGCGGTACGGGAGGTGCCGATGGATCCGGTCGACGCCCTGCGCCGGATCGCCTTCCTGCTGGAACGCGACCGGGCAGCCACGTACCGCGTACAGGCGTTCCGTACCGCCGCCGGTGCGATCGGAGCGATGAAGGGCGACGAGATCGCGGAACGCGTGACGGCGGGGACGCTGGAGTCGGTCAGTGGCATCGGGCCGAAGACGGCTCAAGTCGTACGGGAAGCGCTGGCGGGGGAAGTCCCGGGCTATCTCCGGCGGCTGGAGGAAGACACCTCCGCTCCGCTCACCGAAGGCGGCGGCACGCTGCGTGCCGTGCTGCGCGGCGACTGCCATCTGCATTCCGACTGGTCGGACGGGGGAAGCCCGATCGAGGAGATGGGCCGTACGGCCATGGAGCTGGGACACGAGTGGGCGGCCCTCACCGACCACTCCCCCCGGCTGACCGTGGCACACGGTCTGTCACCGGAACGGCTGCGCCGCCAGTTGGCAGCCGTGGCCGAACTCAACGAGCGTTGGGCGCCGTTCCGGCTGCTCACCGGCATCGAGTGCGACATCCTCCCGGACGGCTCCCTCGACCAGGAGGAGCAACTGCTGGAAGAGCTCGACGTGGTGGTCGTGTCCGTGCACTCCAAACTGCGGATGGACGCGCGGCCCATGACCCGTCGGCTGGTCACCGCTGTCCGCCATCCGCAGGCGAATGTTCTGGGGCACTGCACGGGCCGTCTGATCACCGGCCGGGGGCGCCCGGAGTCACAGTTCGACGCGGACGAAGTGTTCGCCGCGTGTGCCGAGTCCGGCACCGCCCTGGAGATCAACAGCCGGCCCGAACGGCTTGATCCGCCCCGGCATCTGCTGCGTCGCGCCGTCGATGCCGGAGTGCTGTTCGCCATTGACACCGACGCCCACGCGCCGGGTCAGCTCGACTGGCAGATCTTCGGCTGTGCCCGGGCCGAGGAGTGCGGTGTGCCTGCGGAACGGGTCATCACCTCATGGCCGGTGGACGAACTGCTGGCCTGGACAGGACGGTGAGCCCGGTCCCTCCGGGGCGACCTCGCCGTTCGGGGCCGGCGGGCGGGGCGCCGCGGCACTCGTCTGCGGTCAGGAGATTGCCGTCGGGGACGGTGGTGACGGCACGAGGGATTCCTCGCCGGCGCCGCACTCGGCCTCAGACCTGGCTGCCCCTTGGGCGTCGTGCGAGGAAGACGAACTCCCGGCCGGGACGGTCTGGCGCGTCGCGGAGGACGTCCTCCACCATGCAACCGTGCGAGAGCAGATCGGCTTCGATCTCATGCCGCTCGCGGAAGCGCAATGTCGAATCCGAGGTCAGACCTGCCCGTCCGCGGCGAACACATAGGTCCAGCGGAACGTCGCGGGCAATCCTCGATCAAGGAGTTGATGATCAACCTCGCGCTGTGGATCACTGCTGGGCTGCTGGCCGATGTCTGCCTGGCCGGCAGTGCCAAGATGTTCGTGCCCAAGGAGAAGATGGCCGGCAAGGGCAGCTCCACCCGATGGGTCGAGGTCTTCAGCCCCGATCCTGTCAAGGCATTGGTGCATTGAGCTCCTGGCCGCGGGATACGAGAAGGCGAAAGCCGAACGCATCGCACCCGCAGCCGGGCTGAGCCTCGCTGACGTCGTGGCGATCGCCCCGATCCTGGCCCCGAACCGGCTCGCTGGCGATGTATCAGCAGCGGAGTCTGCCGCAGTGTCTCCGACGGCCGAACCCGCCGCCGAGATCCTGAACGCGGTCTTCCACGTTCTGCCCGGCGGCGTCGAACGGATCTACATCACCGCGGGAGCTCCCTGGCACTGCCAGGCCGACCAGAGTCTTCCGTCGGGAGACGGCCGCCGATCGCAGGGGGGCGGTCTAGGACGACCTGCGCCGCCGGGTTGGGGGCGTGGTGTCGGGATCGGCGGCCTTGAGGTCGGCCAGCAGTTCGGCCTGGCCCGTCAGTACACCGGACAGGATGCTTCGTGCGACCCGCAGCAGCTCCGCCACCTGGGGATTGGCCAGCGAGTAGTAGACGGCAGAGCCCTCCCGGCGGGGGACGACGAGGTTGGCCCGGCGCAGGACGGCCAACTGCTGGGAGAGGTGGGCCGCCTCCACACCGACCTCGAGCAGCATCTCGGACACCGCGTGCTCACGCTTGCTGAGAAGTTCCAGCACCCTGATCCGTACCGGGTGGCCGAGGGTTTTGAAGAATTCCGCCTTCAGCTGGTACAGCGGCGCGCTCACTGCACCCGCCCCGCGGAGATAAGGGCCGCCGGGGTGCCGGACGGCCGTTGTCGTGCGTGCACCGTGCATCGCGTCCACCCAAAACTCTTCGCCATGAGGACATTCTCGCGCCTTCACACATACATGATGACCTTGGGAGTTGCTGAGATTGGCAATTGTGAAAGCCGTGAGAGGAGGTTAGGTGCGCATCCCACGACTGCTCGGCTCCAACGGAGCCCTTCTGACGTGCCTGCCCTGCCGTCTCGAGTGCCTGTCGGCGAGGACGGCGACTGCGTAGACGGCACCGCCCGCTGCGCCGATGGGGCCGACTGGTGCTGGCCCGTTGCGAGGGCTCCGTTGTGCTGGATGTCAGCGGACCGCTGGGCTGGAGCCCGGAGGGCGAAGCCGCAGTCCTGGAGTTTGCCCGTCGCGTGTCGGCGGGCCTCAGCTGCTCGCTCTCCGCGGCACCGGCACCCTGTTTGTGCGAACCCTGGCGGTCAACCATCTGACACCGCTGACCGTGTACAGCGACCTGGACACAGTGCTGGACGCCCTGGGCGCGGCCCGCGCGTATGAACTCGATTGCCTGGTGTACACAGGGCCCCGTCCTCCGCCGAGGACGGGACCTCCTGGGCATGTCGTTCGTCCCCGATGGGCCGAAGTGCGGGTCAGGCTTTCTTGACCACGCTGGACTTGAGCTGCATGGAGCCGAACCCGTCGATCTTGCAGTCGATGTCGTGGCCGTCCACGCCGTCCACGAGACGGATATTGCGCACCTTGGTACCGGCCTTGATCCCACTCGGGCTGCCCTTGACCTTCAAGGTCTTGACCACCGTCACCGTGTCGCCGTCGGCGAGCACGTTACCGACCGCGTCCCTGATCGTCCCGTCCTCGCGGCCATCCGCAGGTCCGGCGGACGCGGGCGACCACTCGTGGCCGCACTCGGGGCAGATCAGAAGCGCGCCCATCTCGTAGGTATACGCGCTGGAGCATTCGGGGCACGGCGGTAGTGCCTCGGTCGCATCGCTCATGGTGTTTCCTTGCCTTGTTCGTTCCTGTGCATCTCTTACATCAGGCGTTATGTCGCCGCGGTGCGCTCTTCGGACCACTCGTCGCTGCGCCACTGCCGTTGCCCACCGGCCATCGCCCGGTGGGCAGGTCGCAGTGCACTGGGATCGGCGGTTGGGTGCCGTCCGGGACGATGGCGCCGTCGGCAGGGATCGCGGCAAGTTCCAGGCGTCCTCCCGCCTGCGCGAGCTGGCGGGCTGCCCGGGCCACGGCCATCTGCCCGCCGACGGACCAGCCGCGCAGTTCGGTGAGGTCGAGGATGACCGGTCCGGTGCCCCGGGGCAGGACCAAGCCGATCGCTCCGGTGAACCGGGCGACCGCCGCCTCGGGTCCCAGGTGCCCGGCCAGGGAGAGAACGCCCAGGTCGGGGTGGATGGTGTAGTGCCACTCTATGGTCATCGGTTGCTGTCCCGGTCTTTCACAGGGGGAGAGTGATCCAGATGCTTTTGCCTTTGCCGTCGGCGTCGCCCCGGATGACGGCGGTGCCGCCCAGGCCGAGGGTGAGTTCCATGACGGTGCCCAGCCCGCTGGCACCGGTCGCGGGGATCGCCGAGAAGAGCAGGGGCTGGTACGGGTGTCGGTCATGGACGGCGAACGCGAACGTGTCCTGACCGGCCGCGTAGATCACGGTGACGTTCGGGGAGAGCGCGGCGGCGTGCTGGACGCTGTTGGTCACCAACTCGGACAGGATCAGCAGTGCCGGGTCCACGGTGGGATGCCGTCGGCTGATGCCCCACTCGGCAAGGACCTGCTCGGTCGTCTCACGGACGATCCGAACCGCCAAGCCCATCGTGGGCAGGGTCAGCACATGCCGCAAGGGCAGGGTCTCGAGCTGGGCGCTCATCGGACGGCCTCGGCGTGGGCCAGGCGGAACCCGGTCACCATCTGCGGGCGGATCCGCACCAGGGTGTCGCGCGGGCCGTGCGCCCAGCCGGGCAGGATGCGGCGGTAGTGGCCGGCCTCGTCCGGATCGGTGATGATCTCGGCCGGTCCCGTGGCGGTCACGGTCCAGCCGATCCCGCCCGCCGTCTTGATCTCGTCCGCGCGATGGCTGAGCGACGGCCGGCAGGCCAGGGTGGTGGTCTGCGCGGGCGTACGGACGATCAGACACCCGTACTCAAGGATGTGGACGGGCGGGCGGACGACGGGGATCTCGCGCCGGACGTACCCCACGTGCCCCTGGGCGCCGCCTTCGAGCAGCCACAACGCCTCGCTACCGGGCACCTCGACCATGCGGCGGGAGACGGGGGTGGTCATCGGGAAGCCCCTTCGGTGACAGGGACACCGGGCAGGAGTCCTGCCTGGTGCAGGTGGGCGCGGGCCCCGGCGATGGCCTCCGGAGTGGTGGCGTACTCCCGTCCCTCCAACCGGAGCAGGTCCAGCGCACCGACCGATTCGAGGGCACGCCGCTGGCCGGGGCGTACCCCGGAGGTCATCACGGCAATGCCGCGCCGGTTCAGCTTCTGCACGGCGTCCTTGAGGACCAGGGCGCCGGTGGCATCCATCGTGGTGACCCGCGACATCCGCAGGATCACCACACGGACGTCAGCGACCTCGGAGAGCTCCAAGAGGAAGCGGTGAGCACCGGCGAAGAACAACGGCCCGTCGATCCGGTACGCCACGATGTGCTCCGCCAGCAGGGCGTGCTCCTCCTCACTGTGCTCACCGGGCAGATCGGCTGTGAAGTCGACCTGGTCCAGCCGCGCCTGGAGGGCAACTGCCCGCAGCGCCAGGGCACCGGCCACCACCAGGCCGATGATGACTGCGTAGACGAGGTCGAGCGCAAGCGTGGCGACGGCGGTCAGCACCAGGACGATCGCGTCCGAGCGGGTCGCGCGGACCATCGCCCGCAGCGCACCGACCTCCACCATCCGGATTGCGGTCGCCAACAGCACCCCCGCCAGCGCAGCCAGAGGGATCTTGGAGACGAGCGGGGCAGCAGCGAAGACGATGACCGCGAGGACGGCGGCGTGGGTGAGGGCGGCGAGACGGGACCCCGCGCCGGTGCGGACGTTGACGGCGGTACGGGCGATCGCCGCGGTGGCGGGGACACCGCCGAACAAAGGGGCGGCCAGGTTCGCGATGCCCTGCCCGAACAGTTCCTTGTCCGGGTCGTGCCTCTGCCCCACCGTCATCCCGTCCGCGACGGTCGCCGACAGCAGCGACTCCAACGCGGCCAGCGCGGCAACCGCGACAGCCGGGGCGAGCAGCGAACCCAGTGCGGACAGGTCGAGGAAGGCCAGCGACGGCGCGGGCAGCCCGGACGGCAGGTCGCCGATCGGGGGGGCCGCGTCCAGGTGGAAGAGCTGGGCGGCGAGCGTTGCGGCGACGACCCCGACGATCGAGAACGGGATGGTAGGGCGCCACCGGGCGCCGAGCAGCATCACGGCCGCCACGGCGAGGGTCAGGGCGATCGCGGTCCAGTTCGGGGTGCGTACGAACTCCTCGACGGCCCGCCAGGTCACCACCAGGACCTTGTCGCCCTTGGGCTTGGCCACCCCGAGCGCGTTGGGGACCTGCTGGAGACCGATGACGCAGGCGATGCCGAGGGTGAAGCCCTCCACCACCGGGGCCGGGATGTAGCGCATGTACCGGCCGGCCTTCAGCAGGGCGAGCGCCATCAGCAGGGCACCGGCCATCAGCCCGACGGTCAGCACCCCGCCCGGACCGTACTGGGCGACGATCGGTACGAGGACGACCGTCATCGCCCCGGTCGGCCCGGAGACCTGGAGGTTGGAGCCGCCGAACAGTGCGGCGAGCGCGCCGGCGACCACGGCGGTGGCGAGCCCGGCCTCGGCGCCGAGCCCGGAGGAGACGCCGAAGCCGAGCGCGAGCGGCAGTGCGACGATCGCGACGGTGAGGCCGGCGAGCAGATCGCGGCGCGGGTTGCGGCCCATGACGGCGAAATCGGCGTGGGCGGGCAGCAGCGACCGCACCCGGTCCAAGGAGCGGGTAAGGAACGTGGTCACCGTGTCGAGACCTCGGCTCCCCGCAATTCGGCCAGGAGTTCGTTCTGCCCGGCCAGCATCTCCGTCAGGATCCGCCGTGCGGTCCGCATCAACTCCGCGACATCCCCGCTGGCCAGCTCGTACACCACGGTCGAGCCCTCTCGGGCCGAGGTTACGATGCCCGAGCGGCGCAGCACGGCCAGTTGCTGGGACAGTGCGGAGGGCTCCACCTCGATTGCCGCGAGCAGGTCGCGCACCGGCATCGGCCCGTCCTGCAGTAGCTCCAGTACGCGTATGCGGACCGGGTGCCCGAGCATCCGGAAGAACTCGGCCTTGGCCTGATAGAGCGGAACCGGCACGGTCGCGGACTCCCTTCACCACCCCGATACCCCGGGGGTGTCATCTGGTGCCCTGCCCGCGGCTACCTGCGGACACGGCCAATACAGCATGTAGGGAATTGCAGAATTTCGCAATTCGTAGATTTATGGAGAGCTCTGCTGTGCGGGGACCAGGCGGCCCGCCGGGGTCGCAGCGCACCGAGGGTGCGTAGCCGCTCGGATCACGACGCAACGAGCGGACGCTCGTTGGCCTCCCCGGAGAGCGACTACTAGGGTCCGCCTTCAATCGGACCTTGCCCGGAGCAAGGACGACGCCAGGCTGACCGCTGCTTCGTAGGAGGTGGCGGTCTTGATACCCCCATGGATGTCAACCAGTTGATGCTGGCGTCAGGCACGTGCCGGCGGATGCGATGCCGTACGCGCCTACTTGCAAGACGAGGCTCGCACTCGCCTCGCTTCGGTCTCAACGGCTGAGGGACAGTCGCCTATCGGACGTGGGCCGCAGACGACTGGTTCTGGGCGAGTTGCCGCTTGGCCTGGATCTTCGCGAGGTAGTCGTCGCTGGTCAGGCCCGCGTATTCGACGTACGTGCCGTCGGGCAGCCGCCAGTCGGCGCGGCGGCGGCCGTGCACGTTCAGCTCTGGGTGAGGCGGCCAGACCGGTTCGATCTGGTGGTCGACGCCGTGACGGCTGAGCCGGCCGTCGACGGTGCGCTCGGCCAGGGACGAGAGGAACGGGACGCTGGCAGAAATCCTGTGGGGGCGCGGCGCCCATGCTTGTCGAGAGAGCGGTCAGCGCCTGGCGGCCCGCGCGGGGCGTCACAGCACCCCCGTGGCCATTGCGGGGCCTGGATGCAGCCGTGCCTGCACCAGCGTGCAGGTCCGATGCCGTCGAAGGTATGCGGAGCCAACTCCGAACGGCCACTCAGTTTTGCCGCCGGCCCGTGGCATGGAAGTGGCGATCGTCCAAAACCTGTCGCTCGTGCTCGATGTCGGTGAGGCCACCGTGGCGCGCGTCAGTTGCCTCCACCCCTCCGGCCATCGCGCACGGCACAGTGGAGACATGAACGCGGACGCTCCTGGGTTCTTGTGACAGCTCGATCGAGGGAATTCCGCCGCATCCGGATGCGCGGCGAGCGTGCAGGACCGGTCGGCACATGAAGCGGTCGAGTGCGGTGCGGCTCCTGGTGGGCCGTTGCACCCCGACAGGCTCCCGGCACGCGATGATGGCCCCGTGACACACGCCCCCTCCTCCCCGCCTCCCTTCCAGGAGCAGAGCACACGTGACCCGGGGACCCGGACACCGCTGCGCGCGTTCCTCGCGACCGAGTCCGGCAGCGCGGCGGTGCTGCTGGCCGCCACGGTGGCGGCGCTGGTGTGGGCGAACGTGGCTCCCGAGGGGTACGCATCCTTCTGGGAGACGCATCTGTCGGTGACCCTGGGATCGTCAGGGGTGTCGCTGGACCTGCGCGAGTGGGTGAACAGCGGCCTGATGACGTTCTTCTTCTTCGTCATCGGGCTGGAGGCGCGCCGGGAGTTCGACATGGGCGAGCTACGGGAGCGGCACAGGGTCATGCTGCCCCTGGCCGCAGGGCTCGCCGGAATGATCGTTCCCGTCGGCGTCTACCTCGCGTTCAACGCGGGCGGTGCCTCGGCCCACGGATGGGGTGCGGCCATGTCCACGGACACCGCATTCGCCCTGGGCATGCTGGCGATCCTGGGACGACGGTTCCCCGTCGCGCTGCGCACGTTCATCCTCACGGTGACCGTGGTCGACGACCTGCTGGCCCTGGTGGTCATCGCCTTCGTCTACAGCGAGCGCATCACCGTGCCCGCCGTCCTCGCGGCCGTGGCTCTGTTCGGCGTGATCCTGCTGCTCAGGGCGGCGGGCGTGCGCCACGGATTGACGTACCTGCTGATGGGGGCCGCGACCTGGGTCGCCCTGCTCAAGTCAGGTGTCGATCCGGTGGTCGTGGGCCTGGCCATGGGGCTGCTGACCTATGCCTACCCGGCGGCGCGCAGCGACCTGGAACGCGCGAGCGATCTGTTCATCTCATTCCGGGAGCAGCCCACACCTGAGCTGGAGCGTTCGGCACGCCAGGGGCTGGCGTCGGCGGTGTCGCTCAACGAGCGGCTGCAACAGATTTACCACCCGTGGACGAGTTATGTGATCGTGCCGCTCTTCGCCCTCGCCAATGCCGGCATCACCATCGACGCAGGACTGCTGTCGCGGGCGGCAACGTCCCCGGTCACTCTGGGTATCCTGTTCGGCTATCTGGTCGGCAAGCCGGTGGGTATCACCGCTGCGTCCTGGCTGCTTGCCCGGTTGAGCGGCAGTCGGCTGAGACCTCCGGTCGGTTGGGGCGCCCTGGCCGGGGGCGGCACGATCGCCGGGGTCGGGTTCACCGTGGCCCTGCTGATCTCCACACTCGCCTTCGAAGGAGACCGGCTCGAAGAGGCGAAGCTGGGCATCCTGAGCGCGGTGATCTGCTCCTTCCTCGCAACCTGCGCGGTGGCGACGGCGATCAGGCTCCTGTCGCCGCAGCGGCGGGCACGGGCACTCCTCGGCACTGCCGAGAGGGTGATCGATCTCGCGGTCCCGGTCGACCCCGCTCGTGACCACGTCCGGGGCCCGATGAACGCCCCGGTGACACTGGTCGAGTACGCCGATTTCGAATGCCCTTTCTGCGGCCAGGCCGAACCCGTGGTCCGCGACCTTCTCGCCGACTTCGGTGATCTGCGATACGTATGGCGGCATCTGCCGCTCACCGACGTCCATCCCAACGCGCAACTCGCCGCCGAGGCGGCCGAGGCCGCGGCGGAGCAGGGAGCCTTCTGGCAGATGCACGAACGCCTCCTGGAGCACCAAGGCGCGCTCCGGGCGCCCGACCTGAAGCGCTACGCGGACGAACTGGGCCTGGACGCCGAGCGCTTCCATCGCAGTCTGCGCACCCACGCGGGGGCCGGCCGGGTCGCCGAGGACAGGGAGTCGGCCGATCTGAGCGGGGTGTCAGGAACGCCCACCTTCTTCATCAACGGTCTGCAGCACCGCGGCGCCTACGACATCGACGCATTGTCCGCCGCAGTGCGGACAGCCCGTGCGCGCGCGGGACTGACGCGGTAGATCCGCCGGACGGCACCGGTGACAGCACGGCGTTCTGCAGCAGCAGGCCTGTTGAGGAAGGCTTCACGGCTGTCGGCTCCGCGTTCCCAGCGGGTACGGAGGCGTTCGAAGCCCGGATGCCAGGCGAAGATCCGCTCGACCACCCGTCTGCCGGGGCGACCTGTTGCGATCTGCGCGGCGGGCCGGGGCGGTCTACGGTGAGAGGTGATGCCTCTTAATCGGCTGGGTCTGGTCGTCCACCAAGGCAGGCCCGCCGCCGTCGCGGCGGCGCGGACTGCCCGCCTGTGGTGTGCCGCTCGCGGCATCGCCTGCACCGACATCGACGTGTGGCGGGAGGGGGAACCGCGGCACGGAGGCCAGGAAGAGGCCGAGGCGGCGGGCCATCCTGGGTCGATCATCACGTTCGGTGGTGACGGTACGTTTCTGCGTGGCGCACGGATCGCTGCCAAGGACGGGGCGTCGGTGCTGGGCGTGAACGTGGGCCGGGTCGGCTTCCTGACCGAGATCACCACCGACCAGGTGGAGGAGGCTCTGGACGTTCTCCACCGGGATCAGGCGGTGATCGAGGAGCGCATGGTGCTCACGCTGCGCGCGTCGCGCCCGCTTCAGACGCCCGTCGGCCTGGACACGGTGCTGTGTTACGGGCGCGGCCCCGCGCTGCCTGCGCCGACGCTGCGCCCCGCTGGGCCGCAGCCGGTCGGCTGGGGTGTCGCCCTGGACGTCACCGCCGTGAACGACGTGGTCCTGGAAAAGCTCGCCCGGGACCGGCAGGCGAGCGTGGCCGTCTACCTGGCCGGGCAGCTGCTCGCCTCCTACTCGGCCGACGCGGTGATCATGGCAACCCCCACCGGCTCGACCGCCTACAACTTTGCCGCGGGAGGGCCGGTACTGGACCCTGCCGCCGACGCCATCGTTTTCACCCCGGTCGCTCCGCACATGGCCTTCGGCCGTACCGTGATAGCCGCCGCCGACGAGGCGATCGCGGTACGTGTGCTGCCGCATTCCGGCCGGGTGGCCGTGAGCATCGACGGGCAGACGCGCGGAGTGCTGGACCCCGGGGACTGGGTCGCGGTCTACCGGGCACCGTACCGGCTGCGCCTGGCCCGTCTGGCGCCGCTGGAGTTCTACCACCGGCTGCGCGAGCGCTTCCAGCTGGCCGACGCCCCGGCGGCCGCCATCGACCAGACCCCGCTTTTCCACCGGCCCGACAGCCCACCGCCCGACGATCTGGCCCACCTGCGCCTGCCCACGCCGCCCGTCGCGTGAATGCACAGCTGGTGACTACCCGCCGTCGTGGTCACGGCACGGCACCCGGCGATGGTGCAGCTGAGGAGGCAGAGCCAAGTTCAACTGTGTGGCGATTTAGACTCTTATCAGGGTTATTTTCGGTTTCACGGCGGTGGCGCCGCGGTGGCAGGGAGGCCTGGCATGGCGTTCGAGAATGCCGGATACGGGCAGGGAGCGGGCTGCGGACGCTATCTGCCGATCGCTGAACACGGCCTGATTGGCGACCTTCGTACCGTCGCGCTCGTGGGCACCGACGGCACGATCGACTGGTACTGCTGCCCGCAGTTCGACGCGCCCAGCGTGTTCGGCTCCATCCTGGACGCGGACCGGGGTGGATCGTTCCAGCTGGCCGCCGACGTACCTGCGCGGACCCGTCAGTTCTATTTTCCCGACACCAATGTGCTGATCACGCGATTCTTCGCCGCGGACGGGGTGGGCGAGATCCAGGACTTCATGCCCATCGGTGACGAATCGGGCGAGGCTCACCGGCACCGGCTGATCAGACGCCTGCTGTGCGTCCGGGGCTCGCTTCCGTTCACCGCGCGGGTGGCTCCCCGCTTCGGTTACGGGACCGAGCCGCACAGTGCGCGCCTGGAGGGCGACAGTGCGCACTTCGAATCCGAGAACCTGTCCTTGGCTCTGACGGCCACCGTCCCGCTCGAATGCGACGGCACGGATGCCTGGTCGCACTTCAAGTTGCTGGAGGGTGAGTCCGCGGTCTTCGCCCTCGACCGGGTCGGGGCAGAGGTCGTTCCGCGCGGGTGTGCCAGGCGTGAGGCGGAGGACGAGTTCCAGGCCACGGTCCGCTACTGGCGGCGGTGGCTGAGCGCCTCCCGTTACCACGGACGGTGGCGGGAGATGGTGCACCGCTCCGCGCTGACGCTGAAGCTGCTCGTGTACGCGCCGACCGGCGCGATCGTGGCTGCGCCGACGACGAGCCTGCCCGAAGAGATCGGATGCGAGCGGAACTGGGACTACCGGTACACGTGGGTCAGGGACGCCGCCTTCTGCATCTACGCCATGCTCAGGCTGGGCTTCACATCGGAGGCCGAAGCGTTCATGGGCTTCCTGTCCTCCTGCATCATGTGCGAGGACGAAGCCACCGGGCCGCTGCAGATCATGTACGGCATCGACGGACGCCGCGAGCTGCCCGAGCGCGAACTGTCGCATTTCGAGGGGTACATGGGGTCGTCTCCGGTGCGGGTGGGAAATGGCGCCGCGACCCAGCTCCAGCTGGACATCTACGGAGCGCTCATCGACTCCATCTACCTGTACGACAAGTGGGGGCACCCCATCAGCAGCCACCGCTGGGACGAGGTCGGCGCCGTGGTGGACTGGGTCTGCAACCACTGGGACCAGCCGGACGAAGGCGTCTGGGAGACCCGCGGGGGACGACGGGACTTCCTGTACTCGCGTCTGATGTGCTGGGTGGCGATCGAGCGGGCCATGCGTATGGCGACCCGGCGTGGCCTGCCTGCCGACCTTGTCCGGTGGGGGCGGAGCCGTGACGCGATCTACCGGCAGATCATGAGCCGGGGCTGGTCGGACGAGGTCGGCGCCTTCGTCCAACAACTGGACGGCGACGTCCTGGATGCCGCGGTGCTGATGATGCCCTTGGTCAAGTTCGTCTCACCTGTCGACCCGAAGTGGCTCGCGACGCTGGACACTCTGGGTGCGAACCTGGTCACCGACTCGCTTGTCCACCGCTACGACGTGGGAGCCAGCCCGGACGGCCTCCTGGGCACGGAGGGCACTTTTTCGATCTGCTCGTTCTGGTACATCGAAGCCCTCACCCGAGCCGGCCGCCTGGAAGATGCCCGCCTGGCCTTCGAGAAAATGCTCACCTACTCCAACCATCTCGGCCTGTACGCAGAGGAGATCGGACCGACGGGAGAACAACTCGGCAACTTCCCGCAGGCCTTCACCCACCTTTCCCTCATCAGTGCTGCATTCAACCTCGACCGTGCGCTCGGCTGAACGCCGATCAGGCGTGCTCGGCGTCAAGCGGTGATTCGGGAGGCGTGGTGGCGTGCGTGCCGGCTTCCGGCAGGAGCGGAGCCGGGATGTCGGATCCGTGCATCGCCTGTGCGGTCCAGATGCACTTGCCGGCAGCGGTGTAGCGCGCGCCCCACCGCTGGGAGAGCGCGGCGACGAGCTGCAGTCCACGGCCACCCTCGTCCGTCTCGGACGCGTGGCGCACCCTGGGCATGGTGAGACTGCCGTCGGAGACCTCGCAGACCAGGTCGGCGTCGAGTAGCAGCCGCAGTCGCAGCGGTCCCCTCCCATGTCGTACGACGTTCCCGACCAGCTCGCTGACGAGCAGCTCCGTGGTCGTCGCCATGTCGTCCAGCCCCCACGTGGCCAGCTGCTCCCGGACGTGCCTGCGGGCCAGTCCCGCTGCCTGGGGGTCCTCCGGGAGTGGCCAGGAGGCCATCCGGTCGGAGCTGAGCGCGTGCACACGGGCGACCAGGAGGGCGGCGTCGTCGCTGGTGTGCTGTCCGGCGGGGAGCAGGCCGGCGATAAGGGTTTCGCAGAGCCGGTCCAGGTCTTCGCTCTCCCCGGTGCGCAGGAGCTGGGCCAGCTCGGTCATGCCCTGGTCGATCTCGCGCTCGGACGATTCGATGAGACCGTCGGTGTACAGCACGAGGAGGCTTCCCGGGGGCAGCGTCAGCTCCATCGTCTCGAACGGCGGCTCTGCCACCCCCAGAGGTGGATCCGGGACCGGATGCGGGAAGTGGACGGTGCCGTCGGGGTGGACCACCGCCGGTGGTGGGTGGCCGGCGCGGGTGATGGAGCACGTCCGGGTGGTGGAGTCGTACAGGGCGTACAGGCAGGTGGCGTACGAGTCCTCCCCGAGGCCGCTGACGATGTCGTTGAGGTGGCTCATGATCTCGTCGGGAGGCAGTTCGAGGTCGGCCAGGGTGTGAACGGCCGTGCGCAGCCGTCCCATCATGGCGGCCTCGGAGAGGCCGTGGCCCATGACGTCGCCGATGACGAGCGCGACCCGTCCGGCGGAGAGCGGGATGACGTCGTACCAGTCGCCGCCGACGTCCATGCCGTGTCCGGCGGGCAGGTAGCGGGCGGCGGTGGTGCACGACGGCAGGTCGGGCAGTGTCCGGGGGAGCAGCGCGCGCTGCAGCTCCCTGGACCGGGTGTGCTCGGCGTCGTAGAGCCGCGCACGTTCCAGGGCGTGCGCGACCAGCGCGCTGATGGCGGTCAGCAGGGTGCGCTCTTCGTCGGCCAGGCGGCGCGGCTGGTCGAACACGATCACGCAGACGCCGAAGGTGTGCCCGGAGGCGGTCAGCGGCAGGAACGCCCAGGACTGCTTGCCGACGTCCCGCGGGTGGTCGGCCATGGTGGGATAGCGCGCCGCGTACTCCTGGGCCGAGGAGAGGAACAGCGGCCCCTGGGTGGAGATCGCGTCCCAGACGGGATCTTTCGCGATTCGCGAACGGCCGTCGACGCTTTCGAGGAATGCGCTGGGGTAGCCGACGGCTCCGACGTTGCGGACCCGGTTGCCCTCGACGGCCTGCACGAGCAGCCCGGTGGCGCGGAACGGCGGCAGCACCCGCTGGGCCACCGCGTCCACCACGTCCCGTGAGGTCGTCGCCGTGGCGAGTGCTGCGGTCAGCTCGGTGATCCGGGAGGCGCGCTCGGCGGAGGCCCTCTCGGCGGCGATCCGCTCGGCCTCGTGCCTGCGCATCTCGGTGACGTCGGTGAAGTACAGGGTGACCCCATCGGGCACCGGGACGAGCCGCAGGTGGTAGCAGCGTCCGGTATCCGGAATCTGCATGTCGAAGCCTGTGGGCGTGGCCGTGGCGGCGGCCCGGCGGCACCGGGCCTCCATGTCGGCGACCTGCTGCACGGCGGGCAGTTCCCACAGCACGCGGCCGAACAGCTCCTCCTCGGAGGAGCCCAGCATGCTTTCCGCCTCCAGGTTGACGAAGGTGATCCGCCAGTCGTCGTCCGCCGACAGGAAGCCGTCGCTCATATGGCGCAAGGCGTGGCTGAGCGCGTCACGGGCGGACCGGGACTCGTTGCTGTCCCACGCCGTCCCGATCATCCGGTAGGGCTCGCCCGCGTCGTCGAGCACCACCCTTGCGCGCGCCTGGGTCCAGCCGTAACTGCCGTCGGGGCGTCGTACTCGGTATTCGGCCTGGAATACACCGCGGGTGCGAATGGCCTTCTCGACGGCGGCGAGCGCCCACGGCACGTCGTCGGGGTGGACCACCTTCATCCAGCTCTCGACGTGGGGCGTGAAGTCGGCAGGCTCGGTGCCGTAGATGGCCATGGCCGCATCGTCCCAGGACAGTGCGCCGGTGCGGATGTCCCAGTCCCAGGTGCCTACCTGGACGGCCTTGAGCGCCTGCCGCAGGAAGTTGCCGCTCGGCTCCTCCGGGGCAGGGCGAACGGGGGGCGGGGCCTGGATCATCCGCTCCTTCGCCCAGGAGGCCACCGCTGTGAGGAAATCCCAATGCTTCCTCGTGGGCTCTCCCGAGGCGCCTGTCACCACGGTGAGCGCGCCGACCGGGCGCTCCGCGCCGAACACCGGTACGGCTGCCAGGCCTGTACCGGGCCAGTCGGTGGCCGACGTGGGCGGGGCGGAGGCCGAGGGGTCGTGGAGCGCCCACACACCGATGCCCTGGCGCACGGCGCGGGCCGGGGCCGAGGTGTCCTCCTGGTCGATGATCTCCCACGGTCGGACGAGGGCCGGGGGCAGTCCAGCCACTGACACCAGACGCAGCGCCGACATGGGACCACGCAGGTGCACCGTCCCGCCCAGGCCGTCCAGCTCGGCGACGGCGTGCTGAAGCGCGAGCCGCAGCACCTCGCCCTCCGTGACGCCCTGTTCCACACTGTCAAGCAGGGCCAACCGAGCATTCATGGATCAACTGTATATTTCGGGCGCGAAGTCGGTAGGAAATCGCGCTACGCAGCGGCTGTCCGCCGGCGAGGTGGTCGGTAACTCAAGGGACGGCCGTCCCTGCGCCCGCGCCGTCGACCGCCACGCTCGTGGAGGTCGGACGCTTGGACCTGACGCCGCGGCCTTGTGGCTCCGACTCCGGTCGGAGCCGGAGCCACCTCCACTTCAGCTTTCGTCATCCTCCGCTCGGCGCTCGCCCTCGGCCTGGGAGGGCTGGGTGCGCGTCGTGGCGGGATGCCGTTCCTCGGCCGGATTCAAATCCTCTTCCAACCTCTCGCCCTCGGCCTGCGACGGAGTGGGGTACTCGTCGGTAGGGCGCATGGCTGCCTCCACAGTCGGAATGAATGCATACAAAATGAGCGTAACGCCATGAGTGATCGACTGCTGCTGCACGTATCGCTTGTGCGAAGAGGATCTCGGTGAGTCCGCGCATCATCTGCCGGCGGAGTGGAGAAGCAGTCAGGATGTGTTCAGGTTCGCCGTGCCAGCCTCACCGGTCATGACGAATGAAACAGCTGCGTATCCGGCACACGCCGGGGCGCGGCAGATGCTGAACAAGGTCCCCGAAGTCACGGTGTACTTCTGGGTGATCAAAGTGCTGTGCACGACGGTGGGCGAGACCGCGGCCGATCTCCTCAACGACAACCTCGGTCTGGGTCTGACGAACACCTCGCTGGTCATGGCCGTGCTGCTGATCGGAACGCTGTGGTTCCAGTTCCGGGCCAAGAAGTACGTGCCCGGGCTCTACTGGCTTGCCGTGGTGCTGATCAGCGTGGTCGGCACGCTCGTGAGCGACAACCTCACGGACAACTTCGGGGTGGCGCTGGAGACGACGACGGTCGTCTTCGCCGTTTTGCTCGTCGCGGTGTTCGCCGCCTGGTACGGGAGCGAGCGGACGCTCTCCATCCACTCCATTCACACGGTCCGCCGCGAGGCGTTCTACTGGGCGGCGATCCTCTTCACGTTCGCTCTCGGCACCTCGGCGGGCGACCTCACGGCCGAGCGGATGGACCTGGGCTACTGGGTGTCCGCGGTGGTGTTCGCGGTGCTCATCGCCGCCGTGGCCGCGGCCCACTACGGGTTCGGCCTCGCCGCCGTTCCGGCGTTCTGGATCGCGTACATCCTCACCCGCCCACTGGGCGCCTCGCTCGGCGACTACCTCTCCCAGGCGCGCGGTGACGGCGGCCTCGGCTTCGGTACGGTCGGCACCAGCGCGATCTTCCTCGTCCTGATCCTGGCCCTGGTCAGCTATCTGACGGTGACCCGGCGGGACGCGGCCGACACTTCTGTCAGCCTGCCGGAAGGCTGACCACGAACCGCGCGCCGGTGGCGGCCGGGTCCCACTCGATGTCGCCGCCGGACGCGCGGGCGAGCCGCCGGGCCAGCGCCAGACCGAGACCGGCCCCGTCATGACCGTCGTCCGGATCCGCCCGGCGGCCCGGCTCGAAAACGGCCGGGCCGGTCTCTGCGGGCACACCCGGGCCGTCGTCGCTCACGGCGAGCTCCACACCGGCCGGGGTCGGCGCGAACGTCAGGGTGACGCCGGTGGCGGCATAGCGGCGGGCGTTGTCGAGCAGCGGCGTGAGCATGCGTTCCACGAGCGCGGGGGAGACACCTGCGGTGACGCCTGCGCCGCCCCGTACGGACAGCGGCGGGGCGTCAGGGTGCTGACGCGCGTACTGCTGGGCCAGGTGATCGGCCATTGCGGGCAGTCGGCAGCGACCGGGGGGCTGCCCGGTGCGGGCGCGGGCCTCGGAGAGCAGGGTGTCGCAGATGTGCCGCATCGTGCCGGCGGCGGCAGCGATCGCCTGGTGGGAGGCGTGCTGTCCGGCCGCGTCCCGTGGCCGGGCCGTGAGCCAGTCGGTCTCGGCGACGATGCGGGCCAGCGGGGTGCGCAGCTCGTGCGAGAGCTCGGCGGTCTGGAGTTGTTCGTGGCGCAGTACGGCGGCCAGCCGGTCCAGGAGTTCGTCGAGGTTGGTGGCGAGCGAGGCGAGCTCGTCCGGGCGGTGGGCGGTGCCGAAGCGTTCGGCGGCGCCGAGTTCGCTCCAGCGGGCCGCCCGGGTGCTCATCTCGGCGACCGGGCGCAGGGCCCGGCCGACGACGGTGCGGGTGAGCAGGTACACCCCGACCAGGAGCAGCAGCCCGAGGACCGCCGAACCGGCGAGGGCGGCGCGGGCGGTGCTGCGGTACGGGTCGAGGGAGACGGCTACGACAACGGTGCCCGTCTGGCGGTTGCCGACGCGCACCGGCAGGGCGTAGAGCCGGGAGGCGTTCCTCCCGCCGGACTCCTGGTATGCGCTGCCGCGGCCGGTGAGCCGGTCGGCCTGCCGCTGGAGGGCGGGGGGCGCGCTCGGCCTCTCGATGGCCGTGCTTCCGCGGTAGATCCACGTGCCGACATCCAGGGCGCGGTCGTCGGGCGGTTCGTGGACGACGATCCCGCCGTCCGGGCGTGCCTCGACGGTGGCGGCCACCGCCGCGGCTCGGGTCTGCAGCACGTCGGCGGCCTGGCTGCTCAGTCGTCCGGCGAGGACGATGTCGAACGCGATGGTGAGCGCGGCGACCCAGGCCGTGGCGGAGGCCAGGGCGAGCAGGGCGAGGCGGCCCCGCAGAGTGTGGGGCAGCGCGGTGCGGAGCCGTCCGATGGCGCGGAGCCGCCTCATGTCAGGCGGTACCCGACGCCGCGCACCGTACTGATCGCCCGTGTGCTGTCCGCCTCGCGCAGCTTCCGGCGCAGCCGGGTCAGGTACTGGTCGAGCGTGTTGTCGCTGACCTGGGCCCCGTCCGGCCAGGCCGCGCGCAGGAGTTCCCGTCTGCGTACGGTGGTACCGGGCGCCGCCATCAGCGCGGCCAGCAGGCGGAACTCGGTGGGGGTGAGTGCCACCGGCTTGCCGTGCACCTCCAGGAGGTGGCGTACGGGGTCGAGCCGGAGCTCCGCCAGCTCGACCACGGGGTCCGGCCCGGCGCGGCGCAGCGCCGCGCGGATCCGGGCGGCGAGTTCGGCAAGGTGGAAGGGTTTCGCGAGGTAGTCGTCGCCGCCCGCGGAGAAGCCCGAGAGCCGGTCGGTGAGCGTGTCGTGCGCGGTGAGGAAGACCACCGGGGCCTGCAGCCCCGTCGAACGCATGGCCTGGCACACGTCCCGGCCGTCCGAGTCGGGCAGCCCGATGTCGAGGACGACGGCATCCACCCGGTCGTCGAGGGCGCGCAGGGCGCCGGCCCCACTGGCGGCGGTCACGACGGCGAAGTTCTCCTCGCGCAGTCCGCGGGCGAGCACGTCGCGCAGCCCGTTGTCGTCCTCGACGACCAGGACGCGGCGTTGCACAAGATCGGTCACGGCAGTCGAGTCCTTCTGTCGGGGCCCGCGGCCCGGCGGTACCGGTTTCGTCTACAGAACTGTAGACGAAACCGATGGCCTGGTGCTCCGTGGCGGGACGGCGGCGCGGATCGCGTTCCCGACACTCCTGTGGCGCAGCGAGGACGGGGGCGGGGGGAGTACAGGACCCATAGTTGAGACGACGTTCGGCCGTGGCGGCCACGAGACGGAACGGGAGAGCATGTGACCACACCACGGATCGACTACCAGGCGCTGTTCGCCGCCACGCCCAGCCCCTACCTGGTGCTCGGTCCCGACCTGGTGATCATCGACGTCAACCGGGCGTATCTGACAGCGACCGGCCGCACTCGGGAGGATCTGGTCGGGCAGTACATCTTCGACGCTTTCCCCGACAACCCTGCAGATCCGGGTGCCGACGGGGTGCAGAACCTGGGCGCCTCCCTGCGCCGGGCCCTGCGCTCCAAGGAGCCGGACACGATGGCGGTGCAGAAGTACGACATCCCGGTTGCGGACAGGCCCGGCGTGTTCGAGGAGCGATGGTGGTCCCCGATCAACACCCCCGTGCTCGGGCCGGACGGACAGGTGGCGTGGATCATCCACCGGGTGGAGGACGTGACCGCCTTCGTACTGTCCCATCCCTCCCGCCCACGAGGAGGCGGGGAACTCAGCAAATGGGAGGTGGTGGAATCCGAACTGTACGCACGGGCGCGTGAGCTCCAGGGGTTGAACGAGGAACTGCGCCAAGCCCACGCCCGTGAACGCCAGGTCGCCGTCACCTTGCAGGAGGCCATGCTCTACTCGCCCGACCTGGCCCGGCATCTGGATGTCGCGGTGCGTTACCTGCCCGCCGCCGGATCTCTGAACGTGTGCGGCGACTGGTACGACCTGGTCGACCTGCCCGACGACGGCTGCGCCGTAGCCGTCGGTGACGTCGTCGGCCACGGCCTGGAGGCCGCTGCCGTCATGGGAATGCTTCGCAGCGCGCTGTCCGCCGCCGTCCGAGCCCGCCAGGGACCCGCCAAGGCACTGGAGGTTCTGGGCCTGTACTCGCGCTCGGTCGAAGGTGCGCTGGCCACCACCGCGGTCCAAGTCGTCATCGCCCCGCGCAGCCACCGCATCACCTACAGCAGCGCCGGCCACCTCCCGCCGGTCCTGGTCCACCACGACGGCACCTTCGATCTGCTCGACCAGGCCACTGACCCGCCGCTGGGGGCCCGCCCCAAACACGTCCCCCGCCCCCAGGCAGAGCTGTCCTACACGCCCGGCGACACCCTCGTGCTCTACACCGACGGCCTCGTCGAACGCCGCGGCGAGGACATCGACGCCGGTCTGCACCGCCTCACCGACGCACTCGCCCGATTCGCCCGCCTCAGCCCCCAACGCCTCGCCGACGCCGTGCTCGCCCGCCTCGGCGTCAGCGCCGGCGCCCGCGACGACATCGCCCTGGTCGTTCTCCGCCTGTAGTCCCCGGACCGGTTTTCACTGGAAAGCATCATCGCCGGAGCGGCTGGGTCGCGTTCCAACTCGCTCCCTGAGAGCGTGGGAGCACGATGCGACACGGTGCGGACGCGTTCACCAGCGGAGGACATTGTCGAGCGGACACTTGAGCCGACACCGGGCCAGGACGACGACACCGCCATCGAGACGCTCTGAGCGGACGCGACGTTCCGAACCGCAGTCGAGATCACCGTGCGTCGGGAAATTGGTGATCACCTTCTGGGTGTGGACATCGGATCGCCCGGTCATTTCGGCGCGGCGGAAGCGAGGCGGCATGCACGATCCCGATCCACCGTTCCGGCCGGTCCGCAGACGGGAGGGTCACCTGCCGCTGGAGGACCTCGGCCTCATCGGGGACGGCGCGACGGCCGCGCTGGTAGGCCTGGACGGCTCCATCTCGTGGATGTGCCTTCCCCGATTCGATGCCGAACCCCTGTTCTGCAGCTTGCTGGATCAAGCACGAGGCGGGCATTTCACCTTGGCACCGGAAGACCTGGTGGAGGCGCGACAGCGCTATGAACCCGATACCGGCGTACTGACAACCGAATTGCGCAGTCCCACCGGCTTGGTTCGCGTCACCGATGCGCTGGCCCTCCGCTCCGGCGCTGATCTCACCGATGACGCACCGGCTGATCGGGCCGAACTTGTGCGTTCGGCGGTGGTGCTGGCCGGCCGCGTCCGCCTACGAGCGGACCTCGAGCCCCGCGGCGGTGGGCAGGCGCGGGCATTGTTCAGCGGACTGGAAGTGCGATCGTCCCGGCGACCGGACCTGCGACTCCACCTTCGGTCGAACCGTCCCCTGGGTGGCCTGCACACCACACATGACCTGCAGCAAGGTGATCGCCTGGATCTCGTGTTGTCCTGGGGCCGCTTCCATCGCCACCACCGGTTCGACACCGACGCCATGCTGCAGGGAACCGCTGACGCGTGGCGCCGCTGGATGAAGCATATGGAGTACGGCGGTCCCGAGGAGTCCTTGGTCAGGCGCGCCGCGATCACGCTGAAAATGTGCGACGACTGGGCCAATGGCTCGCTGGTCGCGGCACCTACATCCTCCTTGCCTGCGCCGATCGGCGGGATCCGCAACTGGGACTACCGCTATGCCTGGATCCGCGATGCCGCCTTCGCCGTGTTCGCCCTGCGCCGCATCGGTTTCCGTGGCGAGGCCGACGCTTTCCTCGGCTGGGTTCTCGATGCCTTCGAGTACAGCCGACGGCCCCGGATCATGTACGGCCTCAACGGCAGTCCGGTGCCGGACGAGGTCGAGGACAGCGAACTGGAAGGCTATCGGTGCTCTGCCCCGGTGCGATGGGGCAACGGTGCGGCCGACCAGCGCCAGCACGACGTCTACGGCGAGATCCTTGACTGCGCAGACCAGTGGCTGCTTTCCGGCGGTGAGATCCAGCCCGCGCTGTGGACCAGCCTGGCCGAGCTGGCCGAAGCGGCGGGGCAGGCCTGGCGGCAGCCGGATCAGGGAATCTGGGAAGTGCGCAGCGAGGGCCGGGTGTTCACGTACTCGGCCGGGATGTGCCAGGTGGCCCTGGACCGGGCGGCGGCTATCGGTGAGCGGCTTCACCTGCCCGGGCGGATCGCCGAGTGGCGAGCCTCGGCCGACCAGCTGCGCCGGATCATCCTGGAGCGGTCCTGGGACGAGGACGCACAGACCCTGAGCACACACCTGGACGGCGGCGGCATCGTGGACGCGAGCCTGCTCGCCCTTCCGCTGCGCCAGGTTGTGTCGGCTGATCACCCGCGGATGGTGGCGACCACCACGGCTGTAGCCGAGCGCCTGTCGGCCGGCAACGGGCTGCTCTATCGCTACCTGCACAAGGAGTCACCCGATGGTCTGGCCGGCGACGAGGGTGCCTTCGTGCTGTGCAGTTTCTGGCTGGTCGACAACCTGATCGGCCAGGGCCGGATCGAAGAGGCCGACGAACTGTATGCCTCGCTGTGTGCCCGGGCGAGCCCACTGGGGCTGCTGTCGGAGCAGATCGACCCGTCCACAGGAGAGTTCATGGGCAACTTTCCTCAGGCATTCAGCCACATCGGGATCATCGCCAGTGGCGTCAACCTCGCCCGAGCGAAGGCAGGCGCTCAGGCCTGATCAACCGGCTCGCCGACTCAGGCGCGAACAGGGAGACCATGACGCAGCGATGGACAAGGAAGTGCGCGGCGACCGTCCGGCTACGGCCCGACGACGCGGCTGCCATCCCTGATGACGAGCTCCGTGACCTGGCGCGGGCCGCCTTGGACGACTGAGCTGCCGGCGCGACCGGTGACTGCGCCTGCTGGGTGACTTCGCGTGTATGCAGCCGCGGGAGCTGGGATGATGCGTCGGCGACTGGTACCAGCAAGGAATGCCCAGGCGATCGCATCTGCAGCCCGACAATCCGGACCCCGGCTTCCGGCCTGAGAGACGGAGGCACCGGACTCGTGCGGCGTCGCGCCAGGTGCTGCGTGGCGTCGGCGGCCGTGCTTCCCGGGGCCCGGGCGCGAAGCATGGGCCGACCGACCCGACGCAGGAGTCGCGTGTGTCGCCTGCGCTGCGGACGGCCGCTGCCTACGCCTGGCGGATCCTCGTCGTGGGAGCTGTCGTTTACACCGGTTTTTCGGCGCTGGGACGGTTCCACGAGGTCGCGGTAGCGGTCTTCCTCGGCCTGGTCGTCACCGCGGTGCTGCGCCCGCTGACGGACTTCCTGGCTCGTGCGGTGCCGCGGCCGCTCGCGGTGGCAGTGGCGCTCCTCGGCAGTTTCGTCCTGGTCCTGGGCGTGCTGTCCCTCGTCGGTGAGGCGGTCGCCGGAGAAAGGGCCGGGCTGGAGAGGCAGTTCAGCGACGGCCTCGCCAGGATCGAGCGCTGGCTGGAGGAGCCACCGTTCCGTCTGAACCCCGGGGCACTGAAGGACTTGCAGGCCCGGATCGGGCAATATCTGTCCAGTCATCGGTCCACCGTGATCAGCTCGGCGCTCAGTGGCGTGGGTCGACTGGTGGAGGTGATGACCGTGTTCGTTCTCGCGCTGTTCTGCTCGGTCTTCTTCATCTACTCGGGCGACCGGCAATGGGACTGGCTGTGCGAGCAGCTCCCGGCGACGGCGCGGGAGCGGGTGGAGATCGCGGGCCGAGCGGCGTGGCGGACGTTCACGGGGTACACCCACGGCATCATCGTGGTGGCTGCCACCAACGCCGTACTCGTCGGACTCGCCCTGTTCGTACTGGGGGTGCCGTTGGCGCTTCCGCTGGCGCTGCTGGAGTTCTTCGCGGCCTTCGTACCCCTGATCGGCTCACCCATCGCCCTTGGAATTGCTGCCGTTGTGGCTCTGGCTTCGAAGGGCCCGATCGTAGCGGCCGTCGTCGTCGCGCTGATCGTCGTCATCGGCCAGATCGAAGGGCACCTCCTGCACCCGATCGTGATGAGCTGGGCCGTCCGCCTGCATCCGGTCGTGATCGCGCTCTCCGTGATCGCCGGCGCGATCGCGGCGGGGGCGCTGGGAGCGATCGTGACAGTGCCGCTCGTATCCGTCGTCTGGTCGGTCCATCAGGCTCTGCAGCGGGCGCGGAGATCCACACAGCTGAAGGCCACCCGCGCACGGTCGGCGACCGGCATCCGAAGGGGACGAGGGCCGGACCGTCCCGGTATGTAGCGCACCCGGGAGGGGGCGGCCTCGGGGCCGGTGGCGTGATCGGCGGATCGTGACGATCCGAGTGCGTTCCTACGTTTCGCGTTCCGCCATCAGCCGTCCCACCGCCTGTTCCAGTTCGACGATGCGGTCGGCGAGGTCCGCCCCGCCCGGACCGTTGGCGTCTCGTAGCAGGAGTTCCGCCTGGGCGAGTTGGCCGACGACCTCAGACAGCCGGTCGGCGTCGTCCGGGCGTGCAGGGCGCTCCGCGGAGTCCGTGGTGTCCTTGCCGTCCGTACCGTACGACGGCTCGGTGGATGCGCAAGTCGGGGGAGGAGGGGACGGCGTAACCGTCGGGCGGCCGCCGTCCGCCGTCAGGAGGCGCTTCAACTGTTCGGATTGGTCCACGAGTTGGCGGTTCTTGCGGAACAGATCGAGGAAGACGTTGACCTTGGTCCGCAGCAGCCAGGGGTCGAAGGGCTTGATCAGGAAATCGGCGGCGCCGACCGTGTAGCCGCGGTAGGCGTAGTTCGGATCGACCGCGGCTCCGGTCAGCAGGATGATCGGGACATCCTTCGTCTGGTCGAGCCCCTTGATGTTGGCGGCGGTTTCGAAGCCGTTCATGCCCGGCATCAGCACGTCGATGAGCACGACTGCGAACTCCTGGCGCAGCATCGCCTTGAGGGCTTCCTCACCCGAGTGCGCGCGGACCACGTGGCCCAGTGAGCCGAGTACGGCTTCGAGGGCGACCAGGTTCTCCTCCATGTCGTCGACGATGAGGATGCTGGCGGTCTCCGATGCTGCTGGCTGTGTCGCCGTCATGATGGCCGTCCTGTTGCTCCGTCGTCATCGTCCCTGTTCCTGAGGGTGTCGCCGTCGTCCCGGTCCGTGGCGCGGACGTTGTCGGAGGGATCCGGCCGCGGCTCCGGCAGAGTGCACTGCGGGTCGAGGAGCCGGCAGATCACCGACAGCAGGCGGTCGACGTCCACCGGCTTGGGGACGTAGTCGTCCGCGCCGCTCTCGATGGCCTTCTCGCGGTCACCGGGCATGGCCTTCGCGGTGAGCGCGATGATCGGCAGGTCCGCGAAACGAGGTGTGCGACGGATCGCTGCGATCATCTCGTATCCATCCATTTCGGGCATCATGATGTCCATCAGCACCAGTGATACGTCAGGTGTCTGATCAAGGACCTCCAGGCCCTCGCGGCCGTTCTCCGCGTACTTGACGCTGATGCCGACGCGCCCCAGCACATGCGTCAGTGCGAAGACGTTCCGGATGTCGTCGTCGACGATGAGGATGCGACGGTCGGTCAGCACCCCGGCGAGGCGGCCGCTCAGCCAGTCCCTGAGGCGGGTCGTCTCCGGCCAGCTGACGCCGTCGTCGCTGCCGTCGGGCCGGGTTCCGGTGCGGGGCGCGGACTCCTGGGGCCTGAACACATCGACCTGCGACTCGGGTCCGGGCTCGGCTGCGGGTCGGCCGGTGAGGGCGGTGAGTTCGGCGATGGCTCGGGTGGTGCTGCTCACTTGGCGCGCTTCCACCGCGGGGAGGGCGCCGGAGGGCGGGCCCGTGTAGTGCACGGGGACGAAGAGGGTGAAGGCGGAGCCGACGCCCTGTTCGCTCTCGGCGATGATCCGGCCGCCGAGCAGGCCGGCCATGTCCCGGCTGATGGAGAGGCCGAGCCCGGTGCCGCCGTATTTGCGGTTGGTGGTGCCGTCGGACTGCTGGAAGGCCTCGAAGATCTGGTCGAGCTTCTCCGGCGCGATGCCGATTCCGGTGTCCTTGACGGTCAGAGCGATGACGGAGTCGGCGTTGCGCAGCGTCTCCTCCTCGAAGTCCGAGACCGTCGAGCGTTCGACGATCAGTTGCACTCCGCCGGACGAGGTGAACTTCATTGCGTTGGAGAGGAGGTTGCGGAGGATCTGCTGGAGCCGCTGCTCGTCCGAGAAGAGTTCGAGCGGTACGTTCTCGCCGACCTTGATGTCGAACGACAGGCCGCGGTCCAGAGCGAGCGGCTGGAACGTCGCCCGTACGTAGTCGAGCAGTTTGATCAGCGGCAGTTTCTTGGGGTGCACATCCATCCGGCCTGCTTCGATCTTCGACAGGTCGAGGATGTCGTTGATCAGTTGCAGCAGGTCGGAGCCCGCGCGGTGGATGGTGACGGCAAACTCCACCTCCTGCGGGGAGAGGTGGTCGTCGGGGTTGTCGGCGAGGAGCCGCGACAGCACGAGGAGCGAATTGAGCGGCGTGCGCAATTCGTGCGACATGTTCGCCAGGAATTCCGACTTGTACTGGGAGGACGTGGCCAGCAGCGCCGCCTTCTCCTCCAGCTCGGCGTTGGTGAGCTGCAACTCGTCGGAGCGCTTGCGCAGTTCGGCGGTGAGGCGCTGGGATTCCGAGAGGAGGGACTCGGTACGGGAGTTGGCGATGATGGTGTTGATGGAGACACCGATGGTGTTCACGAACTGGTCGACAAAGGCGAGGTGGACCTCGCTGAAGCTGCTGAACGAGGCCAGTTCGATGACTCCGAGCACCCGGTCCTCGAAGAGGATCGGCAGGATGACGATGCTGGCCGGGGGCGCGGCGCCGAGGCCGGAACTGATGGTGATGTATTCGCTGGGGACCGCCTCGATGAGAATTCGCCGTTTCTCCGTTGCGGCTTGGGTGACCAGACCCCAGCCAGGGGCGTCGAGGCTGAGCCGGGTACGCCGGCGGCGGCCTTCGGGCTGGCCGGTGCCGTAGCCGGCCAGGAGCTCAAGGTCCTCGCCGGGCTCCGCGCCCGCTTCTGCCAGGAAGAATGCCCCGTACTGGGCGTTCACCAGAGGGGTCAGCTCGCGCAGGATCAGGTCGGCGACCTCGACCAGGTCGCGGTGGCCCTGCATGAGTCCCGCGATACGGGTCAGGTTGGACTCCAGCCAGTCCTTGGCCCGGGTGGTCTCACGGAGGTTCGCCACCATGAGGTTGATGTTGTTCTTCAGGGCGGCGACCTCGCCCTGGGCCTCCACCGAGATGGAGCCGGACATGTCGCCCTGTGTGACGGCGCTGGCGACCTCGGCGATCGCGCGCACCTGGGTGGTCAGATTCAGTGCCAGCTCATTGACGCTGGTGGTCAGCCGCTTCCATGTCCCGAAGACACCCTCCACCCGGGCCTGGCCGCCGAGCTGTCCCTCGCTGCCCACCTCGCGGGCCACTCGTGTCACCTCGGAGGCGAACGAGGAGAGCGTGTCGACCATGGTGTTGATCGTGGACTTGAGTTCCAGGATCTCGCCGCGCGCGTCCACGTCGATCTTCTTCGACAGGTCGCCCTCCGCGACTGCGGTGGCGACCTGGGCGATGTTGCGGACCTGGGAGGTGAGGTTGTCGGCCATGAAGTTGACGTTGTCGGTGAGGTTCTTCCAGACGCCCGAGACGCCGTGGACCTGAGCCTGGCCGCCGAGTCGACCGTCGGTGCCGACCTCACGGGCCACCCTGGTCACCTCGTCCGCGAAAGCCCTCAGCTGCTGGACCATCGTGTTCACGGTGTCCTTCAGCTCCAGGATCTCGCCGCGCGCGTCGACATCGATCTTCTTCGACAGATCACCGTTGGCGACGGCGGTGGTCACCTGGGCGATGTTGCGGACCTGGGAGGTGAGGTTGAGCGCCATGCGGTTGACGTTGTCGGTGAGGTCCTTCCAGACCCCGGAAGCGCCCCTGACCTGTGCCTGACCGCCGAGGTTGCCCTCGGTGCCGACCTCGCGGGCGACGCGGGTGACCTCGTCGGCGAAGGCGGAGAGCTGGTCGACCATGGTGTTGATCGTCGACTTGAGCTCCAGGATCTCTCCCTTGGCCTCCACGGTGATCGTCTTGCCGAGGTCACCCTCCGCGACCGCGGTGGCGACCTGGGCGATGTTGCGGACCTGGGAGGTGAGGTTGTCGGCCATGAAGTTGACGTTGTCGGTGAGGTCCTTCCAGACCCCGGATACGCCCCTGACGTGGGCGCGGCCGCCGAGCTGGCCCTCGGTGCCGACCTCGCGGGCGACGCGGGTGACCTCGTCGGCGAAGGCGGAGAGCTGGTCGACCATGGTGTTGATCGTCGACTTCAGCTGCAGGATCTCGCCCCGCGCGTCCACGGTGATCTTCTGGCTGAGGTCGCCGTTGGCGACGGCGGTGGTCACCTGGGCGATGTTGCGGACCTGGGACGTCAGGTTCGACGCCATGAAGTTGACGTTGTCGGTGAGGTCCTTCCAGACCCCGGATACGCCCCTGACCTGGGCGCGACCGCCGAGCTGGCCCTCGGTGCCGACCTCGCGGGCGACCCTGGTCACCTCGTCGGCGAACGCCCGCAGCTGGTCGACCATGGTGTTGACCGTGAGCTTCAGCTCCAGCAGCTCACCGGTGGCTTCGACCGTCACCTGCTGTGTCAGGTCGCCGCGCGCCACCGCCGTCGTCACGACCGCGATGTCCCGCACCTGCGCAGTCAGCCGGGACGCCATCGTATTGACCGCTTCGGTCACATGGAGCCAGTCGCCCGACAGGCCCTGCGCCTTCGCCCGGCCACCGAGGCGCCCCTCGGTGCCGACCTCGCGGGCGACCCGGGTCACCTCGCCGGTGAAGAGCGAGAGCTGGTCCACCATGCGGTTCACGCCGATGCCCAGGCGTCGCAGGTCACCGCGGAGCTGGCGGCTTCCGTCGTGCAGATCGACGTGCTGGGTCAGATCGCCGTCCGCGACGGCGTCCAGCACTCGGGTGGCCTTCGCGACGGGTACCACCAGTGCTTCGAGCACCGTATTGGCGGCCTCGATGTTCGTCGTCCAGGCACCCGTGCCGGGACTCGCCGAGATCCGCTCGTCCAGCCGTCCCTGTCGGATGATCTCGTGGCGCACCCGCTGGAGCTCCGAGGCGAGATGTGCGTTCCGCGCGACGATCTGTTGGAACACCCCGGCCATTTCGGCCAGCACCCCGTCCGGCACGACGGCGCCCTGTTTCTCCGGGTCCTCCACGCGCGCTGTGAAATCACCGTCGCACAGGGCCTTCATCGCACCGAGCAAGGGGCGTAGATCGCTCGTACAAACCCACTGCCCGTCTGGCTCCGTGGCGGGTCGGGTCGGGTCCAGTGTCATGAAACACCCTCCGCCCAAGATCCATCGGTGCACACCAGAGGTTCATTGGTCACGCATGTCATAGTATAAAGCGCACGAAAATACTGCTTTCTGGGCGTATTTGATGCACACGGGGGGAAGAGGGGTTCCGTTGTCCGTACACGCGACCGAATCCGTGTCCAGGAAGGGGCTGCCGGCGAACCAGCTGGCGGCCGCCCGGGCGCGCGAATTCGTGTATGCGGCGCTTGAGGGGTGGACAGCGCCCGCGAACGGGGACGGCGCGTCGGCCGCCGATTCGGCTCCCGGTGCGGCCGCGGCCCCTGCACCGATGACGGTCCCCGAGGAGCTCGTCGACGACGCCGTCCTGCTCGTCAGCGAGCTGGTCACCAACGCCGTCATGTACGCCGGCACCGATATCGACGTGGTCTGCCGCCTGGAGCGGAACCCGGCCACCCGGTTGGGTGTCGTCGTGGAGGTCGCGGACCGCCACCCCTCCAGGGGGGTACGCGGCGGCGCGGACACCCGGCGTGGCGAGCCCGGCTACGGCCTCCAGCTGGTGAGTGCGCTCTCGGAGTCCTGGGGCGTGACCTACCGGCGGGCGGAGAAGAGGGTCTGGTTCCGGCTGGAGGCCGCGGAGCGAGGGACTGCTGCGACAGATTCGGCCGCGTCCGGTCCCGGTATCACCGATCCCGGTACCACCGGGCGTCACAGCGACGCAAAGCACCATGATGCAGGGCCATCAGTACATCCGGCGCATGCCCAGGGGTACGCCGCCGAGTGGAGCGACCGTGGCGGCCCGTCGTTCCTCGCCGAGACCAGCGAACTCCTGGCAGGCCAGCTCGACGAGGCCATGGTCACCGCGCTCGCGGCCCAGATGCTGGTACCCCGGCTCGCGGACTGGTGCGGCATCTGGCTGAACATGCCGGGGAGGGGCCTGCAGTTGTCCCGGGTCTGGCATGCCGACGAGCAGCGCATCACTCCGCTGCGCGAGGAGCTGGAGCGGATTCCGCCGCCCTCCGCGGTCCGCATCGGAGGTACGCCCTGGCCGTGGCCGGAGAGTGCCGGTGTCGCCCATGCGGGCGGGTCGGCGTTCGCCTTCCCACTCATCGCCCGCGACACCGACCAGGGTGTACTGCTGCTCGGCCGGGCCGGGCAGCCGCAGATGACCGACACCGTGGTGCGGATGGTCCAGGACGTGGCCCGCAGGGTCGCGCAGGCCGTGTACACCGCTCGCCAGTACACCCGGCAGCGCAGGATCAGCGCCGCGCTCCAGCGCAGGCAGCTGCCGGCGACGCTGGCCAGGATCGTCGGCGTCGATACGGCGATCGTCTACGAGCCGCACGGCGAGGGGCAGACCGTCGGCGGCGACTTCTACGACATCTTCCCGAGGGGCGAGAACCACTGGTGCTTCCTGCTCGGGGACGTACAGGGGAAGGACCCGGAGGCGATGTCCGTCACCGGCCTGGCCCGCCACCTGGTGAGGCTGCTGGCGCGCGAGGGCCATGGTGTCGAGTCGGTGCTCGCCCGGCTGAACGCCGCCATGGCGGAAGAGAGCGCCGAGGCATTCGCGCTCGGCGCCGAGCAGACAGGCTCCCGTTTCCTGAGCCTGCTGTACGGGGAGTTGACGGTCGACCCGGGTGTGCCCGGAGCCCACTGCACGGTCGCCACTGCAGGCCATCCTCCGCCGCTGCATCTGCACGCCGACGGCAAGGTGGAACCGGCCTCTGTACCCCAGATGCTGCTCGGCATCGATGAGGGCGCCGAATTCCGGGCCGTCAGCTTCGACCTCGCGCCCGGTGAGACGCTGTTGTGCGTGACCGACGGCGTCACCGAACGCCGCTGCGGAAACTGGCAGTTGGACGACAATGACGGTCTGGCCGATGTGCTCAGGCAAGGTATGGGACTGGGTGCGAAGGCACTTGCGGAGCACGTGCGGCGGGCGGCGCACGACTTCGGGACGGGGCCGGTCGAGGACGACCTCTCGGTACTGGTGCTGCAAGCAGTGACGGACTCCTGCGCGAATCGGACCTGAACGTCGATGGGCAAGCCGAGGCGCCGCTCGCTCAGACCCGATGGCCGTCGTCGAGAGCTTCGGATGCCGCGCGAAGTGACCCGTCGGCGGCGAGCAGTTCGCGCAAGCCTTCCGGCCGGGCCGTCGCCGATGCGACCGCGCGCCGCAGCCACTCCCTGGCGATGCCGGCCCGCGAGACCGCTGGTCGGCGCTGCGGCGCTCTTTCGGGAGCGAGTTGCGCCGAGTGTCAGGCGATGACACGGCCGCGCAGGATGATGCGACTGGGGTGGGGCAGCACTGAAGCGTTGAGGGTCGGGTCGGTGTCATAGGCGACGAGGTCAGCGGGGCCTCCGTCGACCAGTCCGGGCAGACCGAGCCAGGAGCGGGCCGTCCACGATGCCGCGCCCAGTGCTGCGTCGGCCGACAGTCCGGCACGGACCAGCCATTCGACCTCTGACGCGACCGTTCCGCACGGGAGGCTGTCGGTGCCTGCAAGCACGGTGACGCCGGCTTCGTGCGCGGCCCTGATGTTGGGCATCATGCTTTCCCATCCGGCCAGCCACCAGTCCCGGCGGGCGCTGGACTCTGCGGCGCGCCATCGATCGGCCCCGGCGCCGAAAACGCTGAGCGTCGGAACGAACGCGGTGCCTTGGGCGGCCATCAGATCGATCAGGCCGGGATCCAGGTGCATGCCGTGCTCCAGGCTGTCGACGCCGGCTTCAACGGCGTTGCGACTGCCGTCAGCGGTCTGGCAGTGGGCGGCCACCCGGCCGCCGATGGCGTGCACGGCCCGCACGACGGCGGCGAGGATCTCCTGGGGCAACGGCGGCTCGTCGTACTTCCAGTCGGCGATGACTTTGCACCATCCTGAGGACGACTTGGCTTCCTCGACAGCGGCATGAACCAGACCGGCCTCGCTCACGTCGCGCCCGACCCCGGGAAAGAATCGGCCGGGAGTGGCCAGCCAGCGTCCGGCCGAGTGGACACGCGGCAGGTCCGGATCCTCGTCCACCCAGCCCGGGATGGGCGCGGCAGACCCGGGTGTCCGGACCAGCAGAACGCCGGCGTCGCGGTGGTCGGACAGGTGCCGTCGAAGCACGTCGTCACTGAACGGGGCGTCGAGGTCCTCGGTGCCCGGATGGGTGTGCACGTCGACCAGGCCGGGCAGCAGCCAACCCCCGTCGACGACGAGATCCGCGTCCGGGACCGGTTCGCTCCGCAAGCGGTCTCCATCGATCCAGAAGGACCGCTCCTCCCGTTCCGGCAACACGACGCCTCGCACCTGCAGCACCACTTGCAACCGCCCCCTCGAACCAACGCGCCCATAACTTGGTCGATTTCGCCGATCCTACGAGGCGTTCGAGTGACCTTCCCCTCGCGTTTCGTATCAGCTGAGCAACCACCTGTGGAATCGGGTCATGGCCCCGGCCCCTCGCAGAACTCATACAGATGAGCGTTCGTGCGAGGGCCGGTCCACTCGTTGGCAGGACATACAGGAGAGTCAGCTGAAGGAGCGCCGGTAGGTCTGGGGGCTGACTCCGGTGGTGCGCCGGAAGCGGTCGCGGAAGGCGGTGGGCGAGCCGAAGCCGACCTGGGCACCGATGCGTTCGACGGAGTGCCGGGTGGTCTCCAGAAGGTGCTGGGCCTGGCGGATGCGGGCGCGGTGGAGCCACTGGAGCGGGGTGACTCCGGTCTGTTCGCGGAAGCGCCGGATCAGTGTCCGGGTGCTGACTCCGGCCTGAGCGGCGATGGCGGCGAGGGACAGATCGCGACTCAGGTTGTCCTGGAGCCAGCTGAGCAGGGGTTCGAGCGCGGAGCCCTGTGGGGTGGGTATGTGGTCGTGGACGATGAACTGCGCCTGACCACCCTCGCGTTCGAGAGGGACGACGGACAGACGTGCGGCGTCGGCGGCGACGGCCGAGCCGTAGTCGCTGCGGATCATGTGCAGGCACAGGTCCAGGCCGGCGGCGGCTCCTGCCGAGGTGAGGATCTGCCCGTTGTCGACGTACAGGACATCCGGGTCGACCTCGATGTCCGGGTGGGCGGCGGCCAGGAGGCCGGCCGCGATCCAGTGGGTGGTGGCGCGCAGGCCGTCCAGCAGGCCGGTGGCGGCGAGGGGGAAGGCGCCCGAGCAGATGGAGGCGATACGGGTGCCGTCCTTCGCCGCGGCGCGCAGCGCGTCGAGGACAGCGGGGGTGAGCGGGGCGGCGGGGTCGGCGGTGCCGGGCACGATGATCGTGTCGGCGCCCTTGAGGCCGTCCAGCCCCCAGGGCGCGCGCAGACGGAAGGCGCCTGCGTCGATATCCGGCTGCTCAGCACAGACACGGACCTGGTAGCCGGGGCGCCCGTCCGGGAGGCGGGTGCGGGCGAAGACCTCGATCGGGGTGGACAGGTCGAAGGGGATCACCTGGTCCAAGGCGAGAACAGCGACGGTGTGCATGGCCAGAACATACCTCCCCGCCCTGCCGCCGACTCGGCGTCAGGGAACCATGAGCGGTCGTTTACCCAGCTCAAGGCCCATGGTTCGGCCGATGGCAATATTCCGTTGAAACATGTCACTAATGCCACTGGGCGGTCGAATGAAACGTGTTTAGCGTCGAGGTCTACCCGGTGCGGACCGGTCCCTCGTACGTGAAGGAAGTTGCATGCATGCCCAGATCGTCCTGTTCGACGGCTTCGATCCGCTGGATGTCATCGCCCCCTACGAGGTGCTGTACGCCGGTGGAACCGCCTCCGGCGGGGCGGTGAGTGTGGAACTGGTGTCCGCGGAGGGACCCCGCACGGTGGTCAGCGGAACCGGGAAGTTGGCGCTGCAGGCGACGGCCGCTCTCGACCCCGGCCGTGCGGGCCTGGTCCTGGTTCCCGGAGCCTCGGGCCGTGTCGGCGAGCCCGGCGAAACACCTGACCGGGAGGCCGGGACCGGCGAACAGAAGCAGGACGAGCTCATCCCCGTACTGCTGGGCCGCACCTTGTACACCGAACTGCCGGCGCTTCTGAGAGCGGCTGTGCACAATCCGCAGGTCACGGTCGGCGCGGTGTGCGGCGGCTCGCTCGTGCTGGCCATGGCCGGCCTGCTCGAAGGCCGCCACGCCACCACCCACCACATGGGCCTGGACATGCTCGATGCCACCGGCGTCCACGCGGTGCACGCTCGTGTCGTCGACGACGGCGACCTGGTCACCGGCGCCGGCGTCACCTCCGGGCTGGACCTGGGCCTGTACCTGCTGGAGCGCGAAGTCGGCCCCCGGATCGCCCACGCCGTCGAGGAGTTGTTCGCCCACGAGCGTCGCGGCACCGTCTGGCGCGCCCAGGGCCCAGCTCCCACCGGCCTCTGCCCATGCCCCTGATCGGGCACCTGTTCACCGCACGCACCGTAAGGAAGTACAGCAGCATGTCTGTCGAAGGTACCTGGGACCTGTCCATCTCGACCCCCATCGGCACGATCAAGGCAGTGGTCGAACTCCGCCGACAGCACAGTGTCCTGACCGGGGTGGCCCACGGGGCGGGGGAGGAGGTCCCGCTTGCCGAAGTCGCCTTCGACGGCCACCGACTCACCTGGAGGCAGGCCGTCACCCAGCCTGTGCGCCTGAACCTGGCCTTTGCGGTGACGGTCGACGGCGACACCCTGATCGGCACCTCCAAGGCCGGACGTCTGCCCGCCTCCAAAGTCACCGGCCTGCGCCGGGCCGCCCGGCCGACCACGGAACACTGACCATGACGAAACTCCTCCTGTCCGTGCACGTTCTGGCCGCCGTCCTGGCCATCGGCCCGGTCACCGTCGCCGCGAGCATGTTTCCCCAAGCTCTACGCCACGCGCACAGCGACCCGGGCGACCGCGAGGCGCTCACGAACCTGCGGTTGCTGCACCGCATCTGCCGCGTCTACGCGGCCATCGGCATAGCCGTCCCGGTCTTCGGGTTCGCCACGGCCGGCAGCCTCGGCGTCCTCGGCAGCGGATGGCTGATCACATCGATCCTGCTGACCGCCGCGGCCGCGGCCACCCTGGCCCTGCTGATCCTGCCCGCCCAGGACCGCGCGCTCGCCGCCGCACAGACCCCGGGCTCCAGCCCCGGCCCCCGCTCGGCCGGCCGCCTCGCCATGCACACCGGCGTCTTCAACCTGCTGTGGGCCACCGTCACCGTCCTGATGATCATTCGCCCCGGCTCCACGACGGGAGCATGACCGTGAACCTCCGCCACCTGCGTATCGCGGCCCAGGGCGAACTCATCTCACTGATCATCCTGCTGACCAACCTCGCCACCGCCCACCTCAAACCCATTTCCTCCCTGATGGGCCCCACCCACGGCTGCGCCTACCTGTTCGTCGTGGTGGCCACCTGGCGCCTCGAGCAGGCCACACCCGTCACCAAGGCCTCGGCCGTCATCCCTGGCATCGGCGGCCTGCTCGCACTGCGCCGGCTCCGCCTCGACATCGTCGATCAGCGAAGTGAGGACGCCATCCGGCCCTGACCCCCGCTCCACGGTGACGGACAGCCCGGCGGGCACGTGGCCGGTTCAGTCGAGACGGTCGTACCTGTCCGGCTCCCAGTCGGCGAACAGCGTCAGCGCCTTCTCCGTCTCGGTGCGTTCCGGTGCGGTGGAAGTGGCCGGCCACCAGTTCTCCACCTGATGTGCGTCCACGAGGACGAAGTCGCGGTACCCGTCGAAGTCACCGGGGTCGCTTGCCACACCGATATGGATGGGCGCGTCATCGGGAAGATCCTTGAGTGCATCGCGCAGCTGGGCGGCGTTCCAGATCTGAGGGGCGTGCTCGAAGGTATCGGTCATGCGCCCAGGTTGCCGCAACGGGGCGTCCTGCCGGCGGAGACACGGCTGCTTCCCGGGCCGAAGCGCTGATCCGGTGCAAGGGTGAGGCAAGGAGCAGAGTCCGTCGAAGTCGGAGCACGCTCATCGGCAGTCCGAGCGCCGACGCCTTACCCACCGATTCCGAAAGGCAGTCCTTCTTGATCGTTACTCAGTGACCTTCGTATGGCGTTCACCAGCCTCACCTGGGCCTCGGCAGGTGCCTGCCTGGCCTGCTCGAACTCCTCCGGACTCACCGGGTCACTCAGAGGGTGGCGCCCCCGAGCCACTCGGTCCAGGAAGGAGTTGATGGCGCGGCCGAAATCGTCGATCTCGGTCGCCACTTCCGGCGGGGCGACCAGGCTTACGCGCATCAAAGCCGCGCTCCACTCGCCCCAGTCGTAATCCCAGCCCCGTCGGTCGCTGTGCGCCCGCCTGAGTTCCATCGTGAACTTGGCGTAGTGACTGAACAGCTCCTGATAGGCGACAAGCTGCTGGTCACGTAGCTACTGACGATCCTGGGCGCGACGCGTGACGATACCGCCGACCAGAACTCCCACCGTGGCCGCAAGAGCCCCCGTGGCCGTCGTCACCAGTGTGTCCAGCACCAGACGCCCCCGACGCCCCAACCTTTGGAGAGTCGAACGTACTGGTCATCTCTCCCGGGTGACAACGATCAGATCGGGCAGAGACCTCGGAAGATGAAGCTAGGAGGGCGTTTCACCGACGGAACGGGCCGCCGGCAGGGCCTGCTCCACCCAAATGGTCTTACCGGTGGGCGTGTAGCGCGTGCCCCATTGCTGCGCCATCTGGGAGACGATGAACAGGCCGCGGCCGCTCTCGTCGTCAGCGGCGGCATGACGCAGATGGGGTGAGGTGTGCCCGGTGTCGGCAACCTCGCAGATCAGGGTTTCGTCGCGGATGAGTCGGACGTGGATCGGACCTGCGGCGTAGCGGATGGCGTTGGTGACCAGCTCACTGACGATGAGTTCCGTGGAGCACGACAGCTCGTCCAGCCCCCACGCTCCGAGTTGCCCCGTGGTCACGGCGCGGGCTTTGCCGACCATCGCCGGCTCCGCGGTCAGCTCCCACGTAGCCACATGGTGTTCGTCGAGCATCCGTGTGCGTACGAGGAGCAGCACCGCGTCGTCGTTCGCCGGCCCTGGAATCAGGGTCGCGACTGCGCGGTCACAGAGTTCGTCCAAGGGACGCCGGGACTGGGCGAGGGCTTTGGCGAGCAGACCGAGTCCGACGTCGATGTCGTCGACGGCCGCCTGGATGAGGCCGTCGGTGAAGAGGGCGACGAGGCTGCCCTGCGGCAGCTGGAATCCCATGGTCTCGTAGGGCAGACCACCCAGTCCCAGCGGAGGGCCCGGCGGGAGTTCCGGGTAGGTCGCGACGCCGCTGTCCGGCAGGACGACCGCAGCCATCGATTCGCCGGCACGCGCCATGCTGCACTGTCCCGACACCGGGTCGTACACCGCGTACAGGCAGGTCACCCCCAGGGCGTCGTCCTTCCGGGGCCCCGCGCCGTCTGCACCATGAACGGCCGCCCGCTCCTTGGCGGTCTGCCCGACCAGGTCGTCCAGGCGCGAGAGGAGCTCGTCCGGGTCGAGGTCCAGGCGGGCGAGGACGCGTACGCCGGTGCGCAGGCGCCCCATGGTGGCGGCGGCGAGCAGTCCGTGGCCGATCACCTCCCCGACGACCAGGCCGACACGCGTTCCCGACAGTGGGATGACGTCGAACCAGTCACCGCCCACCCCGGACCGGCTGTCGGAGGGCACATACCGGCTCGCCATCTCGACAGCGGTCGGCTGCGGCAGCCGGTGCGGAAGCAGGCTGCGTTGAAGCCTGAGGGCCGCGGCGTGCTCGCGCGTGACGACCAGCATCAGCACGACGCCGAGCAGCAGGGCTCCGAGGCCCACCACGGTCACCCCGCCCGTCCGTCCGATGAACGGCAGGTCGATGGAGGTTGCACCGAAGCTGGGGTCGGCGTAGACGTCGAAGGCGGCGTAACAGAAGAGAAAGAGCATCGTCAGCGCGCCCAGACCCGGCAGCAGGCCCTTGAACAGGAAGTCCCTGCGGCTGCGGGTGAGCACCCTGCGGAAGTACCAGACACAGGCGAAGCCGGTGAGGCCGTAGTAGAACGCGATGGCGAGCCCGACCGACTCGATGGAGTCGGCCAGGACGTTGTCGCTGATCGCCGTCAGGAGGACGAGGAAGCCGACGGAGGCCAGGCCCAAGGAGACGGTCGACCAGGTCGGGGTGAGGAATCTGCGGTGCAGTCGGGCGAATCGGGAGGGGACGGCCTTGTGCGCGGCCATGGAGAAGACGGTCCGGGCCATCGGGAGGATGGTGGTCTGGGCGGAGGCCACCGCGGAGGTCAGCACCATGAGGATCAGCAGCTTGGAGAAGACGGGTCCCGCCCCGTGGCTGCCGAAGACGGCGTTGCCCAGACCCGAGAGCACGTCGCCCGCGTTGTCCCTGTTGCCGAGCCCGATCCCGGCGGAGCCGACTCCGGCGAAGGCCTGCGCCGAGGTGGCGACCAGGGCGTAGATGACCAGCAGCAGTACAACGGAGATGACCGCGGCGCGTCCGGGGATGCGCGTGCTGTCCACGGTCTCCTCGTTGACCGTGACGGCGGTGTCCCAGCCCCAGTAGATGAAGACGGCGGCGAGGATCCCCGCGGTCAGCGCTTCGGCCGATGGCACGTGGAGGGGGTTGAACCAGGAGGCGGAGACGTGGATCGCCATCTCGGGGCTGCCGGTGTAGACCTTGACCAGCGCGGTGACGGCGAACAGCAACAGTACGGCCACCTCGATGCACAGGAGCCAGCGCTGGACGGCAGCCGAGATCTCGATGCCGATGTAACAGATCGCGGTCATGACGATGATCCAGACGACACCTGCGAGGGTGGTCCACACCCTGTTTTCCGTGAGGGAGTCGTAGCCCAGGAGCCGGAAGCTGTAGATGCCGGCGATCTCGGCGAGGTTCGCCATGACGATGATGTCGGCGACGATGATGCCCCAGCCGCCCATCCAGCCGGTGCGTGGGCCGAAGGCACGGGTCGCCCAGGTGAAGGTGGTCCCGCAGTCGGCGTTGCTCGCGTTGAGTTCCTTGTAGGCATACGCGATCAGCAGCATCGGGACGAAGGCCAGCATCGTGACGATCGGCGCCTGCAGGCCGACCCCCGCCACGATGAGGCCCAGCGTGGCCGCGAGGCTGTACGCCGGTGCGGTCGACGCCAAGCCGATGGCAACGGAGGAGAACAGTCCCAGAGCACCGGATTTGAGCCCTTTCTTACCCGCGCCTGAGCCGAGTGCGAGCGGCGCGTCGGACGCGCCGGGGCTACGGGAGAGCTTCACACCGGATGCCAACCTCCTCATTTGCCTTCCGACCACCATTTTCGCCGCAGGCGAGGAGGCCTGCCACGGGAAACCGGCTGGATGATCCACGCCGCTGAAAAACAGGAACAGTGGTACCGGACCGCCGAGCGTCCAGGCCGACGGGGCCGAGGGAGTACGGAGGTGTCCGGCGCCGCAATGCGGTCCTCGATTCCATCCTGGACCTGCGCCTCACTCTCCTGGGGCAAGGCGATCTGCTCGTGTCGGTGGGAAGCTGTTCGTCCCGCCGGCCGCCGCCTCACCCCGTCGAGCAGCCGGTCTCGCTGGGCCTGTGACGTCGCCAGACCGGCACCGGTCAGGGCGAGCGCGGTCGCCCCGTCGAGCACCGCCCGGTCGGCTCCCGGGCTCTTGCCGTACGCGGTGAATTCGGGGGTGTGCTGCTTGGCGCCGGCTGCGTCGTAGCCGATCGTGGGGGGGATCGTGGGGATGAGCTGCGACCTCGGTGACATCCAGGGCGCGAGACCGCCCTGTGTGCCCGCCTGCCCACCCTCACGGTGACCGACCGCATCGTGGGCCTGCACACGGCCAAACGCATGGGTCACCTGCTGCTCGACGAGCAGGGGCGCCGCATCGGCGTCCAGCCGATCGCCCTGGTAGCCGGTGTGAGGGGCGCTCGCGCGGGCCAGGCCTCCTTCACCCCCACGACCGCGTCCAAGGCGCCGTCGAGCAGGCCTGTTACGAATCCGATACGAGCCGGCCAGAACATTCCGGACAGGCATAGCGTGAGTGGCCTCAGGACCACGCACATCCCATGGGGGGATCACATGTCGTACGGCTACCCGCCTCAGCAGCCCGGCCCGCAACCCGGCCGGCCGCCCCAGCAGCCGCCCCAGTGGGGGCAGCAGCCTCCGCCGCCGTATCAGCAGTGGCCCCAGCAGGGCGCGGGGTGGGGCGCGCCGCCGCCCAGGAAGTCGAATACCGGGCTGATCGTGACACTGTCGGTGCTCGGTGGGCTGGTGCTGCTCGGCGGCTGTGGTGCGCTGGTGGCAGTCACGGTGAGCCAAGCACCGAAGCCGCGGACGCTGCCGACGACCGAGGCGCCGCAGGACAAGGCACCTGGGAAGGACGCACCCTCCGAGGAGCCAGCCGTCGAGGAAGGGAGCCCCGAGGCGGATGTGAAGCTCACCAAGTGCGTGGTGGATTCGCTGACGACGTGGCCGGCCGCTGATGTGGAGATCGTGAACCACGGCGACTCGAAGGCGACCTATGTCGTCAACGTGGAGTTCGTGGACGGTTCCGGTACACGTCTCGGCGAGGGCTTGGCCGCAACCGACAGCCTCGCTGTGGGGCAGAAGGCCAAGGAGAAGGCGCAGGGCCTCGTGAAGGTGCCGGGCAAGGTCAGCTGCAAGGTGTCGAAGGTGACGCGTTACCCGACGAACTGACGGCATGACGATGCCCTGTCGCCCGTGGTGGTGACGGGGCAATCGCGGGTTCGGTGGTGGCCTCTCCGGTTCTGCTGCAACTCCGGCCGCACCTGTGACGAGGTCAGTGGCGGTTCCGACTTCGGCCAAGGATCATCGACATCAGCAGCCCGTGCGTCTCGGCGTCGGCTGCCGCGACGAGCCCGCGGCCCGCCTGCCCGATCGGGGCGCCGTCGATCCCGGTGACGACGCAGCCGGCGGCCCGGCACACAGCGATGCCCGCGGCGAAATGCACGCTCCCGGACAGGTCGCCGCCATCGGTGACATACGCGGCGCGCTTGCCGGCGGCGACCCAGGCCAACGCCAGCGTCGTGGACACCACCCGCGGCCGGAACCGCTCGACGAACCCGGGGTGGGCCAGCAAGTCCACGGCCCGGAACCCCGGCGCCCCCGGGAACGGCGGATCCAGGTTGACGTCCACCAGTTGGGTCGCGGGCGTGGGCGCCAGCTGCGCATCTGCCCCGTTCTGCCGCACCCGGGCGGTCTCGCCGTCGGTGAAGAAGACCTCGCCGCTGAACGGGTCGGCCACCGCCGCCGCCCCGTCGCGCAGCGCCACGTTGACGGCCACCAGCATGTTGCCGGCGGCGTAGTTCAGCGTGCCGCACAAGGGATCCACCAACCACTGGCGCACCGCGTCGGCAACACCCTGCCGGCCGCCCTCCTCGCCGAGCACCGCATCATCCGGCCGGGCGGCACGGATGACGTCGAGAATCGCCTTCTCGGCCTCCACATCGGCGGCGGTGGCGAAGTCCCCGGCGCCCTTGTCGATGCGGGTGAGCCGTCGGCCGTACATGGTGTGCACCACGTCCGCGCCGGCACGTGCCGCAGCTATCGCAACACCGGCATCGTCAAGGTCCGCATATGAGTTGATCACGTCGCGCAGAATATCGGCGCGAAGCCTGTCCCCGCCGGTCGGACCGGCATCGTCGCGAAGTGTGGCCGGGGCCTGGACATGGCACGGCGGGTGCCAGGGCTCACACCCCCTGGCACCCGCCGCGATTCAGCCGGGTAGGTCCGCGCTACCGTTCCGGGCGCCTCATGCGGTGCCGCGCTGCAGGTACGCGCGGTCCACTGTCTGCCGGACGGTGTTGCCGGCCGCGTCCTTCGCGGTCACGCGCAGCGTCACGTACGCGTCGCCGTGCATCCGGGCCGGTCGCTCCACGACGGAGGTGAAGCCGCTGCCCTTGCGGGCCGTGGTGGCAGTGGTCCAGGTCCGCCCGTCGTCGTAGGACGTCTCGACCTTCAGCGTCACGCCGCGCGGCGCCGCCATGCCGTCCTGCATCCGGACGTTCAGGCCGAGAGTGTGCCTGCGCTGCGAGTCCACCGCGTTCCGGGCATCGACCGGCACGGTGTAGTCGACCTGCAGCATCGGCAGCAGGGCCGTGTCGGCGGCGGTGCCGGAGCGGAACGTCCACGACGTTCGCGTGCCGGTGCCGAAGCGCCAGTCGTCCGAGGTACGGGCGGTCGTCAGGTCCATCCGGTATTCGGCGTTGCCCGCGGGCACCTCGAAGTTGCCCCACGCGCCCTGGTCGGACTCGGCGATCCGCTTCCCGTTCCGGTACAGCGCCGCCGTGGCCGTGTCGCTCACCCCGGCCGCCGTGACGCCGGTACCGACGCCGCCACCGAAGGGGTCGGCCTCCGCGAACGACCAGTGGCCGGTGCCGGAGTCGTTGAACTCCGGCACGTACACCGACAGGGTGTCGCCGTTGCGCACCGACGGCAGGTGACCACCGCGCGGGATCGACGGGCGGACCACCGCTCCGTACCAACGCTCCGTGGTGCGCTGGCCCGGCCGGTAGGTGCGCGGGTCGTCGTGCATGCCGGCCGCCAGCGGGAAGTCGGGGACGTCGATGACGTTGTGGTGCACGACGTGCTTCCACAGCGTGTCACCGCCGGTCACGTACTCGATGCGTTCCTGTCCCGCCGGAACGTAGCGCGTGTACTGGTTCCACGAGGTGTCCTGGTACGGCCGCCATCCGAAACGCTGCTCGCTCGACCAGGACGAGGCGCCGGTGCGGGTGTACGTGCTGCGGACGACCGCGCTCTCGCGCTCGGAGACGGTGTACACCAGCCGCTTGGGGACGGAGCCCTTGGCCACCTGCATCACGTCGTACAGGTACGGGCTGCGGACCGTGCCGGAGAACTCCACCGTCGTGGTCCGCTCGCCGGCGCGCTTGAGCACCGCGGTGCCTTCCGCCGTGCCGGCGCGCATGGTGGGCAGAGCCATCCGGTCACCGGTCGGGCTCCACCGCGTCCAGGGGTAGAAGCCGTCCTCCACGACCAGCATCAGTGCCTTGGCCCCGGCGTCCGCCGCTGCCTGCGCGAGCGCCCGGTCGTCGGAGAAGTCCCAGCGGACGACGGCCAGCTTGCCGCGTACGTTGGCGGCGCGAAGCTCGGCGCTCGTGCCCTTGCCGGCGTCCACGGCGGTCAGCCGTGCTCCCTTGTCGCTGAAGGCCGGGGAGGCGTTCACGTAATACGGGCTGAAGCTCAGCGAGGTACCGGAGACCTTCGCCCGCAGCTGCGGGGCCACCATCTGCCAGCGCGAGGAGAACTCGAAGTCGCCGTCGGTGACCTTGGCGGTGGGGCTGACGTAGATCCGCTTGGCGATGTCGAAGAACATCACGCCCTGGATCAGGCCGTTGCCGTCGATCTTCCGGTACGTCTGGTAGCTGACCACACCGCGCTGCTCGGCGGGGCGGGGCGTGCGGATCTGCACCGGGGTGGTGTCGGCGGCGTTGAGCGTCACCGACATGTCCTTGGTGACCTTCACCTCCGGGTTGACCACCTCGCGCAGCTCCTGGCCGTCGGCCGCCCTGTCCAGCGTGCCGAAGCTGAGCTGGTAGGTGCCCTCCTCCACTTCGGCGACGGCCGGCTCCGTGCTCGTGTAGTTCACGAAGCCGTCGGCGCCCCAGATCACCGGAGCGGCGCCCGGGATGACCTTGCCGTCGCGGTCGCGGGCGACCACGGTGAGCTTGTGGACCGGGGCGTGCACGTTCAGGGCCACAGTGGTGTGGGTGAGCACGGTGCCGTCGGCCGATGTGGCGGTGACGTAGCCGTAGTACTTGCCGCGGACGGCGTTCGCCGCGTCGGTGCGCAGCGGTACTTCGGCCGTGGCACCGGGGGCCAGTCGCACGGTGTCGGAGCCGAGGGTGACCACACCGCCGGCGAGGGGGCGCCCGGTGTTGGTGGCCAGCGTGGCGGCCAGGGAGAGCGTCACCGGCTTGTCGCCGGTGTTGGTGTAGCGGACGGTGGCTCCCTGCTGCTTCCCGCTGTCGCCGATGTGGAGCGGGGCGAGGGTGACGCTGCCGGTGGCCGTGACAGGGCCCATGGCCGTGGCCAGGTCGATGCGGCCGCCGCCCTGCTCGGTCACCTTGGTGCCGGGCACCGTGTGGGAGGTGCTGATGAGGGCGTCCTTGAGCTGCTGGGCGCCCCAGGCGGGGTGCTGCTGGGCCAGCAGCGCGGCGGCACCGGCGACATGCGGGGTCGCCATCGAAGTGCCCGACGCGGAGGTGTAGTTGGCGTCGACCGGGTCGCCCATGGTGGTGCCGGACGCGCGGGCGGCGACGATGCCGACGCCGGGGGCGGTCACATCGGGCTTGACCGCCGCGTCGCCCAGGCGCGGGCCGCGGCTGGAGAACGAGGCGAGGGAGTCGTCGCGGTCGACGGCTCCGACGGTCAGCGCGGCGTCGGCCGCCCCAGGCGACCCGACTGTGGACGGGCCCGGGCCGGCGTTGCCCGCCGCGACGACGAAGAGCGTGTCGGTGGACGCGGTCAGGGTGTTGAGGGCCTGGCTCATCGGGTCGGTGCCGTCGGTCTCGGCATCGGAACCGAGGCTCATGTTGACGACCTTGGCGTGCTGGGAGGCCGCCCATTCCATGCCGTCGATGACGCCCGACTCCGAGCCGTACCCGTCGTCGCCCAGTACCTTGCCGATCAGCAGGTCGGCGTGGGGCGCGACACCGCGCCGGGTGCCCGAGGACGCGGCGCCCGTGCCGCCGACGGTCGCGGCGACGTGCGTGCCGTGGCCGAAGTGGTCGTCCGTGCTCGGGCTGCCGGAGAAGTCCTTCGCCTCCGCAACGCGGCCGGCCAGGTCGGGGTGGTTCGCGTCGACGCCCGTGTCCAGCACGGCCACCTTCACGCCCTGGCCCTCGTAGCCGGCCTTCCAGGCGGCGGGCGCGTTGATCTGCGCGGTACTGCGGTCCAGCACGGCCTTGACCTTGCCGTCCAGCGAGACCCGCGGAGCGACCGCGGCACGGGCGGCGTCCGACTTTCCGCCGGGGTTCAGCGTCTTCCAGAAGCGGCCGAGGTCGTCGTCGGCGACCCGCAGCGACCGCGCGTCGAGGCTCTCCAGCCTACGGGCGGGCGTCGCGGCCGCCTTGAACGCCACCAGCCGGTCAGCAGTGGCCGCGGCGGCCTTCGCCGCCTGCGAGCTGACCCTGGCCCCGACCCGTGACGGCTCCGAGGAGACGATCAGCGGAAGCGTGGAGGCGTGGGCCTCGTCGTAGCCGTCGGCGATCAGGGCCGTCACATTGAAGAGGCGGCGGTCCAGGGTGCCGGTGGACACCAACGACTCGGCGTCGAACGGGATCACGGTCAGTGCCTTGTCGTCCCCCTCCAGCGTCCGGAAGGGGATACCCTCGCGCCCGGGTCCGGGCTGCACCGACGCGGTGTGCCGTCCACCGGGCAACGACGTCACGGTCACCCGGTCGCCGGTCACCAGTCGCACGGTCGCGGAGCGAGCCCCAGGCTTGGCGGCGGGACGAGTGGCGGTCTCGGTGTCTGCCTTCCCCGTGGTGGCGGCGGCCGGCATCCCTCCGGCGACCACCATCAGTCCTGCCGATATCGCCCCCGTCAGGCGGATCCATTTCATCAGCGAAAAACCTTTCGTACAGGTGGGGGTCACAACCTGTCCGAAAGAATCCACCGATGAAGCTGACGTGTCGCCGGCCTCGCGTGTCACAACTGCGACATGTCCCAACAGCGACACGCGCGGCCTGCGCGGCTGTCCCCGCGTGAGAACCCGGGTTCGGGTCAATGGGGTTGCAGCGTTTCGCGCAGACGCTGCAGCCCGTCCGGCGTGCTGTCACCTACGAATTCCGCGAGCTGTCGGCCATTCTTCCGAACGACCGGCTCCAGCAGTCCGCGCACGTGGTCACGCATCCGCCGCCGCAGTTCGACACGCGAGAATCTGCCATCCACCCGGAGGGAGAGAGGGGGCGAATTTCACCCGCTGACGGTCTTGAGGGTGCCGGTGAGCGGAGGGTGCCATCGGTGTTGAGGGCGGGGTGGGCTGCCCCGGGCGAGGGCGGCACGGACTCTCACACTCGCGGCGTGAACGCTCTACGTCCACGTAGCGGGCCCCTCGGATCGCCCCAGTCGCCGTTCCGGCTCCCGGATTCAGCGGTGTTCGGGATTCTCGAAGTCGAAGCGGCAGCCGGCGTCCCACTCCGAGCGCTGGTTCCCGTGCGCCGGAATGCCACCCGCCTCCTTGAGCAGCCGCGCCAGGTGCAGCAGGTTCCACGTCATGAAAGTGGTGTTGCGGTTGGTGAAGTCGTTCTGCGGGCCGCCCGAGTCCTTGTCCAGGTACGACGGTCCCGGGCCTGCTTCTCCCACCCAGCCGGCATCGGCCTGCGGCGGCACCGTGTACCCCAGGTGCTGCAGGCTGTAGAGCACGTTCATCGCGCAGTGCTTCGCACCGTCCTCGTTACCCGTGATCAGACAGCCCCCGACTCGCCCGTAGTATGCGTACTGCCCAGCCTCGTTGAGGATCGACGAACACGCATACAACCGCTCGATCACGCGCTTCATCATCGACGAGTTGTCTCCCAGCCAGATCGGCCCGCACAACACCAGGATGTCGGCGGCCATCACTCTCTCGTACAGCTCGGGCCAGGCGTCGGTCTCCCAGCCGTGCTCCCTCATGTCCGGCCACACGCCGGTGGCGATGTCGTGGTCGATGGCCCGGACCACCTCGGTGGTGGCGCCGCGCCCCTCCATCACCGCCCGGCTCCGGCCGATCAGTCCCTCTGTGTTGCTGACTTCGGGGGAGCGCTTGAGCGTGCAGTTGATGTACATCGCGCGCAGACCGTCGAAGCGGTATGCGTCATCGGCAGGGCCGGGCGACACCATGCGGGACTCCTCTGTGCGTACGGGAGAACAGGAGACGTGACCCGGTCTACCGTCACCGCGGGGCATCCCCGGCAATAGGCGCGCGGGTGCCCCCCATACGCAGCAGGTGCACGAGGAGTGGGCACGGACAGGGATCGCCGTATGCGCGGGGTGAGTCCGCGCCCGCATGTGCCGCCATCCGCAGAGCGGTTGAGTCGTACACATGCCCGACGACGTATGCGGACCGATTCAACGACCTGTTCCGGCACCGCGTGAACCGTCCTCATCTGCGGACTGCTGCTCGCGCCGGCGCTGACGGTGGTGAGCCGGCTCCTCCCGTGGAGACAGAGCCGGGCCGCCCGTCGTCCGGTCCTGGCCGTCCTCGCCCCGCCATGGTGATCTGCACTCGTGCGGTGTTCGTGAGGCTCGTCGACCGGCCCCGAGAGGCGATGCGCCGCAGGAGATGAACGAGCCCGACGGGGCGGATCACCGCTTGCTCAGCGGGCGATCGCAGCCTCGGTCGCCGTCTTGATCCGCTGTCCGAACGCGGGGGCGTCCTTGCGCGCGGCACCGGCGGCGAAGCCCACCAGGAGCTTGCCGATGCCGTGGCCCTCCAGGACGTTGAAGATCCGCACCTTGGTCGATCCGTCGGCTGTGGCCTCGAGGTCGTAGCCGCCCTCGGCGGCGGTGACCAGGTTCTTCGAGAGCTCCTCCCAGCGGATGCGGGTGGGCGTCACCAGCTCCTTGATCCGGAACTCCCGCCGGGTCGTCATGCCGGCGTCCTTGACCGTGCTCCGGAACACCGTTCCCACCGCCGTCGGCCCGGCCGGCGACTTCTCGATCCTCATCACACGTGGACTGAACTCCGGGTCGTGCTCGCCATCGGCAAGATAAGCGAAGACTTCGGCGATGGGCCGGTCGATCTCGACCGTAGCCTCGAACTGAGTGGCCATGACTTCTCCTCGTCACCCGGATCAGGTGCGCTCGGGCTGCGGGCGCGGCACGCGAACGCAGGGCCGCGAAGGCGCGGGACGGCGATCATAAGTCCGCCGGGGGCGGATGGCAGGCCGAACGACATGTGACGGCGCTGCCCGTCACCCTGGGCAGACGGTGGCGGCTCCGAAGGCGCCCGGGTGCGCCACTGCCCCGTCGGCCGTGGCGGGACCGGAGCAGCCCGCACGGCCGCTCGGTCCGGCGGCATGCGATCGCCGCGGGGTCCGCTCCGGCCGGCCGCGCCGCCCCCGAACAGTCGATCAAGGCGCGCGGCTCCCACCTCGCCGCGCTCCAATGAACACGTGACCGCGCCACCCGACGACTGCCTCGCGCGCAACGACTGGCTCTGCGGGGCCTATCTGACGAGCCGTCGCGAGATCCTCCAGGACGCCGTCATCCAGCATCTCCAGCTGACCGCGGTCTCCGTGTTCGTCGGACTGCTCCTCGCCGTCCCGCTCGCTCTCGCCGCCCGGCGCCGGCGCTGGGCGGCCGGACCCGTGCTCGGCGTGACGACCATCCTCTACACCGTGCCGTCGCTTGCCATGTTCTCGCTGCTGCTGCCGGTCTACGGACTCTCCGCCTCGCTCGTCGTCGCGGGGCTCGTCCTCTACTCGCTCACCCTGCTCGTACGGAACATCCTCGCCGGACTGCGCGCGGTGCCCGAGGAGATCCGGCAGGCCGCCCGCGGCATGGGGTACGGGCCCATCCGTCTGCTCGTCGCGGTGGAGCTGCCACTCGCTCTCCCCGCCGCCATGGCCGGGCTGCGGATCGCCACCGTCTCCGCGGTCTCCCTGGTCACCGTCGGCGCGATCGTCGGCTACGGCGGGCTGGGCAATCTCATCTACTCCGGGATGAACACCTACTTCAAGGCCCAGGTGCTCACCGCATCCGTCCTCTGCGTCGTCATCGCGGTCTGCGCCGACCTGCTGCTGCTCGGCGTCCAGCGGTTGCTGACCCCGTGGACCCGGAGGCAGTCGTGAAGACCCTCTCCGACACCTGGTCCTGGCTCACCAGCTCCACCCACTGGTCCGGCGACAACGGCATCTGGCACCGCCTCGAACAGCATCTGTTCCTCACCGTCGTCTGTCTGCTGATCAGCTGTCTCATCGCACTGCCGGTGGCCCTGGTCCTCGGTCATCTGGGCAAGGGCGGCGCGCTCGCCGTCAACATCTCCAACGTCGGCCGGGCCGTCCCCACCTTCGCCGTCCTCGTTCTGCTGCTCCTCACCCCGATCGGCAGGTACGGCGAGGGGCCGACCGTCGTCGCCCTGGTGCTCTTCGCCGTCCCACCGCTGCTCACCAACGCGTACGTGGGGATGCGGGAGGTCGACCGTGATGTCGTACGGGCCGCCCGCGGCATGGGCATGACGGGCCGGCAGCTGCTGGTACGCGTCGAGGTGCCGCTCGCTCTGCCGCTCATCCTGACCGGCGTACGGATCGCCGCCGTCCAGCTCGTCGCCACCGCCACCCTTGCCGCGCTGGCGGGTGGCGGGGGACTCGGCCGGATCATCACCGCGGGCTTCAACCTCGCCTCCACGCCGCAGGTGGTCGCAGGGGCGATCCTCGTCGCCGTCTTCGCTCTGATCGTCGAAGGGATCTTCGAGATCGGGCAGCGGTTCGCCCCCGCCTGGGTGCGCGGCGAGGACACCGGATGAGGGCCTGCCGGACCGTACCCGTACTTCTGACGCTGCTGCTGACGGGGACCGGGTGCACCACCGGGCCCGCCCTGGAGAGCCAGGGGGACATCACCGCCCCGCCGGGTGACAGCAGACACCTCACCATCGGCTCCGCGGGTTTCACCGAGAGCGATCTGCTCGCCCAGATGTACGCGCTGCTGCTCGACCGGGCCGGCTACTCCACGAAGATCATCTCTGTCACCAACCGGGAGATCTACGAACCGGCGCTGGAGAGCGGCCAGATCGACGTCGTACCGGAGTACGCCGCCACCTTCGCCGACTGGCTGAACGCCAAGAAGAACGGCGCCGACGCCACCCCGGTCGGCTCGCCCGACCTCGACACCACCATGAAGGCCCTGCGCGCCCTGGCCGCACCCCGCGGCCTCACCGTTCTCGCCCCAGGACGCGCCGTCGACCAGAACGCGTTCGCCGTCGCCGCCCCGTACGCGGCGAGGCACCGACTGAAGACGCTCAGCGACCTCGGCAGGTCCGGGCTGCCGGTGCGGCTGGCCGCGGGCGACGAATGCGTACAACGGCCGTACTGCGCACCCGGGCTGAAGAAGACGTACGGCATCGACATCACCGCCGTCGACCCCAAGGGTGTCGGCACCACCCAGGCCAAACAGGCCGTGCAGAGCGGTCGGGACCAGATGGTTCTGACCACCACCACCGACGCCACCCTCGACAACTTCGGGCTCGTCCTGCTCGCCGACGACAAGCACCTGCAGAACGCCGACTACCTCGTCCCCGTCGTCAACCGGTCGCGGGCCGGCAGCGTCGGGGTACGCAACGCACTGGACCGGCTCAACACTGTGCTGACCACCTCCGACCTGGCCCGCATGAACGAACAGGTGGACAGCTGGCGACGGCTGCCCGAGGACGTCGCACGGAACTATCTGGAGTCCAAGAAGCTTCTTGTGGGTGGCTGAAGCCTCAGGGGAGCGGTGGCGGCCGCCGAATGTCATACCGCCGTCATCCCGCAGCCCGCCGACCAGATCGGTCACCGTCTGCGGCGAGGCCGCCCGCCCGGCTTTGACGCCGAGAAATGCAAGGAGCGCAATGGCGTCGAGCGGTGCATCGCCCGACTCAAGCAGTGGCGCGGCCTCGCCCTACGGACGGAGAAACTCGCCATCGCCTACCAGGCTGCACTCCACGTCGCGTCCATCTTGATCTGGGTCCGGTGCTGAGCAGGTCGCTGGACCCTGACAGTCGGATCGTCAGTTGCTGAGTGCCAGCCTGATACCGAAGATGCCGATCACGGTGCCGGTGATCCGGTCGAGCAGGCGGCGGGCCTGGGGCTTGCGGAGCCAGCCGTGCAGGACGCGAGCGAACCCGATGAGTACGGCGGACCAGAGCAGACCGATGAGGATGTGCACCGTGGTGAGCAGGAGGCCCATGGTGAAGTGGCCGGTGCCTGGGGGGATGAACTGAGGCAGGACGGCGACGTAGAAGGCGCCCATTTTCGGGTTCAGGAGGTTGGTGAGCGTTCCCTGCCGCCAGCCGCCGCTGACCGAGTCCGCGCCGGCGGCCAGAAGGGAATCGTCCGTGTCTGGCGTGGGCAGTCCCCGGAAGGTGTCCCGGAGCATGCGGGCTCCCATCCAGATCAGGTATGCGGCGCCGATCCAGCGCAACGCGGTGTAGGCGAGGTGGGAGGCCGTGAGAAGCGCGGTCACTCCGAGGGAGGTGAACGCACCCCACACCAGGGTGCCGGTCTGGATTCCGAGGACGACGCCCCAGGCTCTCGTGCGCCGGCCAAGGGCCGACGTGCGCAAGATCAGCGCCGTATCGAGTCCGGGAGTCAGAGTGAGAAGCCCTACAACTAGGGCGAAGGACCACAGGGCGGAGCTTATTGCCATGGAATGCCAGCCTATCCCGCCAGACCGCCTGCTTCGCCAGCAGGTCCGGCGGATCTTGAGCTGGTCAGCTTCCACTCCAAAGAGACAGGCCCTAGATCCAGCCGACGAGTGAAGTCGGAAACGACAGGCAGAGCGCCCAGACGTTTCTCCACCACGGACGTCACCGCTACTTCAAAGTGCTGACGCTGAGACCGTGGCCGCGGGGACCGGGAAGTCTTCGACACACCCCACCCAATGCCACACCCGGCCCGAGGACACCCCCGACCGGTCACACCATACGAATCAACGACCCGCGAAGTCCGGGTCTAGGGCGTGGGTGGTGTCACCGACGCCAGGTAGGTCGCCATCTCGCTACCGTTGTTGCTGTAGCGGTGAGGCCGTGTGGCGTCGAAGGTCAGCGCCTCGCCCGCCTGCACGTCGAAACGCTGATCGGCGACGTGTACCGTGACCGTGCCGCTGATGACGTAGGCGCATTCGACCGCGACATGGCTCCACGGCTCGTCGCTGGAGGCATGGCCCGGTTCGAGCTTGCCGAGCAGGACTTCGAGCTGGCCGTTGCTCGGCGTCAGGCGTTCGTACTGCACGAGGCCCTTCGGCATGAGCAGTCGGGAACGCTCGTCGGGTCGGCTGTGGTGAGCCGTGAGCGGGGCTTGCTCATGGAACAGCGAGGCGGCCGACAGGCCGAACACCGTGCTCAAGGCCCGGAGGGTCTTGAGGCTCGGCTCGCGGATGCCTCGCTCCACCTGGCTGAGCAGGGTCGCTGACAGGCCGGTCTGCGCCGCGAGATCGCGCAGGCTGAGCCCCGCCTCCGTCCGTAGCGCGCGTAGCTGGTCTCCCATCACGGTGGTCAGCCTATCTGAGCCGTGCACCCTTGTGCACTCTTGTGCACCCGAGGTGCGTGGTCCCTGGGAAGCTTCGGCACGCTACTGCCGAAGGGTCACCGGTTGACAGCCACGGCGTCGTGCACTTTTGTGTACTTGTGTAAATAAGTACACGCCCTTGCGTTACCCTCAACGTCATGGAGAGTCCACCGCCAATGAGCGCCGACAACCATCTGGTCTTCCGCGGAGGAAAGGCACTGGCATTTTTGCCGGTCGCCGTGTTCCTCGGTTTCTGCGTCGTCTTCTTCGTCGTGTTCAAGACGTTCGACATGACCGCCCTCGCCGCGGGAGGTGTCGTCGCGCTGCTCGTCGGCGCGCTGTTCGCCACGCCGTATTCGGCGTACTGGTCCGCCGTGACCAGGGGGATCGGATCGTCCACCGCGGTCACGATCGTGATGATCCTGTTCTGCGTGGGTCTGATGTCCGCCCTGATCAAGGAGACCAACGTCTCCGGCGGGTTCGTGTGGCTCGCCGAGTTCCTCGGCGTCGACGGCGGCACCTTCACACTGTTCACGTTCGTCGCGGTGTGCATCATCTCGATGTCGACGGCGTCGTCCATAGGGACGATGTTCACAGCGTTTCCGATCTTCTACCCGGCCGGCGTGTTCCTCGGCGCCGAGCCGGCGTTCCTCGCCGCCGCGGTCATCTCCGGCGCGATCTTCGGAGACAACGTCGCCCCGATCTCCGACACGACCGTCATCTCGTCGTCGACGCAGGCGTTCCGCCGCAAGACCGGCACCGCCGATATCGCCGGAGTCGTGCGCAACCGCGCTCGCTTCGCCTTCACCGCTGCGGCCCTCGCGGCCGTCGGGTTCTTCGTGCTGGGGTCGTCGGGCCGCTCGAGCGATTCTGCACACTCGCAGGAACTGCTGGAGCAGGCCGCCAACCCGCTCGCCCTCGTGATGCTCATCCCCGTCGCGCTCATGCTCACCGTGGCGCTGCTCACCCGCGACATCTTCAAGGCGGTCACGATCGGGCTGGCGACCGGGATCGTCACCGGCCTCGCCTCGGGCCTGCTGACCCCTGAGGGCGTCATCGGCGTCCGCGACGGGGCTCCGACCGGATTCCTGATCTCAGGCGTCGGCGACATGCTCAGCGTGATCGCTCTGGTGGTGGCCGTGTTCGGCATCATGGGCGTACTCACGGACGCGGGCATCCTCGACTGGCTCGTGGGCGCCCTCACCGGAAGCCGGCTGTCCCGCACCCCGCGCGGTGCGGAGTTCGCGATCGGCATCGGGATCTCGGTCACCACGCTGCTGTTCGGCGGCGTGAACTCGGCCGCGATGCTCACATTCGGCCCGGTCGCCGACAAGATCGGCGCCCGCGTCGGCCTGCACCCGTACCGCCGGGCGGTCGTCATGGACTGCTTCGCGATGGGGATCGCCGCCATCGTCCCCGTTCTCAGCGCCTATCTGTTCATCGGCGCGCAGCTCACGACCGGGTTCAAGGGCGTTCCCGCCCTGGCCACGACGGAGATCTTCATCGCGATGCTCTACCCGCTCGTCCTCACCGTCGTCCTGGTCGTGGCGGCCGCGACCGGTTGGGGCCGCCGTTTCGAGGGCCCGGACGGCGTCGAACTGAAGCGACCCGAGCGCACGCCCGCCGCGGTCTGACCGGCACACCCCAGCAAGAACACCACCGGACGACGGCAACTGGAGCACGCATGGATCGCAACACAGTCAACTGGCGCGGCTACATCCCCGCAATCACCACACCGTTCACCCGCGAGGGCTCGCTCGACATCGACGCGTTGCACGTGCAGGTCGCCTGGCTCGTCGACGAGGGCATCCAGGGCGCGATCCTGGCCGGCACCAGCGGCGAGTGGTTCTCCCTGTCCGCGAAGGAACGCGCGGAACTGTTCGCGGCGGGCGCCGAGCACCAGAGCGGCGCCTTCCCGGTCCTCGGCGCCTGCAATGCGTTCACCCCGCAGGAGGCAATTGCCCACGCCCGCGCGGCGGAGGCGGCAGGCCTCGCCGGCATCCTCCTCACTCCGCCGCCCTACATCGTGCCCAACGGGAAGGAGATCGTCGCGTTCTACCGGGCGGTCAGCGATGCCACCGACATCCCGATGACCGTGTACAACTGGCCGCGCGGCTGCGTCGTGGACATGGACGTGGAACTGCTGACCGAGCTCGCGCAGATCGAGAACGTCGTCGCGATCAAGAACTCGACGGGAGACTTCGCGAGCTTCCTCGCCGGGATGTACGCGCTGGAGGGCGAGGTGCGGTACTTCGGCCTGCCCACCAACGCGCTCGGCGCCGACCTTGCGATCCTCGGCCACGGCGACGGCCTGATGGGAACGGGCGGGATCCTCGGCCGCGACCAGGCCGACTTCTGGAACGCCGTCGACGCCGGGGACCGGGAGCGCGCGGTCCAACTGGGCAAGAAGGACCGTGTGTACATGGACGCGTGGTTTCGTCCCGACTACGGCGTGCAGTTCGGCAACCAGCAGGCGATCATCAAGACCGCGCTGCGGCTGCGTGGCATCCCCGCGGGATTCGTGCGGGCGCCGCTCCTTGAGCTCACACCGGACGAGGTCGCCCGCGTCGAGGCGACCCTGCACGAGCTCGGCATCGACACGCACCCCCTCGCCGATGACTGAGCGGTACGACCTGGTTGTCGTCGGCGGCGGGCTGCTCGGCTGCCTCACGGCGTGGATGGCCGCCCGCGACGGTGCGCACGTGCTCCTGGTCGACAAGGATCAGGTGAACCAGCACGCCTCGGGCCAGAACGCCGGGAGCCTGCACTTCCAGCTCGAATACCGGATGGTCGAGGCAGGCGAGGGGGCCGCGCGCGTCGCCGCGGAGGCGATGCCGCTGCACCTCGACGCCGCCGCGATGTGGGCACGCATGGAGGACGAGATCGGAGAGCCCCTCGGCGTGCGCCAGACGGGCGGGCTCATGGTCGCCGAGAACACCGACCAGGTCAGGATGCTTGAGTTCAAGGCGGAGCTGGAACGCTCCTGGGGCCTCGATGTGCGCACGCTGGATCGCACCGAGCTCGACGCCGTCGCACCGTACCTCTCACGGAACATCCTCGCAGCCAACCTCAGCGCGCTGGAAGGAAAGGCGGACGCCCGCATCGCCGCTCCCGCGGTCGGCCGCGCGGCCGTCGCGGCCGGGGCGAGCGTGCGCACACGCTCCCGCCTGGTCGGCGCGCATCGCGTGCCGACCGGATGGGAAGTCACCCTCCGGGAGACGGGCCGCGCGGGCGACGAACGGGCCCGCACTGTCCGGACCGCCGCAGTCGTGCTTGCCGCCGGCGTGTGGACGACCGAGCTCGGGCGGATCTTCGACTCCGAGCTCCCCACTGTCCCCCTCGCCCTCACGATGACCGTGACCTCGAAGATCCCCAAGCTCATCCCGCACCTCGTTCAGCACGCAGGCGCGCGCCTGTCGCTCAAGCAGTCGCTCGACAGTACGGTCCTCATCGGCGGCGGGTGGCCGGCACGTCTGATGAGGGACGCGCACGGCGCCCCGGCGTTCGACCGCAAGCACCAGCTGATCCCGCAGTCGATCGCCGGCAACGCGCGTGCGGCCGTGAACACCGTTCCCGCGCTGGAACGGGTACCCGCCGTGCGCAGCTGGGTCGGCGCAACCACGGTGGCACCCGACCAGCTCCCGCTCGTCGGCGCGGTCAAGGGCGCGCCCGGGGTGTTCGTCGCCACCGGCGGATCGGCGTTCACCCTCGGGCCGAGCTTCGCACGGGTGCTGACCGGCCTCATCGCCGGGCGCTCACCCGATATCGACCTCGCACCGTACGACCCGGCCCGCTTTGCGGAAAGGAGCACCTCATGACCACAGACACTGCCTGGCGTCGCACCGCGCAGGAGCGCGGCGACGCCGTGACGATCGGCGTGGACGGCGACCCGGTTCGAGCCTGTTCGGGCGAGACGGTGGCCACCGCCATGCTCGCCGAAGGGGCCGCGTTCGAACGAGACCGCACCGGGGCACCCCGGGCGCCGCTGTGCAACATGGGGACGTGCTTCGAGTGCGTCGCCACCGTCGACGGACGGCCGCTGACCCGCACCTGCCTGGTCCCGGCGCGCGAGGGCATGGTCATCGAGACGTCAGGGAGGCTGTGATGTTCGATGTCGCGATCATCGGCGCAGGTCCGGCGGGCATGTCGGCGGCTCTCACCGCAGCCGACCAGGGTCTGACGGTCGTCGTCATCGACGAGCAGCAGCGGGCGGGCGGGCAGATCTTCCGTCAGCCGCCCGAGGCCTTCACCGGAAGCATCCTGCACCCCACCGCCGGCTACCACTGGGCCACCGAGCTCATCCAGCGGTTCGAGGAAGACCCGCGACTGACGACGGAGTTCGGCTGGTCGGCGATCGGTGTGCTGCACGACGACGCAGAGCCGGACGGTCTGTGCGTGGCGATCAACCACCCGGAACACGGCACTCGCATGATCGGCGCGCGGCGGCTGCTGATCGCCACCGGCGCCTACGACCTCCCCGTCGCCTTCCCCGGCTGGACGCTGCCCGGCGTCATGACTGCCGGCGGTGTCCAGACCCTCGTCAAGGCACAGAAGATCGCACCCGTCGGCGACGTCGTGCTGGCCGGGGCGCATCCGCTGCTGCTGCTCGTGGCCGACCTGCTCGTCCGCGACGGCGTCCCGGTACGCGAGGTCGCGTTCGCGCAGAGCATCCCGACGCCGATGGACATGCTCCGCGCCCTCGGCGCCGTACCCGGTCATCTGCGGATGCTCGCAGAGACGGGCGCGATCCTGGCGCGGCTGGTGCGCAAGGGCGTCCGAGTCTCGCCCCGGACCATCGTGACGGCCGCCCACGGCACGGAACGCGTCTCCCGTGTCGAGCTCGCCCGGGTCGACCGGCGGTGGGAGGTGACGGGCGCGCCCCGCGAGGTCGCTGCATCGCATCTCGTGCTCGGGTACGGCTTCTCCGCGTCGACGGAGCTCGCCCGCCAGATCGGATGCGAGCTCGCATTCGACTCGCCACGGGGCGGCTGGGTGGTCGCACACGACGAACGACGGCAGACATCCGTCCCTGGAGTGTTCGTCGCCGGCGAGCCCACGGGCGTCGCCGGCGCCGACCGGTCCCGCGCCGAGGGCGCGCTCGCGGGTCTCGGGATCGCCGCCGACCTCGGCCGCGCCGTGCCCCCCGCGGCGTTCGCCGAAGCAGAACGTGACATCCGTAAAGCGACACGATTCTCCACCGTGGTGCAACGCATGTTCGAACCGGTCCGCGAGGCACTCGGAGATCTGGCGCTGCGAGAAACCACCATCTGCCGATGCGAATTGGTCACACGCGGCACAGTCGACGACTTCCTCGCATCGTCACCGTTCGTCAGCGACGTCAACGCCGTCAAGCTCTCCTGCCGCACAGGCATGGGCCCCTGCCAGGGACGCTACTGCGAGAGCAGCGTCGGTACGATCCTTGCATCGGCGCGCGAGCAGCCGATCGGGCTCGGCGGACGCTTCTCCGCGCACCTGCCGGTCAAACCTGTGCCTGTCGGGGACCTCCGAGGCCTCGACTCGGCTGCCGAGCAATCCGCATCGGACGGATCGGATCCTCTTCGTTCGTGACCGGTATGCCACGGCCGTTGGACATCTCCAGCTGATCTCTGACGCCGCGCGCCGACCCACCAGGGATCACGGGACAACCCTTTGGCGCCGCGTCAGACGAGGACGCGGCCGAGGAAGTCGTGGATGTACTGGGTGATGGTCTCGCGATGGCGTTCCAGGGCGAAGTGCCCGGCCTGCTACGCGTCCGCCACCGAGTCGAACTGCACCTCGTCGCGCCCCACCCCGCGCGCGTCCGCGTCCACCGACCGGCGCAGCGCCTCATGCAGCTTCGCCGGAGTCAGTACGCCGAGGAAACGGGCACCGTCCAGCACCGCGACCCACCCGGCGTCCTGCTGGAGCATCTCGCTGAATGCCTGTTTCAGCGGGGCGCCGACCGGTACCCACGCGTCCATCCGGCGGGCCAGGTCCCCGACCGTGCCGTGTGCCCCGGCGGTCCGCAGTGCGTCCGCCGCCACCCAGCCGTGCAGTTCGCCCGCGCCGTTGAGTACGACCGCCCAGCGGGCGTCCACGTCGTTCAGCCGGGCCGCCGCCGTCCGGGCGGGTTCGTCGAGCCGCGCGACCGGCGGTTCCTCCAGGTCGTCCGGCTCGATCGTGGTGACCGACAGCCGCTTCAGCCCCCGGTCCGCACCCACGAACCGGGCCACGTACGGAGTCGCCGGCGTGCCGAGCACGGCTGCGGGGCTGTCGAACTGCTCGATGCGCCCCTCCCCGTACACCGCGATCCGGTCGCCCATCCGGACCGCCTCCTCGATGTCATGGGTCACCATCAGGACCGTCTTCCTGACCGTCGTCTGCAGGCTCAGGAACTCGTTCTGCAGCCGCTCGCGCACCACGGGGTCGACCGCGCCGAACGGTTCGTCCATCAGCAGAACCGGCGGATCGGCGGCCAGCGCCCGTGCGACGCCCACCCGTTGGCGCTGGCCGCCGGAGAGCTGGGCGGGGTAGCGGGACCCGTACGTCTTCGGGTCCAGTCCCACGAGATCCAGCAGCTCGGCCGCCCGCTCCCGCGCCTTCGCCCGCTTCCAGCCGACCAACGAGGGGACGGTCGCCGTGTTGTCGAGGATTGTCCGGTGCGGGAAGAGCCCGACCTGCTGGATGACATAGCCGATCCGGCGGCGCAGCTTCACCGGGTCGATCTGTGCGATGTCCTCGCCGTCGACCAGGATCCTGCCCGAGGTCGGCTCGATCAGCCGGTTCACCATCATCATCGTGGTCGTCTTGCCGCAGCCGGACGGTCCGACCAGCGTGACGAGCTCCCCTTCGCCCACCTCGAAGGACAGTCCGTCGACCGCGGTCGTGCCGTCCGGATAGACCTTGCTGACCTGCTCGAACCGGATCATGACTGCACGCTAGGAGCGCCCCGTGCACGGCGCACACGGGCCGGGACTGTCCGAGTCACCGCCGTGTGCTGAACTGTCTGTGAAACATCTGATCCAGGAGCATCTCTTGAGCAGTTACCGGCAGCCCGGCGTCGTTCTCTCCGACCGTCATTTCACGGTTCCTCTCGATCACACCGATCCGGGCGGTGAGCAGATCGAGCTCTTCGGCCGGGAAGCCGTCGCCCGCGGCAAGGCCGACGAAGAGCTGCCGTGGCTGGTCTATCTGGAGGGCGGACCCGGCTTCGGGGCCCGTCGTTTCGTCGGTACAGAGGCCTGGCTGGGGCGGGCGGTGGAGGAGTTCCGCGTGCTGCTCCTCGACCAGCGCGGCACCGGCCTTTCCACCCCCGCCAACCGGCAGACGCTGCCGCTGCGCGGCGGCCCGCGCGAGCAGGCCGACTATCTCGCCCACTTCCGGTCCGACAACATCGTGCGCGACTGCGAGCTGATCCGGCCGCAGCTGACCGGCGGCGCCCCGTGGACCGTGCTCGGACAGTCGTTCGGTGGCTTCTGCGCGGTCCGATACCTGTCGGCCGCCCCCGAGGGGCTCAAGGCTGTCCTGATCACCGGCGGGCTGCCCTCGCTCGATGCCCACGCGGACGACGTGTACCGCGCCGCGTACCCACGGATCGAGCGCAAGGTCGCCGCCCACTACGCCCGCTACCCGCAGGACGTCGAGCGCGTCCGCGAGATCGCCGCGTACCTTGCGGAGCACCGCCCGGAGAGCGCCGGACACCGCCTCACGCCCGAGGGGTTCCAGTCCCTGGGCATCATGCTGGGCGGCGGCAACGGCAGCCATCAGCTGCACTACCTGCTGGAGAACGCCTTCGTCCGCACACCGCTGGGCATTGAGCTCTCCGACACGTTCCAGGAAGCCATGCGCACCGCCAACTCGTTCGCGGGCCACCCCCTGTACGCCCTGATGCACGAGGCGATCTACGGCCAGGGCAAGCAGCCCACCGACTGGGCCGCCGAGCGGGTCCGCGCCGAATTTCCGCAGTTCGACGTCGCCACCGCTCTGGCGGGCGACGGGCCGGTGCTCCTCACCGGCGAGACCATCCACCCCTGGCACTTCGAGGTCGACCCGGCGCTGCGCCCGCTGCGCGAGACCGCCGAACTGCTCGCCTCCCGTACCGACTGGCCCGAGCTGTACGACCCCGAGCGCCTCTCCGCCAATCAGGTGCCGGTCGCCGCGGCCGTCTACCACGACGACATGTACGTCGACACGGAACACGCGCTGCGCACCGCCGCGTCGATCCGCGGACTGCGCACCTGGGTGACGAACGAGTTCGAGCACGACGGTCTGCGCGCCGGGGGACCGCAGGTGCTGGACCGGCTGCTGGCCCTGGTCCGGGACGACGTCTGACCTGCCTGCTCACGGCAGGAGCCGGTCACGCGGGTGGCGTGACCGGCTCCTGCCGTACGGGCACTTCCGTACCGCTTCAGCTCTGCAGTGCGTCCAGCGTGGCGTCGAAGTCCGCCGCCGAGCGCGGCGCCCGGTTGTGCGGCAGCTTCGAGAGAACGGCGGCCATCCCGCAGGTGTTGGTCACCGCGGAGAAGACCAGACCGGAGCCGACGCCCGCCGACAGCCAGCGTGCGGCAGGGAAGCGCCGGCCCGCGAGCAGACCGGCCACCACGAGCGAACCGGCGGCGAACCGGACCTGACGCTCCATCGGCCAGGTGGCCCGGGCGCCGGCGGGGCGGTCCAGGCCGTGGCCCTCGCCCTCCCATGCCGACGTGCCGCCGGAGAGTGTGACGGCGTCGATGTCCGCCGCGGAGAGAACGTCACAGGCCCGGGTGGAACGGACACCGGAGGCGCACACCACGAGCAGGGAGCCGCGGGCCGACGCCGCCTTCAGGGCGGGCAGCGCCTCGTCGAGACGGTCCAGCGGGATGTTCAGCGCGCCCGGCACGTGCCCGGAGGCGTACTCGCCCGGGGCGCGCACGTCGATGACGGTGAATTCGCCGATCCGGGCTGCGGCCTGGGTGGGGGAGAGGGAGGCGGGGCTGGTCACGAGGGATGCTTCCTTTCGTCGCCGGGGCGTACCCCGGACAGGCTAGAATACCCCTTGGGGTATTCGAAGGAGGATGTGTGGAACTTGACATGGCGGCCGACGAACTGAAATCGGTCCTCAATCGCCTTCGCCGCGCTCAGGGCCAGCTTGCCGCGATCATCAGGATGATCGAGGAAGGCCGGGACTGCGAGGACGTCATCACGCAAATGGCAGCCGTTTCGCGCGCGCTCGACCGGGCGGGTTTCGCGATCATCGCGACGGGCCTTCAGCACTGCATGGCCGACGACACCGCCGAACCGGCCGACCGGAACCAGATGCGCGCCCGGCTGGAGAAGCTGTTCCTCTCGCTCGCCTGAGCCCGGATCCCGATTTGCTGTCGACGGCGTGACGTCGCTCAGACCACGGTATCGACCAGCATGAAGAGCGCAACGGCGATCAGTGCTGCGCCGAAGATCCGCTGGAGTGCGGCAGTGGACACCTTGGTGGCGAGACGCTTGCCGTCCCAGGCCCCCAGGACCGCCGCCGCCGTGAACGGGGCGATCACCGCCCAGTCCAGCGAGGTGGGGGTGGTGAGCCGGGTGGCCAGGGCGGCCGTGGAGTTCACCGTGATGACGAGCAGGCTGGTACCGACCGCTGCCGTCATGGGAACGGCGAGGAGCGTGACCAGCGCGGGCACGGCGAGAAATCCGCCGCCGACCCCGAGGAACCCGGTCACGGAGCCGAGGCCGGCCCCGGCGCGCACGGCCCGCCCGGCGTCCGTACGGTCGGCGGGGTCCGGGGCGTACTCCTCGGCCGAAGTCGCCTCGCACCGCGCAGGCGCCCGCGGCCGGATCATCCGCACCGCGGCCACGACCGCGAGCACCGCGAACGCCGCCGTGAGCACACCCGCCGGAATCCGGACCGACAGTGCCCCGGACACCGCTGCCGGCACGATCCCCGCCATCGCGAAGAGTCCGCCGGTTCGCCAGCGGACGTGACCGTCCCTGGCATGCGCCACCAGCCCCGTCAGGGAGGTCACGATGACGATGAGCAGAGCGGCGGTGGTGGCCGCGGCCGGGGTGAAGCCGAGCAGATAGATCAGTGCGGGAACGGCGAGGACACTGCCGCCGCCACCCAGCCCGCCCAGTGCCAGACCGACCACCGCACCGGCGACCAGGGCCAGGATCAGGGTGGTCATGCGACGGTGCCCGCCGCTCCGTGACGGTTCCGCACGGGCAACCCCTCGGCCGCCCAGGCGGTCATGCCCCCGGTGACGTCGACGGCGTCGGTGCCGCGTCCGGCGAGGATGCGGGCGGCCTGCCGGGAACGGTGGCCGGAACGGCAGATGACCACCACCGGGCGGCCCGAGGCCGAAGCGGGCAGAGCCTGCCCGGCGGCCAGCCGGGAGAGCGGCAGATGGACGGCGTCCGGAGCGCGTCCGGCGTTCCATTCGGAGGTTTCGCGTACGTCGAGCAGGACCGCCGCACCATCGGCGGTCCGCCGACGGGCCTCGGCCGGGGTGACGCGGCCCGGGCCGCGCCGGAAGAGGGACATCAGGGAAGGCATGGGGAGGTGCTCCAGGAGTGCAGGACGGGGAGGTCCGACGGTCAGGCGGCGGCCGGCGCGGTGCCGGTCGTCCGGTCGGGTGCGCCGACTGCCGGAGCCGCGATCGTCAGACCGGCGGCCTCCGCAGCGGCGAACCCGTCGTCGACGGCCACGACCTCACGGTCGGCGGCGTCCAGCAGCGACGCCGCGATCGCCGCCCGCATCCCGCCCGCGCAGTGCACCCACACCTTGCCGTCCGGCACGTCGTGCAGCCGCTTGGGCAGCTCGTGCACCGGGATGTGCACCGACCCGGCGATGGCTCCCGCCCGGCGTTCGGAGTCCCTGCGGACATCGAGAATCACCGGCTGCTCGCCACGCTCGCGTGCCGCGGCCAGGCCCGCGAAGTCCGACCTGCGGAACGAGCGCAGCTCGTCCGTGGTGCGGACCCAGGTCCGCGGGTCGCCGGTAGCAACGGCCACCGGGCGGCCTATGCCCACCCGGGCCAGCTCGCGCTGGGCGTGCGCGACGTCGTCGGCGCTGTTCGCCAGCAGGGTGACCGGCCTGCCCCAGGGGATCAGCCACGCCAGATATGTGGCGAGCAGGCCCTCGCCCTCGAAGTTGAACGAACCGGCGACATGCCCCTCGGCGAACGCCACCCTGCTGCGCAGATCCACCACCCACTCACCCGCGGCCAGCCGCCGCGCGATCTGCTCGGCGTCGGCCCGGGCGGGTGGGGTCAGATCGACCGGATCAGGACCTGCGGCGTTGGCCGGGCCCATGTGCGCGTAGTAGGCGGGGACGTCGTCCAGCCCGGCGAGCAGCTCGGCGACGAATGTGTCCACATCCTTGACGAGCGCGTCGTTGCGGGCTCGTTCGGCACCGATCGTCGTGGTGTCCCCGTCGGCCTGCGCGGAGGAACAGAAGCTGCCGAAGCCGTGGGTCGGCAGCACGGGCACGGCGTCGTCGAGCTCGTCGGCGAGGCGGTGCGCGGAGGCGTGCTGGGCACGGGCCAGCACGGCGGTGAGCCGGGGCTCCACCAGGTCGGGCCGGCCCACGCTGCCGATCAGCAGCGAACCGCCGGTGAAGGCGGCCACCGGGCGGCCGTCCTCCTCCAGCACGTACGAGGTGTGGTGCGGGGTGTGCCCGGGTGTGGCCATCGCGCGCAGCGTCAGGCCCTCGTCGACCGGGGCGGTGTGCCCGTCGGCGACAGGCACCCGGTCGAACGAGACCGGCGCGGCGGCGGGCACCAGGTATGCGGCCCCGGTGACACGCGCCAGCTCTAGGCCGCCGGTCACGTAGTCGTTGTGCAGATGCGTCTCCACGACCAGGGCGATCCGCACGCCGCGTCGTGCCGCTGCGGCGATGACCCGGTCGATGTCGCGGGGCGGGTCCACCACCAGGGCGGAGTGCCGCCCGCCCGCCAGATAGCTGCGGTTGCCGAGGCCGGCGGTCTCCATGGTGTCGACGAAGAACACGGCGTGATTCCTTCCGTACGGGTTACCCCGGGGGGTATCTCTCATCCGAGATTAGCACTTATACCCCGGGGGGTATCTCTGGCTCCGGTGTGACGTGCCGAACGACGGGTGGCCGTCGCGGACCCGGCGCCGCCGGGCGCGAGGTCGCCCACGGGCCACTCGCGGCGAGGCGGCTACCGGCGCGCCGGGCCGCGGATCCACGTACCGCTGCGCGGGCAGGATCGGCGGGCGTGCTCCGCGGTCGTGGGGCACTTCGCGTCGCGGGCCCGGGGCATTCCGTGCAGTCATTGCCGACGCATCGCGCTGCGCGTTCGAGCTCTTCGAGCGCAGCGAACCCACGAGGCGTTCGTGTGGTCGCGGAGCCGGCAACGCTGCTCCGCGATGGTTCTCCCGGGTGGTCATGGAAGCGGGAACGCCTGGGGCGGGTAGTCAACAGTTCTGTGCCACCCGTCCCTTCCCGTACTCGATCCTTGACGGAGCCACCGTGAAATTCGGGGTATCGACCTTCATCACCGACCAGGGCATCGGCCCGACCTCGCTCGGGACCGCGCTCGAAGAACGCTCTTTCGACTCGTTGTTCATCGCCGAGCACAGCCACATCCCGGCCGACCGTCAGACGCCCTACCCGGGCGGTGGTGAACTGCCGGAGATGTACTACCGCACCCTGGACCCCTTCGTGGCCCTGACCGCGATCGGCGTGGTGACCGAGCGGCTGCTGCTGGGCACCGGCATCGCGCTCATCCCGCAGCGGGACCCGATCATCACGGCGAAGGAAGTCGCTTCGCTCGATCTGATCTCCGGCGGCCGGGTGATCTTCGGTATCGGTGTCGGCTGGAACCGTGAGGAGATGCGGAACCACGGCACGGATCCCTCGACCCGTGGCCGGCTCACCGACGAGCGGCTGCGGGCCATGCGGGAGCTGTGGACCTCGGAGAGAGCCGAATTCCATGGCGAGTTCGTGAACTTCGATCCGGTCTTCGCATGGCCCAAACCCGTACAGAGCCCCCATCCGCCGATCTACGTCGGCGGCGGCGAGGGTGCTTTCCCGCGGGTGGCGCAGCTCGGAGACGCGTGGTTGGCCAACAGTGCGTCACCGCAGGAGCTCGGTCCACGGATCGAGCGGCTGCGCGCACTTGCCGAACGAGAGGTGCCGGTGACGGTGTACGCGGCTCCCGACGACCCCGGTCAGATCGAGGGCTACATCGGTCTGGGCGTCGAACGGCTGCTGCTCTATCTGCCGACGATGCCCGAACGGGAGACGCTGGAGTATCTCGACCGGCTGGCCGAAGTGGCTGCCGGGTACCGCTGAGAAACCGGAGACGACTGCGCCTCCGGATGTGGGGCCGATCCCGAAGTCTCCGACCGTCCGCAGTGATTGCCGCAACTGTCGTAAGGGGTGCGATGCCCGCTCTGACGAGTGCTGAGGCCCGGGAGAGGTTCGCCGCGGCCCGCATCGCCCACCTCGCGACGACCGACGCGGCTTCCCGCCCCCACCTGGTGCCGGTGGTGTTCGCCCTGGACGGCGACACGGTGATGCTGGCCGTGGACCACAAACCGAAGCGGACCGTGCGGCTGAAACGCCTGGCCAACATCGCCGCCAACCCGTCGGTCTGCCTGCTCACCGACCACTACGAGGAGGACTGGGACCGACTGTGGTGGGTGCGGGCCGATGGCGAGGCGCGCGTGCTCCCGTCTCCGGATCGCTTCCCCGAGGCCGCCCGCTGCGTCGGACTGCTCACGGCGAAATACCAGCAGTACGCCGACCGTCCCCCCGACGGGCCGGTGGTCGAAGTCTCGGTCCTGCGGTGGAGCGGCTGGCGCGCCTCGTGAGTCGGCCACGCCCGTGGTCCGCCGCCCGGCAGGCGTTCGCCGACAACTCCTCTGCGGGGGACCGGAACTTGTCACCCCGTTGCTGATCAGCATGTCCGGGAGCCCCGTACCGCCGCTGCCGCGTCGAGCACTTCGGTGATCTGCGTCGGCCCCGGATGTCGCCGACCGGGGCCGTCACTGTGCCCGCCGCGAGCATCGCCGGCTCCTCCCGTGCCTTCGGCGGTTGCTCGGGCCCGCGGTTCGCGACCCGGCGTGGCGTATCAGTACCCCTCCTGCGAAGACAAAACACCAGGTCCAAGCGTTGATGTTGTCCAGACCATTGACATGTGGGCGCCACGATGTTGAATTCGGTCACGTTGTGTTGCGCGACTCTGGTGACTTGAGTGACCCATGGAGGACATGTGACGCCTCGCCCACCCCGTCTCACCGCGCTCGGCGCGGTCGCGAGTCTGCTCGTCGGTGGCCTGCTGACCGCCGCGCCGGCCGCCCAGGCCGCCGACAGCGGCCGGACGGACGCCCTGAGGAATGCCGCGACCGGCCAACGCACTCCGGCCATCACCCCGACCCCGCAATCGGTCAAGACCCGGTCCGACCGGATCACGATCAGCCCCACCGTCACCCTCGTGACGGGCGACACCTCCGACGAGCCCTCCGTGAAGGTGGTCGAAGCCGCACTGCGCCGCGCCGGCGCGCAGCGGATCGTACGGAGCGACAGCCCCGGCAGAAGCGGACTCACCGTCCACATCGGTGTCTCCGCCGCACTCGCGCATCAGCACATCGAAGGCCCCGACGCGCTGCCCGCCGACGGATACGTCCTCGGCATCGGCGCCGACCGCATCGTCCTCGCGGGCAAGGACACCACCGGCACGTACTACGCCGCCCAGACCCTCCGTCAGATCCTGCCGCGGCAGAATCACCCCGGCGCCAAGGTCGACGGGCTTGCCGTACGCGACTGGCCGGGCACCGCGCTGCGCGGCGTCATCGAGGGCTTCTACGGCACCCCTTGGTCCCATGCGGCCCGTCTCGACCAGCTCGATTACTACGGCGAGCACAAGATGAACATCTATGTGTACTCGCCGAAGGACGACGCGTATCTCCGCGCGAAGTGGCGCGACCAGTACCCCGCCGATCAGCTGGCGCAGATCAAGGAACTCGCCGACCGGGCCGTGCAGCGGCACGTCGAGTTCACCTACGCCCTCTCGCCCGGACTTTCCGTCTGCTACAGCTCCGACGCCGACGCCAAGGCGCTCGTCGACAAGTTCCAGACGATCTGGGACATCGGTGTACGCACCTTTGCCGTCCCGCTCGACGACATCAGCTACACCGACTGGAACTGCGCGGCGGACAAGGAGAAGTGGGGCACCGGCGGCGGTGCGGCAGGTGCCGCGCAGGCGTACCTCCTCAACAAGGTGAACAAGGAGTTCATCGCCACGCATCCGGGCGCCCAGCCGCTCCAGATGGTGCCCACCGAGTACTACAACGTCTCGGCTTCGGCCTACAAGAAGGCGCTCGCCGAGCAGCTCGACCCCGATGTCCTCGTCGAGTGGACGGGTGTCGGCGTCATCGCGCCGACGATGACCGTCGCCCAGGCCAAGGCCGCCCGCACGGTCTTCAACCACCCGATCCTGACCTGGGACAACTACCCGGTCAACGACTACGTCACCAACCGGCTGCTGCTCGGCCCGTTCAACGGCCGCGAGAAGGGGCTGCCGGGGGAGCTCGCCGGGATCACCGCCAACCCGATGATCCAGCCGTACGCCTCCAAGCTCTCGCTCTACACGGTGGCGGACTACTCCTGGAACGACGCCGCGTACGACGAGCGGGCCTCGTGGCTGCAGGGGCTCAAGGAGTACGCGGGTGGCGACGCCCGCACCGAGAAGGCGCTGCGGGCCTTCGCCGACATCAACTACAGCTCGGCCCTGAACAAGCAGGAAGCACCCGACCTGGCAGCCGAGTTCGCCCGCTACTGGAAGTCCGGCGACGCGGCGCGGCTCACCTCTGTGCTCCGTGACCTGGGCAACACCCCGGACCGCCTGCGCAGCAGCCTCCCGGACCGTGGGTTCATCGACGACGCCGGCCCCTGGCTGGACGCCACCGAAGCCTGGGCAACCGCGACCCGCACCGCCCTGGGCATGGTCGAGGCGGCCCGCGCCGGAAAGGGCGCGCAGGCCTGGGAGATCCGCCGGCAGCTGCCCGCACTCGTCGCCGAGGCGAAGTCCTTCACCTACACGGGCCTCGACGGCCGCAAGGTGCCGGTCATCGTCGGCAACGGGGTGCTGGACGGCTTCGTCGACAAGGCGAATGCCGAGCACGACCGGATCATCGGTGTGAGCGGCAGGCCCACGGCATCCACCAGCCTCGGTACGTACCAGACCAACACGGTCGCCCGGATGCTCGACGGCGACGACTCGACGTACTTCTGGAGCGACGGGGCCCCCGCCGCCGGTGATCAGGTCACCGTCGACCTGGGCCGGGCACGGGAGATCGGCGACATCACCCTCGCCATGGCCAAGCCCGGCAGCGCCGGCGACTACCTCCACGACGGCGTGCTGGAGTACTCCGTCGACGGGCAGAGCTGGCAGCAGCTCACCACGTTCTCCGGAAAGCCGGACGTCACTGCGACCGTCCCCGCCGGTACGAAGGCCCGCTATGTGCGGGCGCGGGCGACCGCGGGCCAGACGAACTGGCTTGTCGTGCGTGAGTTCTCCATCGAGCTGAAGGACGGTGCGGTGGCCGGCGGACCGCCCGCCGCCACCGGATCCGCCCTGCGCTCGGCGGCCGACGGCGACCCGGGCACCGTCTACCGGGCGGCGCGCGCGCCGGAGGCCGGTGAGGCGCTGGAGCTGGGGCTCGGCTCCGCGCGCTCCGTCGGGTCCGTCACCGTCCTGCAGCCGGCCGGGTCGGACGCCCTCGCCGACATCCAGCTGCGGGGCGCCGACGGAACCTGGCACACCGTCGGTGAGCTCGACGGTCCGTACACCAGGGTGAATACGACCGGTCGCACAGCTGATGCGGTACGTCTCGCCTGGCGCGCCGGGTCGGCGGCGCCGCAGATTGCCGAGCTGGTGGTCGGCTGAACCGGTAGGGGCCGTCGGAGCGGCCCTCGACACCGGCCGGCTCTGCTCCGACCGGCCGCGCGCCCGGCATCCCCCGACCTCTCGGGGCGTGCCGGGCGCGCAGTCATGTCCCGGCCCGGACGAATCGGTCCGGGCAGGCTGTTCCCAGTCCGGCAAGCGACCGCTTAGTATGCGCCGGAGCAGTGGTAATGCCGACAGTGTTGTGGAGGCCCCTCATGCAGGCATGGCGAGTGCACCGGAACGGCGAGCCGAGCGAGGTGATGCGGCTCGAGGAGACGGACCGGCCCACGCCCGGCGACGGGCAGGTGCTCCTCAAGGTGCTCGCGGCGAACATCAACTTCCCGGACGCGCTGCTCTGCCGCGGCCAGTACCAGGTGCGGCCGCCCCTGCCGTTCACCCCGGGAGTCGAGATCTGCGGCGAGACGCCGGACGGGCGCCGGGTCCTTGCCACCCCCGCCCTGCCGAACGGCGGCTTCGCCGAGTACGTCGTCGCGGACGAGGCGGCTCTGCTGCCGGCCCCGGACGCCCTGGACGACGCCGAGGCGGCCGCTCTGCACATCGGCTACCAGACGGGCTGGTTCGGACTGCACCGCAGGGCGCACCTCCAGGCGGGCGAGACCCTCCTCGTACACGCCGCGGCGGGCGGTGTCGGCAGCGCGGCCGTCCAGCTCGGCAAGGCTGCCGGGGCCAAGGTCATCGGTGTCGTCGGAGGCCCCGAGAAGGCCAAGATCGCCCATGAGCTCGGCTGCGACCTGGTCATCGACCGCCGCACCGAGGACATTGTCGCGGCGGTCAAGGAAGCCACCGGCGGGCGCGGCGCCGATGTCGTGTACGACCCGGTCGGCGGCGACGCGTACGCCAAGTCCGTGAAGTGCATCGCCTTCGAGGGCCGGGTGATCGTCGTCGGCTTCGCGAGCGGCGTCATCCCCACCCCCGCGCTCAACCACGCCCTCGTCAAGAACTACTCGATCGTCGGGCTCCACTGGGGTCTGTACAACACCAAGGACCCGGCCGCGGTCCGCGCCTGCCACCAGGAGCTCACCGCGCTCGCGGCGCGCGGCGTCATCAAGCCGCTGATCAGCGAGCGTGTCGCGATGGGCGGGGCGGCGGATGCCGTCCAGCGTGTCGCCGACGGCAGGAGCACCGGCCGTATCGTCGTCCTTCCGGCAGGAGTTGCCCGATGACGACGATCGACGCGGCCGAACTCCGCCGCCGCACCCGGGAGCTGCTCGCCGCACACCCCCCGGCCACCACCGGGCGCACGGACTTCCTGAGGGCCCGCTTCGACGCCGGCCTCGCGTGGGTGCACTATCCGGCCGGGCTCGGCGGACTCGACGCACCGCGCTCCCTGCAGCCGGTCGTCGACGCCGAACTCGCGGCAGCGGGCGCCCCTGACAACGACCCGCGCCGCATCGGCATCGGCCTCGGCATGGCCGCCCCCACGATCCTCGGCTTCGGCACCGACGAGCAGAAGCAGCGCTTCCTGCGCCCCCTGTGGGTCGGCGAGGAGGTGTGGTGCCAGCTCTTCAGCGAGCCGGGCGCCGGATCCGACCTGGCCGCACTGGGCACCCGCGCCGTGCGCGAAGAGGCCGACGGGGACTGGATCGTCGACGGCCAGAAGGTCTGGACGTCCAGCGCCCATGTGGCCCGCTGGGCGATCCTCATCGCCCGCACCGACCCGGACCTGCCCAAGCACCGCGGCATCAGCTACTTCATCTGCGACATGACCGACCCGGGTGTCGAGGTACGGCCGCTGCGTCAGATCACCGGCGAGGCCGAGTTCAACGAGGTCTTCCTCACCGGCGTACGCATCCCCGACAGCCGACGGCTCGGCCCGGTCGGCGCCGGCTGGAAGGTCGCCCAGACCACCCTGATGAACGAGCGCGTCTCGATCGGCGGATCCCGGATCCCGCGCGAGGGCGGCATGATCGGCCCGGTTGCCAGGACCTGGCGCGAACGTCCCGAACTGCGCACCCATGATCTCCACCAGCGGCTGCTCACCCTCTGGGTCGAGGCCGAGGTCGCCAGGCTGGCCGGCGAACGGCTGCGCCAGCAGCTCGTCGCCGGGCAGCCGGGCCCCGAAGGCTCCGGCATGAAACTCGCCTTCGCCCGCCTCAACCAGGAGATCAGCGGACTGGAGGTCGAACTCCTCGGCGAAGAGGGGCTGTTGTACAGCGACTGGACGATGCGCCGGCCGGACCTGGTCGACTTCACCGGACGCGATGCGGGCTACCGCTATCTGCGGTCCAAGGGCAACTCGATCGAGGGCGGCACGAGCGAGGTTCTGCTGAACATCGTCGCCGAACGCGTCCTCGGGCTGCCCGCCGAGCCGCGCAACGACAAGGACGTCGCCTGGAAGGACCTGTCCCGATGACAGCACAGACCGAAGAGACCGTGGCGCCCGATCTGCTGTACTCGGAGGCCGAGGACGACCTGCGGTCAACCGTACGGTCGTTGCTCGCCGACCGGTCCGACGCGCCGACGGTGATCGCCCGCATCGAGTCCGACACGCCGTACGACCCGCAGCTGTGGAAGGCTCTCGGCGCCGACATCGGCGCCGCCGGGCTGCTCGTGCCGGAGAAGCTCGGCGGCCAGGGCGCGAGTCATCGCGAGGCTGCCGTGGTTCTGGAGGAATTGGGCCGCAGTGTGGCCCCCGCCCCCTATCTGACCAGCGCGGTCGTCGCGACCGAGACGCTCCTCGCCCTGGGGAGCGAGGACGGGCCGGTCGCCGAACTGCTCGGCGAGCTGGCCGCAGGACGCAAGGTCGCGGTCCTCGCCGTGCCGTTCCCCACGGCCCCGGAGAACAGCTCGGCGGCCGAGGCCGTGACCGGCACCCTGGACGGCACCGTCACCGCGGTCGCCGACGCGGCCGCAGCCGATGTACTGCTCGTGCCGACCACCGACGGCCTGTACGCGGTCGAGGCGGATGCGCCCGGCGTCACCGTCGAGCCGCTCGTCCCGCTCGACCAGACCCGCCCGCTCGCCACCGTCACCCTCACCGCCGCCACCGGAACCCTCCTTGCCGACGCGGAAGCGGCACGCCCCGCCGTACGCCGCGGCCTGCTCGCCGGTGCCGGGCTGCTCGCCTCCGAGCAGCTCGGCCTCGCCGAGTGGTGCCTGACCGAGACGGTCAGGTACACCCGCGAACGGCATCAGTTCAACCGGCCCATCGGCTCGTTCCAGGCGCTCAAGCACCGGATGGCGCAGCTCTGGTTGGAGGTCGTCTCGGCCCGCGCCGCCGCGCGAAACGCCGCGGACGCCCTCGCGTCCGGCAGCCCCGACACGCCGCTCGCGGTGGCCGTGGCACAGGCGTACTGCTCCAAGGTCGCGGTCCACGCCGCGGAGGAGTGCATCCAGCTGCACGGCGGCATCGGCATGACGTGGGAGCACCCGGCGCACCTGTATCTGAAGCGGGCCAAGGCCGACGCGATCGCGTACGGCACGGCCGGAAGCCACCTCGAGGCGATCGCCGAACTGATGGAACTGCCCGCGCCGTAACGGAACTGCGCCCACGGCGGCGGGATGTGGGGCGGGGACACGTGTCACGTATCCCCGCCCCCTTCGTCGTTCCGGGCAGGCAGGCAGGCAGGCGGGCGGGCGGACCGGGCGGACCGGGCGGACCGGGCGGACCGGGCGGACCGGGCGGTGCAGAGCATGAGTCCGACCGGACCAGACCATGCGGACCGGCCACACCCCACTCCGCCCACGATCCCGTCCGCCCGGGGGAACGGCAGTCGACGGACGGTCGACGACCGCGTCAACTCTTGGCAGGTACCTGCCCAGAAGTGCTGCTCCGGACCCATACTCGGTCGCGTCCGCCCGTCCGGTCCGCACCTCGTTCCCGGGAGAATTCATGGCGTTCCCGACCCGCCGCCGCGTCGTCACCACCGCCCTGGCCACCCTGGCCGCAGGCGCAGCTGTCCCCCTTCAGCCGGCGACGGCCGCCACGCCCGTCGCCGCGCGGCACCGCCCGCCGCTACGCCCGCTGCGACAGGCCCACGCGCACAACGACTACCTCCATACGCACCCACTCCACGACGCCCTCTCCCACGGGTTCACCAGCGTCGAGGCGGACATCTTCCTCGTGGACGGGGAGTTGCTCGTCGCCCACGAAGCCACCGACCTCGACCCCACCCGCACCCTCGCGTCGCTCTACCTCAACCCATTGCTGGCCAGGGTCCGGGCCAACCACGGCACGGTGTACGCCGGCTACCGCGAACCCGTGCAGCTGCTCATCGACATCAAGACGGACGGCGCCGCCGCCTACCTGGAGCTCGACCGGCAACTGCGGCGGTACCGCCGGATGCTGACCTCGTACCACGACGGCCGGGTACGCGCAGGCGCAGTCATCCCCGTCATCTCCGGCGACCGGGCCGCCCGCGTCCCCATGGAGGCGCAGCGCACGCGCCTCGCCTTCTACGACGGCAGGCTCGACGACCTCGGCACCGCAGCGACGGCCTCATTCATTCCGCTCATCAGCAGCAACTGGACCGAGAGCTTCGGCTGGCTGGGCACGGGCCCGTTCCCCGCCGCCGAACGGGACAGGCTCCGTTCCCTCGTCGGCGCCGCCCACCGCGGCGGGCAGCGCGTCCGCTTCTGGGCGACGCCCGACGTCGCGGGACCCGAGCGTGACGCCGTCTGGACCGAACTGCTGGCAGCAGGGGTCGATCATCTCAACACGGATGACCTGGCCGGGCTCGAGCGCTTCCTCCGTGCGAAGAGCAGCGTTACCCGGAGCGGTGTCTGACGGACCGTACGGCTGGCGGCGGTGACAGTCAGTCAACACCCGGATGGCGGACACGCCAGTCCGCCGGATGGCCCCTTCGTTACGCCACACTGGCGGCCGAATGCCGCATTCCGGCGCGGCGGAGGAGGTTGGCCATGGCCATTTCGGTCTCACTGGTGCTGTTACTGCTGGTCCTTGCGGTGATCTTCCTCCGCAACGGCGGACTGAAGCTCTCGCATGCGATCGTCTGTGCGCTGCTCGGATTCTTCCTGGCGGGGACGAGTATGGCGCCGAGCATTCAGGAGGGACTGACGGCCACGGCCGACGTCGTCAGCAGTCTCAAGCCCTGATCGGACTCGTTGTGCCGCCGTGAAGTGGTCATGAAACACAGCGCACTTTGGTGGACACCTCATGGTGGTCGCTCCGGCGCCTGGCGGCGGTGCGACCTCGTACGCAACCCGACCTCTTCGGCGACGGCGGCACCTGACACCTCGCCGCGGTCGACTTCCGCACCGGCGAACGCCGCCGACGCAGGCTGACGCGCACGGGCCCCTCGTACAGGAACGACTGGGCGCCGATCGCCATCGGTCCCGATGGCGCGCGGCCTGCGTCGGCGTGTTTCGACGGCGTCGTGGCGGTGCGCGACACCCGATGACGTACTGGGTCGGGGGCGCGGTCTGCGCGGATCAGGTGCCGACGAGGCGCGACCGGATCAGGAACCGGACCCCCTCCGGTGCCTCCAGCGAGAACCCGCTGCCGCGCCCCGCCACCACGTCGACGATCAGCCGGGTGTGCGCCCACACCTCGTGCTGGCTCTTCGACATCCAGAAGGGGACGCGCTCCGCGACACCGTCGACGGTGAGCGAGGCAAGCAGCACGTCGGAGTTGCCGGTACGGAACTCGCCGTCCTGGTAGCACATCGGCGCGCTGCCGTCGCAGCAGCCGCCGGACTGGTGGAACATCAGCGGCCCGTGGGCCTCGCGCAGCCGCCGCACCAGATCGGCGGCTGCGGGGGTGAGCTCCACGAGCGGTGCGTCCGAGGGGATCACGTGTCGGCCTTTCGCTGTCCGGTACCGATGCGACGGCTCCAGGTAACTCCGTACGACGTTGCGTGGAGGTTGCACGGGAACCGCGAGCCCTGCGGGTCGCGCTCATATGAGCATCGCTTCATTACGGTTGTGTCTCGCTGTGGCGGGAGGGTCTTGCTTCGAGGGCATGTAATCGTTTCCAATCGTTCGTGTAATCGTTTCCACGAGCGTCGGTGCCACCCGCGCCGCCCTCCGGATCCGATGCTCACGGAAACCACAAGGAGGTGGTCCGGCAGTGGCGAGCATCAAAGATGTCGCAGCCGAGGCGGGCGTGTCCGTCGCCACGGTGTCGCGCGTCCTCAACAGTCATCCGTCCGTCAGCCCCGACGCGAGGGCTCGCGTCCTCGCTGCTGTCGACGCGCTCGGCTACCGGCCCAACGCCGTCGCCCGGTCGCTGCGCACCGACCAGACGCGCACCCTCGGGCTGATCATCAGCGACGTACTCAACCCGTACTTCACCGCGCTGGCCCGCTCGGTCGAGGAAGCGGCGCGCGCCCTCGGGTACAGCGTCATCATCGGAAACGCCGACGAGCGGCCCGAGCTGCAGGACCACCACGTCCGTACGCTGCTCGACCGCCGGATCGACGGGCTCCTCGTCTCGCCCACCGACGGCGGCTCCCCGCAGATACTCGACGCCGCGCGCGGCGGCACCCCCATGGTCTTCGTGGACCGCTGGATTCCCGGGGTGGACGTGCCGGTGGTGCGCGCCGACGGATGTCCCGCCGTGCGGGACCTCGTCGCCCATCTGCACCGCCTCGGCCACCGCCGGCTGGCGATCATCGCCGGCCCGGCTGCCACCACCACCGGAAGCGAGCGGGTGGAGGCCTTCCGCGACGCCTTGGGTGAGCACGGGCTTCCGCTGCCCGATGCCTACATCGGTCAGGGCGACTTCCAGGCGGACAGCGGACGCCGTGCCACCGAGCGGTTCCTGGCCCTTCCCGAGCCGCCCGACGCGGTCTTCGCCGCCGACAACCTGATGGCTCTCGGCGCACTGGACGCGATCCGTGCGCGCGGGCTGCGGGTTCCGCAGGACATCGCGCTCGCCGCGTTCGACGACATCCCGTGGTTCGTCCACACCGATCCGCCGATCACGGCGATCGCCCAGCCGACCGGAGACCTCGGCCGAGCCGCCGTACGGGCGCTGGTCGACGTCATCGAGGGCCGGCCCCCGCAGTCGGTCACCCTTTCCGCCCATCTCGTCGTACGCAGGTCGTGCGGCGAGCCCGCTTCGAACCGGAGGAGCAACCTGTGAGCAGCCAGGACGAGTTGCTGCGCATCGAGGGAATACGAAAGACCTTCCCCGGCGTGGTCGCGCTCGACTCCGTCGACTTCGACCTGCGCCGCGGCGAGGTGCATGTCCTGCTCGGTGAGAACGGCGCAGGCAAGAGCACGCTGATCAAGATGCTCTCCGGGGCCTACCGCCCGGACAGCGGACGGATCCTGGTCGACGGGAACGAGGTACGTGTCCACGGCGCCCAGGACGCCGAACGGCTCGGGATCGCCACCATCTACCAGGAATTCAACCTGGTGCCCGAGCTGACCGTCGCCGAGAACATCTTCCTCGGCCGCCAGCCGCGGCGCTTCGGCATGATCGACCGCAAGAAGATGGAGGCGGACGCCGAGGAACTCCTGCGCCGGGTCGGTGTGCGCGTCTCACCGAAGGCCAAGGTGCGCGAACTGGGCATCGCCCGGCTCCAGATGGTGGAGATCGCCAAGGCGCTCAGCCTGGACGCTCGTGTCTTGATCATGGACGAGCCCACCGCCGTGCTGACCAGCGAAGAGGTGGACAAGCTCTTCCGGATCGTCCGGCAGCTGCGCGCGGACGGAGTGGGGATCGTCTTCATCACCCACCACCTGGAGGAGATCGCGGCGCTCGGCGACCGGGTCACCGTTCTGCGTGACGGCCGCAGCATCGACCAGGTGCCCGCCTCGACCCCCGAGAACGAGCTCGTGCGGCTGATGGTCGGGCGCAGCATCGAGCAGCAGTACCCGCGCGAACGCCCGGAGACGGGCGAAGCGTTGCTCTCCGTGCGCGGGCTGACCCGCGGCGGCGTCTTCCACGACATCAGCTTCGACGTGCACGCCGGAGAAGTCGTTGGACTCGCCGGACTCGTCGGCGCCGGCCGCACCGAGGTCGTCCGCGCCGTCTTCGGCGCCGACCCCTACGACGCAGGGAGCGTCGAGGTGCGCGGCGAGCGGCTGGGCAAGGGCGACGTGAACGCAGCCATGGGCGCCGGGATCGGGCTCGTGCCCGAGGACCGCAAGGGGCAGGGCCTCGTGCTCGACGCCTCGGTGCAGGAGAACCTCGGCCTGGTCACGCTGCGTTCGGCCAGCCGCGGCGGTCTCGTGGACCTCAAGGGGCAGCGCACCGCCGCCGCCCGGATCTCCAAGGAGCTCGGCGTACGGATGGCAGGCCTCGGCCAGCACGTCCGCACTCTCTCCGGCGGCAACCAGCAGAAGGTCGTCATCGGGAAGTGGCTGCTCGCCGACACCAGGGTGCTGATCCTCGACGAGCCGACCCGAGGCATCGACGTCGGCGCGAAGGTCGAGATCTATCAGCTCATCAACCAACTGACGGCCTCAGGCCATGCGGTCCTGATGATCTCCAGCGACCTACCCGAAGTCCTCGGCATGAGCGACCGGGTGCTCGTCATGGCCCAAGGCCGCATCGCCGGCGAACTGCCCGCGCACGAAGCGACCCAGGACGCGGTGATGGCGCTCGCCGTGAGCGCCCCGTCCGTAACAACCACCCCAGATGTGAACGATGAAGTGGAGGGCTCCCGTGGCCACTGACACGCTCAAGAGCAATACGGGCGCAAGTGGCGCCTCGGCGCTCCGCCGCATCCTGCTCGACAACGGCGCACTGAGCGCCCTGGTGGTTCTGGTAGTGGCGATGTCGCTGCTCTCCGGCGACTTCCTCACCACTCAGAACCTGCTGAACGTGGGTGTGCAGGCGTCCGTGACGGCGATTCTCGCGTTCGGCGTGACCTTCGTCATCGTCTCGGCAGGTATCGACCTGTCCGTCGGCTCGGTGGCGGCGCTCTCGGCGACCGTACTCGCCTGGATGGCGACGTCGGAGGGCGTCCCCGTGTGGATCGCGGTGCTCCTCGCCGTGGCCACCGGCATCGCCTGCGGTCTCGTCAACGGCGTCCTCGTCTCGTACGGGAAACTCCCGTCGTTCATCGCCACGCTGGCGATGCTCTCGATCGGCCGCGGCCTGTCCCTCGTCATCTCGCAGGGCAGCCCGATCCCCTTCCCCGACTCCGTCTCGGTGCTCGGCGACACGCTCGGCGGGTGGCTGCCCGTCCCCGTCCTCGTGATGGTCGCGATGGGGCTGGTGACGGCGGTCATCCTCGGGCGCACCTACATCGGCCGTTCGATGTACGCCATCGGCGGCAACGAGGAAGCGGCCCGGCTCTCGGGCCTGCGCGTCAAGCGGCAGAAGCTCGTCATCTACGCCCTGTCCGGACTCTTCGCCGCTGTCGCGGGCATCGTCCTCGCCTCCCGCCTGGTCTCCGCGCAGCCGCAGGCCGCGCAGGGTTACGAGCTGGACGCGATCGCCGCGGTCGTCATCGGCGGCGCCAGCCTCGCGGGCGGCGTCGGCAAGGCTTCCGGAACCCTGATCGGCGCCCTGATACTCGCCGTGCTCCGCAACGGCCTCAACCTGCTGTCCGTCTCGGCCTTCTGGCAGCAGGTCGTCATCGGTGTCGTGATCGCGCTCGCGGTCCTGCTGGACACGGTGCGTCGGCGGGCCGGCGGTGGGTCCACGACGTCGGCGTCCTCGTCCGGTGCTTCCGGGCCCCGGGGCAAGGGAGCCGCGAAAATCGCGATCGCCGCGGTGTGCGTGGCGGCCGTCGTCGCAGCCGTGTCCTTCTTCAACTCCGGCAACTCCGGTACGACCACCAAGGTCGGCATGTCGCTCTCCACGCTCAACAACCCGTTCTTCGTCCAGATGAAGGCGGGCGCGCAGGCCGAAGCGAAGGACGCGGGAGTCGACCTCACTGTGACGGATGCGCAGAACGACGCGTCGCAGCAGGCCAACCAGCTGCAGAACTTCACCGGCGCAGGCATGCAGTCGATCATCGTCAATCCGGTGGACTCGGACGCGGTGGGACCCGCGGTGCGGGCCGCCAACAAGGCCGACATCCCGGTGGTCGCCGCCGACCGCGGCGTCAACAAGGCGGAGACGGCGACGCTCGTCGCCTCCGACAACGTCGCGGGCGGCAGGCTCGCCGCGAAGGCGCTGGCCGACAAGCTCGGCGGCAAGGGCGACATCGTCGTCCTCCAGGGCACCGCGGGCACCTCTGCCAGCCGCGAGCGCGGCAAGGGATTCACCGAGGGCCTGAAGGCCTACCCGGGGATCAAGGTCGTCGCCTCCCAGCCCGCGGACTTCGACCGCACGAAGGGCCTGGACGTCATGACCAACCTGCTGCAGTCCCACCCGCGCATCACCGGCGTCTTCGCCGAGAACGACGAGATGGCGCTCGGCGCGGTCAAGGCGCTCGGCAGCAAGGCCGGCAAGTCCGTCGACGTCGTCGGGTTCGACGGCACCCCCGACGGTCTGAAGGCGGTCGCCGCGGGCACCCTGTACGCCTCGGTCGCCCAGCAGCCGAAGGAGCTCGGGAAGATCGCCGTGCAGAACGCGGTCGAGGCCGCGCGCGGCAAGCAGGTCGACAGCACGGTCAAGGTGCCGGTGAAGGTCGTGACGGAGAAGAACGTCGCCGACTTCTCCTGACCAGCCCCACCCCCGTACCTCAGTGAAAGGAGGACAGTGATGCGCGACTACGACCTGCTGGTCGTGGGGTCGGCCAACGCCGACCTGGTGATCGGCGTCGAGCGTCGACCCGCGCCGGGCGAGACCGTGCTCGGTTCCGACCTTGCCGTCCACCCCGGCGGCAAGGGAGCCAACCAGGCCGTCGCCGCCGCCCGCCTCGGCGCCAGGACCGCGCTGCTCGCCAGAGTCGGCGACGACGCCCATGGTCGGCTGCTGCTGGAATCACAGCGCGCGGCCGGTGTCGATACCGGTGGCGTCCAGGTCGGCGGTGCGCCCACCGGCGTCGCGCTGATCACGGTGGACCCGTCGGGTGACAACAGCATCGTGGTTTCGCCCGGGGCCAACGCCCGGCTGACCCCCGGCGACATCCGGGCCGCCGACGGCCTGCTCGCCGGCGCCCGGGTCGTCTCGGCGCAGCTCGAGATCCCCCTGGAGACCGTGGCCGAGGTGGCACGCACCCGGCCCGCCGGTTCCCGGTTCGTACTGAATCCGTCGCCGCCCGCGCCGCTGCCCGCGGACGTACTCGCCGCCTGCGACCCGCTGGTGGTCAACGAGCACGAAGCCCGGTTCACGCTCGGCGACGCCGCGGGGCCGGGCCCCGAGGACTGGGCGCGGGAGCTTCTCGCGCTCGGCCCGCGGTCGGTGGTGGTCACGCTGGGTGCGCAGGGCGCACTGGTCGCCGACGGCCGTACGGGCACCGTGGTGCGGGTCCCGAGCCCCCGGGTCGACGCCGTGGACACCACCGGCGCCGGTGACGCCTTCACCGCCGCCCTCGCCTGGCGGCTCAGCCTGGGCGAGGACCTCGCGACGGCTGCCGCCTTCGCCGTGCGGGTGGGCGCCGCCGCCGTCACCAGGGAAGGCGCGCAGGCGTCCTTCCCGACCGCCGAGGAGGTCTCCGCGCTGTGAAGAAGGCAGGAATCCTCAACCGTCATCTGGCCGGGGCACTGGCCGAACTGGGCCATGGCGACAGGGTCCTCGTCTGCGACGCGGGCATGCCCGTCCCGGCCGGTCCGCGCGTCGTCGACCTGGCCTTCCGCGCCGGGATCCCTTCCTTCGCCGACGTGCTCGAAGGGCTGCTGGACGAGCTGGTGATCGAGGGCGCCACGGCCGCACGCGAGGTGCGGGAGGCGAATCCTGCGGCCGCCCGGCTGCTGGCAGGGTGCCTCCCCGATCTGGAGCTGGTCGCACACGACGAGCTCAAGGCGCTGTCGGCAGGGGCGCGGCTGGTGGTACGTACCGGAGAGGCGCGGCCCTACGCGAACGTGCTGCTGCGCTGCGGCGTCTTCTTCTGATACGCGTGCGTACGAGTGAGGCCCGGCACCGCAACGCGGTGCTGGGCCTCACTGCGTGTCCTGGCGGTCCGACAGCTCAGCGCACCCGCCTGCGCCGCCTGTGCTGCTGACACCGAGGCCCAGGGCACGAGCCACCCCGAGAACCGCCCCCGTGGAACTCCGGCTGCTCCGGGCTCCCCGGGTGGTGCTCTCATCCCATGTGGCCGGGGTGATCGGGGAGCCCCTGATCCGGATCGCCCTGGCGGCCGTCCAGAATGTCGCCGACCCCCTCGACGGCAGACCGCTTCGCGACGATGTCTCCTGACTCGGCGCGGCGACCAGCCCCGACGTGCCACCCCGGCCGGGCGGCGGTAAGGCCGGCTGCCGCAGGCCGCACGGAGGTCACCAGCCGTGGCGTACGTTCCACGTGCCGCCGTCGGCGCTCGCGCCGCGCAGGCCGTCCAGGACGTCTTCTCCGGCGAGCGCGAGCAGGCGGGCGTCCTGGAGTGAGGCGAAGGCAACCGTACGGGCAGGGGCCCAATCGGTGCTCCGGCGCAGGCGACGGGCCAGTTGGGCGAAGCCGAGCGGGGCGGCTGCGACGACCCAGGCGTCAGGTGTCTCACTGGTCAGCCTCGTCGCGGGGCGCAGCCAGGAAGCCGCCGACTCGGGCCAGTCGACCGTGGCCAGGACCGTTCCTCCGCCGGCCCGCCAGGCGGTGCTGAAGGTTTCGGCCGCTGCCCGGGACGCGTCGTCGCGGCTGTGGCCGACGGACACGGTCTCGATGCGGGACCCGGGGTACTTCAGCAGCCCCATGAGTGCGGCGAGTTCGGCCTCGGTGTGCGGGGACGGTAGCGGCAGGTCGCCGTGTTCGGCGAGATCCGAGGCGGGGATCAGAGGTGAGCTGTCCTGCTTCCGCTCCTCGATGGTGTCCATGGCTGAGGCACTCTCCCGGTTCTGTTTCCAGCGGGCGTACGTCGCGGGCAGGCACACCGCGCAAGGCCGGTATCCGGCCGTGATCGCGGTGGTCTCGTCCGCAAAGAAGACCCGATGCGCGACGTAGTGACCACCGGCGAGGGCCCGCAGGGCGGAGGGGCAGTCGAGCCGGCCGTACAGACGTCCGCGCCGGTGCCCTCCGAGCGTGCCAGGAGCTGCACTCGGGTACGGCAGTCCGTCCGCGCCGAGCAGGGTGTACATGTGCTTCAGGCGGCATCGTGGAAGACCAGGCCCAGCGCATGGCGGCGGCCGGAGCGGACGGTGCTGACCCCGTGCCGCATCGCGCCGGCGGACCAGCCGCGTCTGGTGGCCACCGGGCGGTCGCGCGTGGTGAAGATCAGTCCGTGGCCCTGATCGAGGACGTTCGTGGTGCCGCGCGACTGGGCGCGCGGACGCTGCTCGACGAGCAGGAACTCCCCGCCGGTGTAGTCGGTGCCGTACGCGTCGAGACCGATCACGACCTGGAGAGGGAAAAGCATGTCGCCGAACACGTCGCGGTGCAGGGCGTTCCAGTCGCCCTCCTCGTAGCGCAGCAGGATCTGGGCCGAGCGGTCCTGTCCCGCTTCGTGACACATGGCCACCCATTCCTCCAGGGTGTCGGGCCAGGGTGCGGGGCGGCCGAGCCGGGCGGCCCAGTCGCGGGCGATGGTCAGCAGATGCGGGTAGAGCGCGGCGCGCAGTTCGGCCACCGGCCGGGGCAGGTCATGGGTGAAATAGCGGTACTGGCCGGAACCGAAACGGTGGCGTGCCATGTCGACCGTCGTCCGGAACAGGTCGTCCTGGTCGTAGAGTTCACTGATCCCGGCGCACTGGGCGAGGGTGAGGAGGCGTGGCGTGAGCGCGCATCCGTACCGGAAGAAGAGGGGGCGCCAGGGTGGGCGACCTCCCGCTCACGACACCGAGCTCTATCGCGACCGCAACACGGTGGAACGCTCCATCAACAAGATCAAGGAGTGTCGCGGGCTTGCCACCCGCTACGACGAAACCCCCGCCAGCTACCTCGCCGGACTCCACCTCCGCGGCGCAATCATCTGGCTCCACAGCCTCACATGAAGATCCCAACCAGCCACAGGCCAGGGCCGGCGGCTCTTGGCCGCGTAGTAGGTGGAAGCGGCGATGCTGACACCGTGCCCGGTCAGCACGGCAGAGATCGGCTCGACGCCGCCGAAGCGGTCCCGGTGCTCATCGATGAACATCACGAAGCGGACCCACTGGGCGCGCCGTCTCGGCCCACCGACGCCGAGCTTGCCCGCGACAGCCTTCATCGCGGCCCACTCGGTCTCCTAGTCTGGGCGCACCCCGGCGACCATGCGCACCGCACGACGCCGCTGCTCAACGGGATAAGGGGAGGGACCTGCCATGACTCGATCCTCTCAAAGAATCGAGCCCCCACTGAACCCGTAACGGTTCACAGTTTTGGGAATCAACTTCCGAGGCCCGCCCGCGTCGGTCGATCCAACGTGAGCGGGCCTCGCAGGTATGCCTCTACATGGACTCCTTAGCGGTCAGCCAATAGCCATAGGCGACTTTGTAGATTCTTTATATTTCGCCAATATCACGACGAAAATCACCAGGGTATGACCTGTACTTTGCTCAAGCGGGTGGCAAAATAGTTTGGCAAGGTGTTGTAGGAGGCCTAAGAGATCAGGGAGTCCAGCAGTCGCAGGCGTTGCGCAGAATCGGAGCCGTGTGCGGCGCCGAGGAAGATGACGCGTTGCCCGGAGTTCTCCCCCAATTCCAAGGGTTCCTCGTTCAGAGTCAGGCGGCCGACCATGGGGTGGTCGATCTCGTAAACTCCGTGCGTGCATTTACTGACTGGGTGGGCGGCCCAGAATCGGGCGAACTCCGAACTCTTGATGCTCAGCTCGCCGATCAACTCCGCGAGCTGAGTATCGTCAGACAGGTCAGCGGTGGCCATTCGCAGGTAGGCGGCCACATTGCGGACCTGGTCGGCCCAGTTGACCATGAGGTCGCGCATCGCCGGTTCGAGGATCACCTGTTTGGCCAGGTTGGCCCGCTGCCCCTGAGTGAGGCCGAAGAGCGCATAGCCGAGCCGGTTCGCGCCGAGCAGGTCCATATGTCGTCCGACGATCAGTGCCGCTTGCTCGCTGTTGCTCCCGACTAGTGCGAGCAGTGAGTCGCGGATCTTTTCGGGCCCGGGGTCCCGATGGGCGAATTGCCCGGGCGAGGCCAGACGCAGCAGGTGAAGTCGCTCGTTGTCTTTGAGGCGCAGCGCGTTGGCGATCGCTTCCATTACCGATTCGGAAATTTGGTGGCTTTCCCCTTGCTCGATGCGGGCGTAGTAGTTCACACTCACACCCGCGAGCAAAGCCACCTCCTCGCGCCGCAGGCCCGGAACACGTCGAACTGTCCCGTATGTCGGAATATCCAACTCGGCGGGGGTCAGCGCCGCCCGCCGCGACCGCAGGAAGTCGCCGAGTTCCGTGTTTCGCTGCTCGCTCATGCCCCCATCCTGCTCCTGCACCCGCGGGACAGCCAACCCACGCCATGGGTACCCACAACGTGGTGAGGCGCCGCATCCACCCGCTGGGCCAGGCTCTTAGGTATGACCAAGCAGCCCACCTGTGTCACGTGGACCCGTCGCCGGCGAGATTGTCGCCGCGCTGCGGATGCTGGAGTGGCACACGTGTGGGCGCGCTGGCACTAGTCCCACCGAACTGCGGTAAATGATTGTGAGGGCACACATGCATCAGAAGCTCACAGGCCAAGTCGCCCTGGTAACAGGCGGATCGCGCGGGATGGGGGCAGCCATTGCCGTCAGGCTCGCGGCTGATGGCGCCGACGTGGCATTCAGTTATGCGGCCGACCCTGAGAAGGGCAAGAAGACCCTCGCGGCCATCGAAGCGACCGGCCGTCGCGGATTGGCTGTCAAGGCCGACCAGGCCGACCCCAGACGAGCACAGCATCTTGTCCGCCAGGTCGCCGATCACTTCGGTCGACTCGACATCCTTGTCAATAATGCGGGAGTGCACGTCACGGGAAAAGTCGACGCGCCGGATCGCGACCAGAGCGCATTCGACCGCCAGTTGGCCATCAACCTTCAAGCGGTTGTCAGTACGGTGGTCGCTGCGGCGCCCCTCCTGACGGAGGGCGGGCGGATCGTCTCCATCGCCTCCAATGGATCCGCCACCACCAGCGTGCCCTTCCCCGGTCTCTCCGACTATCTGGCGACGAAGGCTGCGGTCGTCACCTACACCAAGGGCTGGGCGCGCGATCTCGCCCCACGCGGCATCACCGTCAACGCGATTCAGCCCGGCGCGATAGACACCGATATGAACCCGGCTGATGCGGAAGATGCCTCGCTCGTCACGTCACTCACCCCGATGGGGCGGTTCGGGCGCCCCGAGGAGATTGCCGCCGCCGTCTCCTTCCTCGTCGGGCCGGAGGCTGCATTCATCACCGGAGCCAGCCTTCCGGTCGACGGCGGTTTCAGCTGCTGACCACCGCGGGCTAGTTTTTACAAGTCATCGCATTCGGCGGGTTCGACAACCTGTCAATGTCGTGATTGCTGAGCAAGGGCCGTTGTGCCAGCGGCACTACATCCGCTGGCACAACAACGCCCATGCGAAGGCGGCCGAACAATTAGTACGGCATCCGCATCCGATGACGTCGAGCGTTGCAGCGCCGTGCAGTAGCCGGCCCCCGCACCGCCCGAACCCTTGCCGCACAGCTGTCGGCGCATTTCGTGGCCTTCGTCGTCCTCCAGGCCGACGGTCAGCCGCTGCTCACCGGCTCGTACTCCGAGCGCTGCGCCGTGCTGCAATCACTGTTCGCTGACCACGTGCTGACCGCGCCGTGGACGCTGTGCCCCATGATGCTTCTTGTGGGTGCCGCCGCCGTGGCCCATCAGGACCAGGGGCACGAGATCGCGCCGGAGGCCGGCGACCAGAGAACGCCAAGGACCTCGCCCACGGTGAAGTCGCGCTCGACCATGCCGTTCGACGAAGACTCGGCGGTGAGTGGCGGCGTCGAGCAGGTCGAGCAGGTCGTCGCGGCCGAGGCTGTCGGCCGACACCGGCCCGGTGGCCGCGCTGCGGGTGCGGCTCAGCCCTGCAGCTCTGCGCGTGCCTTCTCCAGTTGCGCCACCGCCACCGTGCCGGTGCCCGGGAAGCCTGCGCTCTCCCACGCTCCCTGAGCGCGGGCCACGACACCGCCTGCGTCGTAGGAGAACCTTCTTCGCTACGTTCACGGAGATCGCGCCGTCGCGCAGGTCGACGAGGTGCACGAGCATGCGTCCTGGTCGGCGAGCCAGTCCAGGATCCCGTGCTTGATGTAGAGGTGGTCGGCGCTGGCAACTCCGGAGGACGTCCTGCCGCAGGGGGAGGGGGCCTCGGCGTTCGGCAGGTGGGTGAAGTGGCAGGCGCGCTCGGTGTATAGCTTGGGTGGCGCGCTCCACCTTGACGCCCTGAACCACGCCCGCTCCACAGTGTGTGGGCCGAAGGCGGACGGGATGGGAGCTGGGGAGAGTGGTGGGCTGAGGTGATGGGGACAAGGCCGAGGTCTAAGCTCCCGGCCAGGGCGAAGGGGGAGGATGCTCGTGGATCAGCAATGGCCGGAGGGATCGAACGCCGATCCTGATGCGGCAAGAGAGCGCTACAACGCAGACATGCAGGCATCACGGGGTGCGATGCGGAATCTGTTTCGTGTGGAACTGCCCGTTGCCCACATGGGCTTGGCGATCACGATCATTGCAAGCGTCTTCGTGGGAGTGGTCTGGTCGCCGAGCACGGGCGTGATCATCGCTGGCGCCTTTGCCGCGCTGTTCGTCGTCGCCCTGGCTGTAGCACTCCTGGCCGGTAGCCGAGGGCGGGACGCCGTACGCGCCGCATACAAGTTCACCTTTGGTTGGGCAGATTGGATCACGCCCTAGCATCGTGCCAACAGCGTTGTCCTACAGGCAATGCCCATGACGACGGGTCCCGACCGTACTTCCTGGTCAGGGGCCGTTCATCTGCGGTGGGTGTGGGATTGAACCCACGGTGACATCGCTGCTACGACGGTTTTCAAGATCGTGGACTAGGTCTGGATCGGAGCCGGACGCTCGTACCCGAGGATGTCGTGAACCCATCGATCGAAGTACCGGGCCTCGGTCTCTCGGTCACCCTCGATGGTCAGCCACTCACGGGCGGCGGTGAACATATGCGTCTCGGCTTGATCCGCTTCCGCAGGCCGGAGCTCGACCCAATCGGTCAGCGCGCCCCAGATGAGATGGAGCGAAAAGCACGCTTCGTCACCGTCATCCCCTGGCCGCTCACGCATAGCGAGACCCCAGATCTCCAACGCCGGGTCGTACGGTGAAGCATCGCCGTTCAGCATGGCCGCCGCATGCGCTCTGACCGTCCCGCGAAACGCCTCCGAGTCCTCCATGATCTAGAGAATAGGGGGCGCTAGCAGTCGAGGCGCGTCGCGGGTTGCCCGTACTTCATCCCGAAGGACCACTCCGTCGAGTGACGGGTGTCACGTCCGGTGAACTTGATCCCATTGGCACGGTGCGCGACTTGGGCCAGGCGGATAGCTTGGCTGCCGTATCGAGGACAATTCCACGACGTTCCCGGCTTCGAGGCTTTCGGCGAGCACGATGACAGACATACGACCTCTTGGTCTCCCTACGCTGGTTGAGCTGCGGCTGTACAGCAGCGGAGTACAGCAACCACCGCGACCGTAGTCAACTGGTATCGGTCCGAGATGCCTAAGCGACCGACCCGGCAGACTTCAATGACTAGCCCGCCCACAGTTCGCATCGAGAGGGTCACCAGCAGGGAACTCGTGCCACTCTCGTGCCAGAACGGGCGGGGAGCCAAGGGGAATCGCGGTGCGCAGGGGTGCATGCCGCCCACTGCATCCAAGGCGGGGAATCCACAGGTCAGGCCGACGATCGCCCCACCTCGCTCCTAAAGCGGTGGTCCGAGTCAAGGGTGCACGGGTAGAGGCCGCAACATCGTGAACCTTGTCGACGAAGTACGGGTCGGTCGACAGCTTGAAGGTCTCCGAGCGGTGCGGCTGCAGGCCGAAGGCTCGCCAGATCCGTGACACCGACGACTGCGACAGGCCCATCTCCTTGGCCATCGACCGTGTCGACCAGTGTGTTGCGTTCTTCGGAGTGGATTCCAGTGTCCTGGTGACCACCGCAGCGACCTGCTCGTCCGTCACCGTCCGGGGTCCGCCCGGACGCGGCATGTCACCACCAGCGATTCGGTACTGCACGGACCGGGACCGCCGGCGGCCCACCGCCTGTGGCGTGGAGCCGAGTTGAGCAGCCACGTCCTTGTTCGAGGCACCCTCAGCGCAAGCCAGAATGATCCGGCATCGCAATGCCCACGCCTGCGGCGTGGAACGACGCCGCACCCACCCCCCAAGTGCGGCCCGTTCCTCATCCGACAACGTCAACTCGGCCTTCGGCCGCCCCATCCGCGCCATAGAGCAAGACACATCTACATGGAATTCCCGACTCAAAACACTAGACGGCTGAGACGGAGCGAGCTAGTTGTCGTCAACCCAGCACCCTGACCAGGGGGTTTCTGGACCGCTGAGCACGACAACTGTCGTCAGATTCGCATCGTTCTTGGCATCTACCGCGCTTATTGCAAGTAAAGGCGGGCAAGGTCAGGACTGCGCGGTCCGGAACGCGAGATACCGGCTGAAGGCTTCGTGGCTGTCGGGGGTGAAGCGCCACTCCAGCAGGGCCGGCCGCAGCTCCGGCTCCGTCAGCCAGCCATGCCAGGCGACCTCATCGGGATCGGGGACCACGGCATCCGGCACCACGGCTTCGTGCACGCCGAGCCAGTGAGGGCTCATACCGCTGCGGTTGAGGAACGTGAACAGCAAGCGCGGCAGCACAGGAATGCCCAGCTCTTCAGCCAGCTCCCGCGCGGCGGCCTGTTCATAGGACTCGCCGACATCCACGGCGCCACCGACCACGACCTCGTAGAGCCCGGGGAAGCGCGACCGCTGCTCCGACCGCCGGTGGACGAGGATCCGCCCACGCTCATCACGACACACCGTCACGGCGACCCGGTGCAGCCAACCCTCCCGGATGGCCTGCCGGCGGCTGACCACCACCCCCAGCACACGATCTTGACCGTCGACACGCTCCACCAGTTCATCCACGACGCACACCCTGGCAGAGCCCACCGACAACGCCGCTTCCCGGCGCCCCGTGGAGGGCGTCCCGAGAGCACCTGCACCAGGAGGTCGGACGCGAATGACGGCAGTTGTCGTGCAAATACGACACCTATCGTGCTCAGGCTCAACGGCCCGACGTCGCTGTGCGGTGCCACGCCGAGCTCATCCACTTGCAATTGTTCATGCCGTTTCAGCAAGATGATGGACGTGGACGAGCTGAGCACCGTACTGGCCGCTGTCGGGCCGCGACTGCGCGCACTGCGCAGGCAGCGCGGCATCACCCTGGCCGACCTGGCGGAGACGACCGGCATCTCGGAGAGCACGCTCTCGCGACTGGAGAGCGGCGGACGGCGGCCGACCCTGGAACTGTTGCTGCCACTGGCCCACGCCTACGGAGTGCCGCTCGACGAACTGGTCGGCGCACCGCGGACCGGGGACCCGCGCGTGCACCTTCGTCCGGTACGCCGATCCGGGATGACATTCGTGCCGCTGAGCCGCCGGGCCGGCGGAATGCAGGCGCACAAACTGGTGATCCCGCCCAGCCGACAGGACACCGAACCCGACCTGAAAATCCACGAGGGGCACGAATGGGTCTACGTGCTGAGCGGCCGGCTGAGGCTGCTTCTCGGAGACCAGGACCTGGTTCTCAAACCCGGTGAGGTGGCGGAGTTCGACACCCACCTGCCGCACTGGCTGGGATCTGCCGACTCCGATGCGGTCGAACTGCTCGTCCTCTTCGGCCCGCAGGGTGAACGTGCCCACTTGCGTGCCCGCGCGACCTGACCGCATGCGGTAGTCCGCGCCCGCTCACGAGGCGGGAGGCGGTTCGCGGCCGGCGGTCAGGAAGCGCACTCCGCCGGCCGGCGCGGGGAGTCACCGACCGGTGGGGTGACCCGGGTGGAGCAGCATGTCGAGTCCATGGCGGCGATTCCCGAGGGTGCGCTCGCAGCCGGCTGCCTCAGCATCCGGGCTGAAGGCATCGACGAACCGCGTCTCCTTCCGGCGCGCCACCGCGGCATCGGTGTCGGCGGCCACGAGATCGGCGTTGATCGCCGCTGCGGCCTGTACTCCGGAGGCCGCGGCGGCAGGGACTCCGCCCAACAGGTCGGTGACGTTTCCGGCGACCCACACCCCGGCGACACCGGTGAACCCGCTCGCGTCCGATTGCATGTAACTCCCCACTCCCATGGGGTGCTCCACCGCAGTCAGCCCGAGGCCCGCGAGCACCTCGCCACGGGTGTCGAACCGGGGCGCCACCACCAGAGCCCGCACCGGTACCCGCAGGCCGGAGGAGAGCCGCACAGCCGACAGGCGGTCGTCGCTCACTTCGAGAGCGGCGACCTCTCCGTCGACCACGCTGATTCCGCGAGCGGCCAACTGCTCCCACTGCTCCTCGCCCGGGTCGTCTCCGGTGTGCAGGAAGAGAGTCACGTCCGCCGACAACTGGCGGAACAGCAGCGCCTGATGCACTGCGGCAGGCCCGTCGGCCAGCACTCCGATCGGCGCATCGCGCACCTCCCACCCATGGCAGTACGGGCAGTGCAGCACATCGCGACCCCACCGCTCCCGCAGGCCGGAGACATCGGGGAGCTCGTCCACCAGCCCGGTGGTCACCAGCAGCCGCCGTGCACCGTAGCTCCGGCCCCTGGCGGTGTCCACGACGAACCGTTCGCCGTCACGGCGGACGGCCACCACCCTGTCCGACACGACCCCCCCGCCGTAACCGATGACCTCCTCCCGACCCGCCCGCAGCAGCTCACGCGGCGCGATTCCGTCGCGCGACAACAGCCCATGAACCCCGGATGCGGGCGCGTTGCGCGGCTCCCCGGAGTCGACCACCAGCACCGACCGCCGGGAACGCGCCAACGTCAGAGCACCGGACAGCCCGGCGACCCCACCTCCGACGACCACGACATCTACAACAGCATCTGCCTCAGTGAGGCTGTTCTTCTCCGTCTCATCCATACGGACACCCTGCGAGCCACCCGAGCGAGGGGGCAAGGTTTCTTGCTGTTATGGCAAGTCCGCTCGCAGTCGAGCGACGGCGCATCGGGCTCAAGGAGATCCGAACCTTGCACGGTGGCACGGCAGCGGCGCGCGAGGCCGTCAGGGCCCGCGGCGCGTCGGGCACGACCCTGCGGCGCGACGGGCGAGAGCCGACCGGGTTCGCCGCCGTGCTCCAGAGCCTGATGGCCGACGAGGTCGGGGACCTCCCGGCCGGCGGCGGAAGCGTCCTGGACCAGTGGCCCGGCATCGCGGCCGCCATCTCCCCGGCCCTTCCCGAGCACGTCCAGGCCGTCGCCTTCCACGCGGAGAGCGGACTGCTGGACCTGCGCCCGGACTCGTCTGCGTACGCCACTCAGCTGCGGCCGATCAGCGCGCGGATCGTTGCCGCGGCGAACGAGACGGTAGGCACTGCGGCGGTTCGCACGGTCCGGGTCCTGGTCGTCGGCGCGACTGCGGTCAACGCCCCGGACGCGAAGCAGTCACATGATCGGCCGGGGGCGCCCTGGCGTTCTCAGCGGCCGGTCGCGCCGAGGAACACCACCGCTCCGGCGATGACGAGCACGGCGGAGTGGAAGGTGTGCCGCCGCAGGCCGAAGGAGGCTTCTGCCGTGCGCGGGGCTTCCCTTGTACAACGAAAGACATCTCAGCGGGTCGGTGACCGTCGCACAGTCAGCACCGCTACGTCGTCGTGCTGGCCGCCGCCCCCGGCGAACGCACGCGCGTCGTCGTAGAGCGCACGCGGCAGGTCGGTGGGCGAGAGCGATACGCGTCGGGTGAGGCTTTCGGTGAGGGGGTAGAACACACCGTCCGGGGCGCGGGTCTCGGTGAGTCCGTCCGTGGTCAGGAGCAAGGTTGCGCCGGGCGGAAAGACGAACCAGTCGACCGTCGCGGGTTCGTCTGCGAGCTCGGCGAGACCGAGAGGGACACCGGATGTGAGGGCCGGTGTCGTCACGGTGGCTTCCTGCAGCACCTGTGGCAGGACGTGACCGCAGTTGATGGCCTGCGCTTCCGCGCCCGCGTCGATGTTGAGGATGAGCGCGGTGACGAACCGTTCGTCGTCGCCGGTCTGCGCGGCATAGGAGTTGTGCCGGACGACGGAGGCGTCCAGGGCGTCGACAAGCGCGGTCAGAGTGGGCTCCCGGTGGGCCGTCGCACGGAATGCGCCGATGACGGCGAATGCGGCGCCAACCGCCGGGAGGCCCTTTCCCTGGACGTCGCCGATCAGAACCCGGGTCCCCCACGGTGAGTCGACGACGTCGTAGATGTCTCCGCCGACCAGGCGGTCCTCCTGCACGGGCTCGTACACGCCGTTCACCAGGACGTCGTCAGTGAGCATGGGTAGGGGGCGCAGGATGTGACGCTGCATCGCGGCCGCAGTGGAGCGCAGCCGAAGCATCTCCTGCTCACGGTTGATGCGGCGGTGGCATGCGTAGACGGAGGCCGCACCCAGGACGAGGGTGAGCAGGATCATGAGGATCCTGTCGAGCCACGGCCGACCGTCCCCGTGCCGCACCAGCATGGTGACGATGACGACGAGTTCGGTCCAGGCGAACACGAACTTCGTCTGGCGAACGGTGCACAGTGCTGACGCCGCCCCCGGAAGGAACACGAGAAGCCCAAGAAGCCACACCGGGGACTCCGACAGGACCCCCAGAATCACCACCAGCAGGGTCACCGAGGCGACGACGAGCACCACTTCGGCCTCGCTCGGCGGTGCGATGGCCTCGACCGAACTCCTCGGCTTCTTCGCGTGCGTACGGAGCACGGGACCTCCCGGTCAGATGGTGCATTTCTCCCTTACCGTAGGCAGGCCCCGACCGCGGGGCGACCACGCCTCGCCGGACTGCTGCGTCTCTCCAGGCTGCAGACATTGCGGGCCGCCACAAGGTGCACCGGGCGGCGGGGATAGGGTTCCCCTCGAGGGGAACGGGGAACTGGATGCTGCAGGCACTGGGACTGGGCGCAGCCGAAGGAGCCGTCTACACCGCTCTGCTGCCCCGGCCGTCCGCCTCTGCCCAGGACCTCGCCCGGCAGACCGGACTGGAGCGAGCCGAGATCGCCCGCGTCCTGCGCGACCTGGCGGCACGCGGCCTCGTTGCGGTGGTCTCCGAGGCAGGCGGCGAGACACTCGATCCCACCGGCCCGGGAGTCAACGGCGGAACCACCACCCGGTACCGGCTCACGCCACCGTCCGTGGCCCTCGCCCCGCTCCTCGTCGAACAGCGCAACGCGCTGCAGCGGGCGGAGACCGCCTTCTCGATGCTCACCGAGCAGTATCGGAGCGCCGCCGCACATCCCGCGGGCAGCGTCGTGGAGGTGGTCGTCGGTGTGGAGCAGGTCGCCCACCGGTTCCACCAGCTGCAGCTCGGCGCGCAGCGGGAGTTGCTCGTGTTCCTTGTGGGCGCGCCGACCGCGGTACCGCGCGAGGACACCGACATGGCGGAGAGTTCCGCGCTGGACCGCGGGGTCGAGTTCCGGGTCGTGGCCACCCAGGACTACCTCGACGGGCACGAGGTGGCACCGGACATGCGGGCGGCCATCACAGCAGGGCTGGAACTCCGCCTCGTCGAGACCTTGCCACTGAAGATGGTTGTATCGGACCGGGAGCGCGCCATGGTGCCTCTGGACGTGGCCGGTCCTTGTGGCGAGCCGAGCGCCATCGTGGTGCACCGCAGCGGTCTCCTCACGGCCCTGGTGCACCTGTTCGAGAAGGAATGGGACCAGGCCCGGCCGCTGCACCCCACTACCACGGGTGTACGGGTGCAGGCGGCAGCGGAGCAGTGGCCGACCGAGGGCGAACTTGAAGTCCTGTCCCTGCTGTTGGCGGGGGTCTCCGACCGGCGTGCGGCTTCCCAGCTCGGCGTCTCAATCCGGACCGTGGAACGGCGAACGCGCCGCCTGATGGACCTTGCGGGAGCGGATTCCCGCCTGCAGCTCGGCTGGCACGCCGCCCGAGCGGGCTGGCTGTGACCGGCATTCTGTCGTGACCGCCTGACGGAAACCCGACATGCGGGAAACCCGTCACCCGCGGGCGCCCCTTTGCCCTCCCCACCTCTGCCAGGCTGCAGCCGCACCACGGCATTCGATGGCGTCAAACAGGGAGACTCATGCGTCCCATCACGCGTATAGCCATAGGCGCGGCGTCCGCCGCGGCCTTGGCTTTCAGCGCGGTCACACCGTCCGGGGCGGCGGATACGCCGCATGACGCCGACTCGGGGAAGAGCCCCGTCGTCGGCAGCGAGGCCGCACAGCAGCGCGGCAAGCAGACGATGGTCACGCTTGTCACCGGCGACAAGGTCCTCGTGACCACGGGCAAGTCGGGCCGGAGCTCGGCGGCGGTGCTGCCCCACAAGGACGGCACGCAGCCGATGTTCCGGACCTACCAGTCGGGCAAGGACCTCTACGTCTATCCCGAAGGCGTCGCCCAGGCCATCAGCGAGGGCAAGGTCGACGAGCAGTTGTTCAACGTCACCGGGCTCATCCGCCAGGGGTACGACGACGGGCACACCGACACACTCCCGTTGATCGCCACTTACGGCAACAGCGTGGACGTCGCCAAGAGCGCACCAAAGGCACCTCGCGGCTCCGAACGGAGCCTGTCGCTTCCCGCCGTGGGCGGCGTCGCGCTCAAGGCGGACAAGGACACTGCTGCCACGTTCTGGCAGGACGTCACCGACTCGCGTTCGCGTTCCGCTTCCGCGCTGAAGAAGCTGTGGCTGGACGGCAAGGTCGAGGCCACGCTGGACCGGTCCACCCGGCAGGTCCACGCGCCCGAGGCCTGGGCGGCCGGCTACGACGGCAAGAACACCAAGGTCGCCGTGCTGGACACGGGCGTGGACGCCGAGCACCCGGACCTGGCGGACCGGGTTACCGCCTCCGAGAACTTCACGGACTCCAAGACCACCGACGACCGGGTGGGCCACGGAACCCACACCGCCTCCACGGTCGGCGGGTCCGGAGCCGCCAGTGAGGGACGCAAGAAGGGCGTGGCCCCTGGTACCTCCCTGCTCATCGGGAAGGTCCTCAACGACGGGGGGTACGGTCAGGACTCCTGGGTCATCGCGGGTATGCAGTGGGCTGTCGACCAGGAGGCCGACGCCGTCTCCATGAGCCTGGGCAGCCCCGCGACCGGGGACTGCACCGACCCGGTGGCGCAGGCCGCGAAGCAGCTCGCGCAGAACACGCGCACGCTGTTCGTCGTCGCCGCGGGCAATGCTGGCTCCGGCATCGAGACCGTCTCCTCGCCCGGGTGCGTGCCCGACGTACTGACCGTCGGCGCCGTGGACCGGGACGACAGCACCGCCTGGTTCTCCAGCCGTGGCCCCGTGGCTGTCACGCACACGCTCAAGCCCGAGATCGCTGCCCCCGGCGTCGACATCTCGGCTGCCAATGCCGGCGGGCGCGGCGTCTACGCCTACCAGTCGATGTCTGGCACCTCGATGGCTACTCCGCACGTCGCAGGCGCCGCGGCTGTCCTTCGCCAGGCGCACCCGGAATGGACCGCACAGCAGATGAAGGCCGCCCTGGTCTCCTCCGCTCGCACGGGCGGCAAGGTCGCCGGCGCCGACCAGACCGGCGGTGGAGTCCTCGACGTGTTCGCCTCGGTGAACCAGAAGGTGCTCGCCGCACCCGCCGTCCAGGCGGGCAGCTACAACTGGCCGCAGGACGCATCGGACCGCACCACCGTGAAGGTGCCCTTTACCAACACCGGCGCCAGGGACCTCACCCTGGGCTTGAAGGTCAACGGCGTGCACGGCAACGACGGCAGCACAGTCCGCTCCGGCATCATCAAGACGGAGCAGCGCAAGGTGACGGTCCCCGCGGGGGCCACCGCCCAGGTGCCGGTGCAGATCGACCCCACTGCCCGTCTGAAGGACTCCCAGTACGGTGCGGTCACCGGCCGGATCCTGGCCACTGGCGGCGACGTGCACGTCACCGTGCCGATCACGCTCTACGTCCAGCCGGAGACGGTCACGCTCCGGGTCAAGATGCTGGACCGAAACGGCAAGCCCGCGACCGGCCCCTCCTCCGTGGACCTCGTCAGCCTGGACACCGACAAGGGAGAGCGCCGCAGCAACTCCGGAGCGGCCGACCAGACCTACAGCGTCCGCCCTGGTAACTACTCCCTCAGCAGCTTCGTGGCGACATACGACCTCGACGGCGCGCCCGAGTCGATCAGTTACCTCGCGCAGCCGCAGCTACGGATCACCCGGGACACGACGGTCGTCCTCGACGCCCGTCGCGCCCATCGGCTGAGCCTGCACACCGACCGGCCCGCGAACGTTGACACCACCACGTTCAGCTACTCCCGCACGTGGGACGACACCTGGCAGATCTCCGGCTCACTGACGGCCGACGGCGATGTCCGGAAGTTCTACGCGGACATCGACGGGCGTGCCCAGAACGGCACGTTCGAGTTCCGGCCCACCTGGCGTGCGACCGGCTCCCAGGGCGGCTCGCCCTACGCCTACAACCTGACGTATCCGACTCGGGGACCACTGCACACCGACAAGGTCTACCGGCCCAAGGATTCCCAGCTGGCTCAGGTCACCGAAACATGGAACGCAATGGGCAAGGAAGGAAACTACCTCGACGCCCTGTTCGTCCGCCCCTCCGGGAGCAGCAGCGACTATGTCCCTGTGAGCCCGTTCGGCGCGGTACATGTGCCCGCTACCCGCATCGCCTATTACACGACCGGCGACGACATCTGGTACCACGGCGCGATGACCAGCTTCCCGTTTGCCGCGTTCATGGGCGACCAGGAGCGCACCTACCGGACCGGACAACGGAGCGCCGAGGAGTGGTATCGCGGCCCTCTGCGACCGGCCGCCCCACGTGACGCCGATGGCAAGCCGGTGCTGGCCGCCGAGCGGCAGGGCAACCTGATCGGTATTCAGACCGCGCTCTGGCTCGACGGATCCGGCGACCACTGGTCCGTCGGCGGGTCGTTCGGCGACCTCGGCAACCTCGTGCTGAAGCGCAACGGCGAGAAGATCGCCACCAGCGCCTGGCCTTACGACGCGTTCAAGGTGCCGGACGAGGACTCCGCCTACGAACTCACACAGAACCTGAAGAAGATCCCGAGCTCGGACCCGAGCTGGCTGCGCTCCACCGCCGTCACCACCTCCTGGACCTTCCGCTCCCACAGAGAGCCGGACGTCTTCTCGCGCGGCCTGCCGATCCTTTTCCCGGCGTACGACCTGCCGGCTGACGGTATGAACACCCTGCCCGCGCAGAACGGCACAAAGGTTGGCCTGTCGGTTGAGGGGCACGCCGGATACACCCCGGGCGCGATCACTGCGGCCGCGCTGTCCTACTCCTACGACGGCGGCACCACCTGGATCCAGGCGACGACCGAACAGCGCGATGGCCACTGGACGGCCGTCCTCGACCATGCCGGTGCCTCCGGCAACCAGGTCACCCTGAGGACGACCTTCACCGACGCCAACGGCAACACGGTCACCCAGACGATCACCCGCGCCTACGACGTCCGGTAATCACCCCGGTCCGGGCCGCGTGGGCCAGTACGTTCACCCACGCGGCCCTGTGGGTCCGGGGTGTGAATACAGGAATTGGGACTGCTACCACGCCACTCACTGAACGAGCACGGGAGGCCGTTGGAGGCGCCTCCAACAGGTTCTCAGGACATTCGTATTGCGGTCGGTAAAGTCTGCCGAAAGGCAGTGACTGTCGGTCATACGGACCGGGTCGGTCGATTCACGGTCGACGACCGCCATGATCTCGATGGCCTTCGCCGTGGGCAGATCTGGTCGAGCTCTTCGTCCGTGATCGGGAGGCCCGAACCGCCGACGGTTGGGGCCTCTGACTCTGTCCGCGAGTTCCGCGTGAGGCACGGTGTCGTCGTTCCTCCGGATCGTTCGCCGTAGCGCGCGTCTTGTCGATCACCCCGGGCCGGCACAGCCCGAAAGAGACGGCCCATGGACGCGACGATCGCGGTATTCACAAACCCCGCCATCGCACTGATACTGACAGTGACGGATCAACATGGAACTACAGGACAGTTCCGCCGGACAAATGGGGGACCCGTGATCTTCATTGTTTCCACGGTGGTTGTGCTCGCGGCCGTGGCGGGGGTGTGCTTGGTCGTACTGCGGCGCAGAGGCGGCTCGGGGGAAAGTGGGGCGCTGCAGCGTGGGGCAGCGGACCAGGGACTCGCACAAGGGCTGGGCATGACCCCCAGGGCATAACTACCCACCCTACGGGACCACTTCTGGAGTGGCGAAATGTCACTGCCTGCCGACCGAACCGCCCTGGACCTCCTCGATGCGCACCTGGAGGCGCTCTGGGACGGAACGGACCTCCCGCTCCCGCAGGGGCCGGTCTGCCTTGCAGCGGAAGGAGGGGGCGAGCTCGCCCACTGGGCCCTCGACCAGCTCCGACGTATCCCCTGCGAGCCGAAGGACATCTTTGCCCGCCAAGTCGGCGGTCTGCTGGCGGAGTTCCGCTGCCGTCGCTGTCCCTGGAACGCGGCGGCGCTGCGGCTGCTCGACGACACGTACACCTTCGCGGCTACCGGCCCCCGGCGGCATGATGACTGGGCGTACGACGTCCACGCCGTACTGCACCGGTCGGTCCCTGACCCTCGGGGCTGGGTCCGACTGGACTGGGACCGCACCAACGCCGCCCGCCACACGGTGCCCGCGTATCCCTTCGACCCCCCGGACGCGTCAGAGTTCCCCGACCGCCTGTACCCTCTGGAGGCGCAGGCAGCGGTCGCCGCGCTCGCCATCATGGCCGAGGAATGGCAGTCGGAGCCCGCCCCCGTCCGCTCCCGCCCGGACCGGGACGCCGTGCTGGCGGATGCCCGAACCCTGCTCGACCGGTACGGGCCCACCGCGCGCTACTGGACCAACGCGACGGCCGCCGCCTCTGACCCGGCCCATGACTTCCTTGCAGCAGGCCTCCAGGGCACGGAATCCCATGGTTTCCTCACCTCCGAATACCTCAACGGCCTCGACTTCTTCGAGGACCTGGGCCTGATCGCGGTGACCGACGACGAGGTGGGTGTCTTCTGGTCGTTCGGGGCGTACTGACGATGTTCGGAGAAGGCCACCTGGCGACCGGCCACCACCGCCTTGGCGACCCCGCGGCCGGGCACCGCCGCCGTTGAGGCCTGCCGTGCCCTGGCCGACCGCCTTGGGGTGCCGTTCCACTCCGCCTCCCTGGACCTCCCGATGACGAGGCCCCTCCGGACAGCCCAAGGTCCGTCCGGAGGGGCCTGATCGGAAGGTGGATCGAGACGACGTTCGGGAACAAGGCCGGCCGCCGGGTGCCTCGTTCTCGTGAACACCGCCCCGGACTGATCCGGCCGCCTCCCGAGACGGTGAACAACCGCTGTCGAAACTTGGGTTCTGGTCCACTTCGTGTGCTCGCGTACACAGGGTGACTGTTGATCTTCGCCTAATGGTGGTTTCAGTGGTCGTAGGCGGTCGGTGCGCGCATGACTGGCTGGCCGCGCATGAACCTGGCTCCCCGCATCAGGCCCCTTGGAATCGATCATCTAGGCTGGCGCGGTGGTTGATGAGCAGGAGCGGGTGCAGCCGTCGGGAGTCTGGGCCACGGCGGTGGGGGTGGCCAGGGTGCGGGCGCTGGAGACCGAGCGGGAGAACGCGCTGTTCCGCGACCCACTCGCACAGGCCTTCGCCACCGCCGGCGGCCTGTGGCCCTCCTCGCCGCCGCCCGATGACGAGGCCGCGCGACGCCGCCGGCTGGCCGTGTCGTTCTCCATCGTCATCAGGACGAAGTTCCTCGACGATCTGTTGCAGCAGGCCTCCGCGTCCGGGGTCCGGCAGGTCGTGCTGCTCGGCGCCGGCATGGACAGCCGGGCCTTCCGGATGGACTGGCCCGAGGACACCCGGCTGTTCGAGGTCGACACCGCCGCGCCACTGGACTTCAAGGCTTCGGTGCTGCGCCAGGAGCGGGCCGTCGCACGCTGCGAGCGGATCACCGTCGCGGTGGATCTGCGTGAGGACTGGCCAGGCGCGCTGGCCGCCGCAGGGCACGACCCGGCCGTGCCGACCGCGTGGATCGCCGAAGGACTACTGATCTATCTGCCCGAGGACGCGGTGGAGCTACTGTTGGCCCGGATCAGCACGCAGTCGGCGGCAGGCAGTCGGATGGGGCTGACATTGGGCTCGCGCGGCGTGATCGAGCGCTTCGGCGCGGACGCCGCGCCGGGATCGGCAGCGTCCATGTGGGTCTCGGAGATGCCCGACGACCCGGTGGGCTGGCTGGTCGGGCACGGCTGGGAGGCCGACAGCCACACCCTGCGCGAGCGCGCTGCCGCCTACGGCCGCCCGATCAGCACCCCGCCGCAGCGTGAGGAGCGGCCCGGCGGACTGATCTCGGCGGTCCGCCGGTAGAGCGCCTCCCGGTTCCCCAGATGATCGATTTCAAGGGGGCCTGATGAGTGGAGCCAGGTTCATGCGCGGCCAGCCGGTCATGCGCGCACTGACCGCCTACGACCACTAAAGTCCGCCCGAAAATCACCTGGCTGGATGGTGGTGTGAACCGTGCTCATCGACGTCGAGACACGTCGCCCGGTCGACCTCCTTCCCGATCGGGAGGCGGACACGCTCGCGGCCTGGCTCGCCGAGCGGCCGGTCATTGAGATCGTCTGCCGTGACCGGGCGCCCTTCTTCGCCGATGGTGCCACCCGCGGCGCCCCGCAGGCCCTCCAGATCGCCGACCGATGGCATCTCTGGCACAACCTGGGCGAAGCCGCCGAGAAATGCTTCTACCGGCACCGTGGCTGCTTGCATCCCACGCCGGCCCAGCCTGAGGAGCCGCAAGAAGAGGCGGAACCAGCTGCGTCGCCCTGGCCGACAGGGCACCGGTTCGCCGAACGCACCCGCGCCAAGCACGCCACCATCCACGCTCTTCTCGCCGCCGGGAACAGCAAGCGGTCCGTCGCCCGGCAGCTCGGGATGACCCTCAACACGATCTTGCGTTTCTCCCGTGCCGCTACTGCGGAGGAGATGTTCACCGGGCAGCGACAAAGCCGTGTGACCAGGCTCGATGACTACAAGCCCTACCTCGATCAGCGTTGGCAGGAAGGCTGCACCAATGCCTGGAAACTGTTAGGAGGAGATCAGGGAACAGGGCTATCCCCGCGGCTACGCCAGTGTCCGTGTCTACGTCAGCAGGACGCTTCGCGGCAAACCCCAACCGATCGGCCCCGCCCGCCGTCAGCCCGGGCCGTTACGCGCTGGGTCCTCACCCACCCCGACGCCTTACCCGAAGGCGAGCGGCTCCAGCTCAAAGCCGTCCTGGCCAATTGCCCCGAGCTGGCGGCACTTGCCGAGCACGTGCGGTCCTTCGGGCACATGGTCGCTCACCTCCAGGGTGACCAGTTGCCGACCTGGATCGAAGCGGCTACCTCCACCACCGAACTGCCCAGCCTCCGGAGCTTCGCCCAACACCTCGAACGCGACCTCGACGCCGTCATTGCGGGCCTCACACTGCCCTGGAACTCCGGCGTCGTGGAGGGTCATGTCAACCGGATCAAGATGCTCAAGCGCCAGATGTTCGGCCGCGCAGTAGTCGAGCTCCTGCGCAAACGAGTCCTGTTGGCGTAACCGGGAGTCACGCGACCACACGAAGTGGACCAGAGCCGAAACTTGTGGACATGGCTACACAGGGTGCACAGCAGGCCGCGGACGAGACCGGACTCGTAGGAGTGGTCGGGCACCACGTTTCCGCTGGGTCATGTCTCTGCGATCATCAGGTTCTGGGGGCGCACCGGTTGGCCCTCACAGGCCATGTGATGGGATAGCAGATCCTGAGGGAAGTGCCGGAAGCAGTGGCGGAATGCAAGAGATCTCCTGTAGTAGCAAGCGCGCTCCTGCTGGTGGCAACTGTGGTCACCGGCTGCGTCGTCAGCCCTGTCGCCGACGCGAAGGGCGAGGCCTCAAAGACCCTCGAGATTCACACCGACACCGAGCCGCTGGCCAAGCGCCTACCGAAGCTCGGTCGGATCGTCTCGGCGCACTGGCAGCAGGAGGCTCCCGGCGGCGACAGCCGAGTGCCTGGACCTACGGACTATTACGTCAGCGCCCTCATGAAGCTCGACCCTGGCTCGGTGGCTGTCCTGACGGCGTCCACGCAGATGCAGCCGGCGGTCATCGGGGCCGGGCCTGAAAGCATCTCCATACCCGTCGAACTCACCGAGTTTGCACCGGCGGGGGCGCAGTGGGTCCACAGCAGAGTGCTCGACGAGAGCTTGGTGCGCGCCGACTCTGCAAAGCTCTACTTCGACCCGGGCTCGGACACCGTCTACCTCTCTGCCACCAACGTGCACCTGCCGAATGCCGTGACGGTCCACGTCGGTCCGGACGGCAACTAGGGTCCGTCTTCAGAGATCATTCGAGTGGGGGATCACGGTGTTGTGCTACGCCGAAATGAACTCGCAGACCAAGAATGGGAGTTACTGGCTCCCCTCATACCCCGGACCGTGACCGGAAGACCTCGGGTTGACGACCTTCAGGTCATCAAGGGCATGGTCTGCAAGATCCGCACCGGCATCACGTGGCGTGACCTGCCCGAACGCTACGGCCGTGGAAAACGGTCTACACCCGCTTCCGCCGATACGCCCTGGAGGGCGTCTTCACTCACGCCCTCCAGCAAGTCCGGTCCCGGGCCGATGCGGCCGGTGACATCGATTGGCTGGTCCAGATCGACTCCACAGTCGTCCGCGCACACCAGCACGCCGCCGCCACCGGCCGAAAAGGGAGCCGCTCCGGCCCTGCTGAGGTCAAGCCAGCGCAGGCATGAAGCCGCCGCGGACCCTGCCCGAGGACAGCAGGGCAGACCAGTCGAGTACGTCGGGCAGTTGGTCCAAAGACAGGACGACTGCTCCACCGGCCTGCTCGGCGTCCTCGCACCAGTCGGCCATGCCGCTGGATGCACCACCATCGTTGGCCCCGCCGACCACCGGCGCAGCGAGAGCGGGGACGACGAGCCCGTGGTCTCCCGGTCCGTCTACGACACACAGAGTGAGTCGGGGGACGATGCTCCAACCCTCACACCGGGGCACCGCCCCGTCGGGCGCGGCCAAGAGCGGCAGGGCATCGTGGACAGGCGCGTCGGCCAGCAGGAGCGCGGGCGTGGCGCCACGCACGAACAGAGTGTTCTCGGGATCCAGCAGCATGGGAACACTCTCGCAGGCTGGGGAGTAGGAGCGGCAGCCGGGTGCGTCAGCCTCAAGAGATCTACTTCTGGGGTCACTCGGGAGACTGAACCGTAGGCTCACCGCGGCCGGACTGACGTCCACACCTGACATCGACTGCACCGGACAGGGACAGACGGGGCGCCGTTCGCGGGTGCCGGCGGATTCATGGCGAGCGTCGTGTGCTCCCATCCTGACCACCTTCGCCCCAGGCAGAGCCGAGCAGTCGCGGCCCAGGGCGTCAAGGTCATTCGTACAGTGGCTCGCTCCCGCCCTGAACCACGCCCGCTCCACAGTGTGTGGGCCGAAGGCGGACGGGATGGGAGCTGGGGGTGGGTGGTGGCTGAGGACGATCGTTGACGCACCCAGGGCAACCCGTCAGGATGCGCGTCATGATGCAGCTCAGCGCCCAGGCCACCCACGGCGGTCAAGTGTTCCTGTTGATCTGGGGGGTGGGCGCGCTGGTCATGGGGTCGGCACTCGCCTCGAAGAAGGGGTCTGGCCGGTTTCGCAAAGTGATCGCGTCCGGACTCCAGGGAAGACCCATCGAGCAGGCCCGCGCGCAGAACTTTGGTGGCCTGCGAGTGATAGCCACCGTGCTAGCCGTAGCAGGTCTGATCGGAATCGGGGCGGCCGTCGACCTGCTGACGCGAGGCTAGACGACAGTCAGCATTGTCAAGGCAACGTGCAACGACTGACATCAGCGGCTGACACCAACAAGCGTGACCAGCGGCGGTCAAGGCGGGACCTCAGCAAACGATAGCCCGAGGCGCATGGCTAGGCTGTCGACGTCGACAGCCCCCGGTGACCGACCTGAGAAGGATGAGGCCACAGGTTCAAATCCTGCGACCGCCCCGCACGTCGCCGTCCAGCTCGACAGCGAGCATGGAGGCGTTCACGTGCACCGTCACCGTCTACCCGGCATAGATGCGGCCGAGCGGGACTCTTTGCCAACAGACCATGATCGTGCCCTGGCTGCCGATCCGCCGTTGCACCCGCACGCAACTGCGCGCCCGTACTGAGCGGGTTGGGCCGCACCCGCAGCAATTCACGTTGCGTCCAGGCATGCGGCGAAATTCAGTCGCTGACTGCTGGTCTGGCCCACTACCGTCGCGCGCATGAGGGGCGACCGTTTGCGCGTGCTGTGGCTCCGTGGGCCGTCGGGTGTCGGGAAGTCCTCGGTCGGCTGGGAGATGTTCACACAACTGAGTCGGATGGGTGTCAGGACAGGGTTTGTCGACAGCGACCAGATCAGCCTGTTCCTCCCGGAACCGGAGGGTGGCACCCATCGACTCCGGGCTCGGAATCTCGCTGCGATGTGGCCCAATTTCCGTGCAGCCGGTATGCAGTGCCTGATCCTGTCCGGCTATGTCGACACCCCCGCGGAGGTAAGCGAATACACGGAACTGCTCCCGGACGCCGCGTTCACGCTGTGTCGGCTGCGCGCCGAGCCCGCCGAGCTCAAGCGGCGGTTCATCGACCGGGGATGGCGTCCCGACCTGGTGGATGAAGCCGTCGCCGAGGCCGAGGCGCTGGACCGTAGCGACATCACAGACATGTACGTGGAAACCGATGGGACTACCGTTTCCGAGGTGGCCCGGATAATCCGCGAGCAGGTCGGCGGATGGCCACGCGCCACCCCGGCAGTCCAGCCGAGCGGTCTTGTCGCGGGCCCGCTGGCAGCGCCCGTCGGTGCCTCCCCCACCTCCGCCCCGGTCCCAGTGCTCTGGCTCTGCGGCGCCACCGCAGTCGGGAAGTCGACAGTGGGCTATGAGGTCTACAGCCAGGTCGTACGCGCCGGCGTCCCGGCCGCGTATGTCGATCTGAAGCAGATCGGCGCCCTGCGTCCCGCCGCGGAGGACGACCCGGGCCGCCACCACCTCAAGGCACATAACCTCGCGGCCATCTGGGCCGGGCATCGCGAGGCCGGGGCCCGGTTCCTGGTCGTTTCCGGGGACGCAGACCGAGATGAGACCGTCCGCAGCTATGCCAACCTGCTTCCTGGAACGGCACTGACCGTCTGCCGACTTCATGCAGGGCCCGCCGCCCTGGCGGAGAGGGTCGCGGAGCGCGGCGGGGGACATGGCCCAGCGATTCCCGGTGACGGGATCAAGGGCCGGGACGCCGATGGCCTGCACCGCATCGCCGAACAGGCAGCGCGCGAAGCCGCGGCGCTTGACCGTGCCGGGGCCGGCGACCTGCGTGTGGACACCGACGGCCGGTCGGTGCATGACGTGGTCGGACAGATTCGGGCCCTCATCGGCGGTCAGCTGGGGCCATCCTCGCCACCATTCCCGTGATTCCCCGCTGAGGACTGCCCGATTGAGCAGCGACTTCGGTCACGGCCGCACCGACCTGCACCGTCAGGACGGCCCGATACCTCTGTTCGACGACTGAACTCCACCAGCGCCAATCCCGGCCTCCCGCCACGCGCCGCAATGACGCGCACAGCAAAGCCGATCACGGCCACTGTCAACCATCAGCTGGGACCGAATTCTCAAGCATCTCCCGGGACCGGACATTCCCATAGGGATGGAGTGAGTAGAAACCTTCTCTACGGGTTCAAGGCTCCTCGCTCCGCTCGTCGCGCGCTCCCCGGCTCACCGCCGGGGCCCTGCGCTCCTGTCTCCGCCCCGCTCTGGGCCCCGGCTACGCCGGTCGCGCAACTAGAGCGAGACAACCTGGACGAGGTGGCTACGCCCACGAGTTCCGACAGCAGCGGCGGATGCGGCGTTCGGCAGCTGGAGCATCCCGATGGCGCCGCTGTCGCCGAAATCACAGCGCTGGGTCTAGCTGTCCACAGCAGGCGTGGCCATGATCGGGAGCATGGACGAGGGGGGTTCGATGCTGCACGTCATTTCGCTGGTCGTCGTGGGGGTCGCCGTGGTGCTCTACGTTGCGGCGGGTGTCCTGGCCCTCACGACCGGCCGGGTTGTGCCGTGGCAGCGGGGGTACATCCTGCGGCCCCGGCTGTGGGGCTCCGGAGCCCTGGTGTTCGGCGCGGGGATGGCGCTGACCCAGTACGCCGGCACGGTGCACGACCTCACCAACTCCGACGCCCTCTTCGCCTGCAGCATGCTCATGCTGATCTGCGGTGGGGTCCTGCAGTACGTCGGCCAGCCTGTCGGCCGCCTTCGCAAATGACGGCTGCACGGCGCTCACCCTCCTGAAGGACGCCGGATACCACCTGGTAGCTCGGTGGCCACGTACTCCGGGCCGACGCGCGGCGCTCAGTCAAGGACCGCGAGGGGGTCGGCGGCGCCTCCGTGCCACTCGATCATGAAGAGGGTGGCGTCGTCGCTGGTGTGCCCGCGCCGTTGCCACTTCAGCGTGTGGGAGAGCCGTCGCAGATCCGCCCGCAGCCCGTGCGACGGCTCCTCCCACAGGCGGTTCACGCAGCGGATGAGGCGTTCCTCGCCGAACTGCTCCCCGTCGTTGACGTGTTCCTCGATGATGCCGTCGGTGTAGCACAGCACCCGGTCGCCTTGCTGAAGCGTGTGCTCTCTGATCCGGGGCTCCTTGCCGCCGAAGCCGACGGGCAGCGTCGTCGCGCTCTCCAGCTGCTGCACGACCCGGCCGTCGCGGATCAGCAGCGGCGCGGGGTGGCCCGCGTTGACCAGTGCCATCTCACCGGTGTCGATGTTCACATGCATCAGCTGCGCTGTGACGAAGTGGTCGGGACCGAACTGCCGCGAGATGGCATCGTCCATGAACGCGTACTTCTCGGCCAGGCTGACGAAGTCGCGCCGGGCATGCCGGTAGGCGCCGATGGCCACGGTCGCCATCGTGGCAGCGTCCAGGCCGTGGCCCATCGCGTCGATCACGGCCGCGTGCAGGATGTTGTCGTTGAGGGCGTAGTCGAAGCTGTCGCCGGCGATGCGGTAGGCGGGCTCCAGGATGCCGGCCACCTCGACCTGCGGCAGGGACATCGACATCGGCGGCAGCAGGCTCCACTGGATCTCAGCGGACACGCTCATCGGCTCACGGCGCCGGGCCCGGAAGAACTGGTCGGTGTAGGCGTTCTTGGTGACCAGCAGGTCGGCGACCAGGCCGGAGAGCCGACTCAGCAGCCGCCGGTCGTCGTCGCTGACAGCGTCCAAGGTGAGGGCCATCACGCCCACCGTGTCGCTGCCGTCCAGCAGCGGCAGGTACATCCGCACGCCCGAAGGGCTCTGCGACACCTCGACGACACCCCCGCGCAGGAACGCCCGGCCGGCGGGGGAATCGATGATCGGCTCGGGCTGGCTGACGTGCAGTTTCCTGCCCGGAAGCGGCACCAGCAGCTCCTGCGCGTAGTCCTGGAGCAGGATGGAGACGTCACGACCTCCGATCCTGACCACCTCCTCCGCGACCAGCGGGGCGATCAGATGCGGCGGCAGCAGCCGCGCCCTGTCCAGCAGCAGACCGAGCAGCCGCTCGCCAAAACCCTCCGACCGATCCACGCTCTCCTCGCCCATGGCCGGTATGCCACCTCCTTCCCGCCATCGCCCCCGTCACCGCCTCCGAACAACGTGACCGGATACGCCCGCCCGATCGGCTCATTACGCCAAGCGCGGCATGTCGGCCCATGACGTCGGCGGTCCGCGGTTCACTCGGAGCTATGAGCAAGGCTGGGCAACCCCGAGGCCTCCCGCGCAGGTAGGCCGCTGAGAGGGAAGCGCCGTTGGTGCTTCCCTCTCAGCTGTTCATCAACCGATGGTTTCCGGCGAGTCGGCGTGCGCGGTCGGGGACATGAGCAGGGGTGCGGCCAGGGCGGCTGCTGTCAGCGAGGCGGCGGCCAGGCGCCGGGCGACGGTAGAGGCGATCACGGCGGGGGTAACGAACCGGCAATCACGAGGACACGAGCGGTGTTCCCTCCGGGTGTGGTGAACGGAAGGTTCCGGCATGCCGTTCGATCCGTCGGGGGCAGCTCGTATCCGCCGGGCTGCCGCACTCCGCCGGATGCCCCGCCGGAGTATCTTGGACATACCCAGAACATTCCGTACATGAGTTTCCGAGCCCGTGTCGTTCTTGGCGATTCACAACGCCGGGCCGGTGTAGATCGGCCCGGGGCAGGGTTCGCGTCATGACTGCGACCATTCTGTACACGTCCGCGGTCGACGACCGGACCTTCTCTTTGTCCTCGTTGCCGCCGCGCCTCTCTCTGGCCCCGGCCGGCACCGATCCCGCTCTGCTGGACGGTGCGTGGTGGCCGCGGTCGCGCGATCTGACGGCGGAACTTCCCGCGCTGACAGCGGTGCTCGACCCGCTGTGGGGGCGGATCACCCGCGTGACGGTGAACCCCACCGTCTGGCCCGTGATCCCACAGAAGGTGCCCGTCCGGGGGCATATGGTCCACCTCGGCTGGTTCAAGGCCGAACAGGACCCGAACAAGTTGCTGCTCCTCTCCTACACCACCGGCCGCTGGGACCTGCTGGTGATCCCACCGCAGACGGACCCGGGTACCGCCGCCTGGCTGCTGACCGCAGCCGCCGATCCGGCACGGAGCCTCACCGCGAGTGGGCTGATGCGGGAGGCCGAGCTCTTCCGGGCTGCGGCCGAGGCCGACTGGGACCTCGTCCGGGAGACGGTCTGGGACTCCGAAGGCGGCCACAGCGCCCGTCCGGCCTCGCGGCGCCGTCCCGGAGCAGTCGTAGCCCAGGCGCCGGGCGCGAGGGAAGGGATGTGAGGCATGGAGATCTTCATCGACGTGCACGCCCGGAGGAGTGGCTTGCCATGACTTCGGACGCGCATGTCCCTGGCCGTACCGATGACGCGGCGCCGCTCCTGCTCCTGTCGGACACGAGCGGCCATCCGATCGTTCCCGGGGTCGCGGTGCTGCGGATGGAGACGACCCCCAATCGTGAGGGGATCTTCGACGGTGCGTGGTGGCCGCGTACCCGTGACGCAGCGTCCGAACTGCCCCGGCTGATCGAGGCCTTGGTCGCCCAGCTGGGAACCGTCGCGCGGGTCGGTCTGGACGCGAGTGCCTGGGACGATGCCCCGGGCCACCTCGTGATCGGTGGCCGGACCGTCCGTATCGACTGGTCCGCCGTCGACGACAGCACGATGATCGTCACGCGTGGTGAGCAGGACCACTTCTCGTTCCTGGTGATCCCGCCCCAGGCCGGTGCCGCCGCCGCGCGCGCTGCGATGGCCATGGCCGTGCAGGACGGAAACAGCACGCCCGCGGAGCAGATCCTCATGGGCATGGGCATCATCCCCGCACCACCGAGTTGATGCGGACATGGAAGCGGCCCCGATGGTCTCGCCACCGGAGCCGGCCCTTCCAGGGCGCCACACGTGAGAGTGTGCGTCCTTGCTCCCAGAATACACCGCAAATCAACCTAAAACGGATTCACTCCCCGTCTATTCCGTATTGCCGTGCCGTTGCCCTGCTCTGCGCCACAGGTAATGAGCATTGCTCCAGGAGTCCGACCGGGGAGGTTGTACGCCCCTGGAGGGTATGTCCAGGGACGCAGTCACCTCACGGACGTATAGCGCTGCTTCTCAGAGGCCGCGCTGGCATGGCGTTCGCCCTACCAGCGGATACCAACGGATCAACTGGGCTACCGACGCAGCAGCACTGTCGAGCACAATCACGCCGCCGGCCCTGGCCTGGCTGAGGCGGTACAGCACTGCGGCAGCCGGCGGAGACCGCAGCCAGGAGGCACCGAAGTCGGCATCCCGCATGTCAGACCCCAACTCGCCCCAACTCGCTCCTAAAGCGGTGGTCCGAGTCACGGGAAAGCTTCTTCACCTGGGCAGATAGCATCCCTCGCCATGAGGCGTTCATTGATCGCGCTGACCAGCGCAGGGGCAGTCGCTCTCGGCATAGGCGGGTACGCCGTCGGGGCAGCGCAGCACGACAGCGTGTCCGGGCGGTCCGCGACGTGCGAGCAGGCCAAGCGGGAGTTTGAGAAGCGGGCCGGTCAGATCCGAAGGCAACTGCGACGGGAGTCTCAAGAGGGGGAGACTGATTCCCGCCAGAGCACCGTAGACGCGACGCGGGCGAAGATCATCAGCGTGCTCGTGGAGCAGAATCCAACGTGCTTCGATGTCGGGACTCGTGCAGCAGCGGCGGTCATTCAACAGCGTTCCCCTGAGGGCCAAGCGGACGCTGCCGTGTGTGACCTCACCGGCATCGAGCCCGAGAACTGTTCCGTCGCGGCTGACTGATCCGGTAAAGCCTGGGACTCTAAGGTGTGCCCGATCCGTGCCCGACAGGTCGGTAAGCCACGGTCAACAGCGGATGCCAGGGCGAGCCCGAAGGTTCCCTCTGGCACCCATTGCCGCTGGTCAGGTCGCCAACCATGCCCATAGGCCCGGTAATTCCCAAGCTCATGGCTCCACTGGCTGGGCAGCTCGTACCTATTGGCTCGCGATCGGCGGCGATGCCGGGCAGGATGCCGTGATGGTCACTCCATTCGTCAACATCCAGGGGAAGGCCGAGGACGGTTCCTACCCCTGTCCTTGCTGCGGCTTCCTGGCGCTCGGTGAGCGCAGCAACTTCGAGATCTGTCCCGTGTGCTTTTGGGAGGATGACGGGCAGGACGACCACGATGCTGACCGAGTGCGAGGCGGCCCGAACGGCCGGCTGAGCCTCACGGAGGCACGAAGGAACTTCCGCGCTTTGGGGGCTTGCGACGAGCGATGTACCCAGTTCGTACGCGCCCCCCTGCCAAACGAACACCCCACGGTCTGACATCACCAGCTGACATCAACGTCGCCAGACGGCAACGGATCCCGGCGACTGGAACTGGACTACGGACCGCCCGGCGGGCACGAGTCCGAGCCATCCACGCTGCTGAAGGATCGAACTCCTAAAGCGGGTGTCGCAGGTTCGAACCCGGCCGAGGCCCGTCAAGGGTGCGGTTCAGCGGATCAAGGCCGGGGTCAGAGGGAGAGCGGTGCCAGTCACCCATTCTCGACCCCAGGCCAAGCCGACCGCTACCAAGGCCGTCCTGCCGGAAACCCCCAAGTGCACCGATACTCACAACCATGGACATCCGTCTAAAGACCTTCGTTACCGAGGCGTCGACGAGGATGAACTTCCTGCGTGACGAACTCGGTTGCATTGGTCCCGAGGCTCACCATCCCAGTGACAGCTACCCGCTGGTGATCAGCGTCCAATACCGCCGTCGCGATCTGACCGTAGAAGTCTTCCTGCTACTCGCCTACGCCGGTGAGGAGTACGTAGCCACGAGGTTGTCACTCGGCGGCAGATCAAAACCCCGGCAACAGGAAGTCGGCTCAGACACTGCGCACACGGCCTACGCGATGCGCCTGGCGCTCGACCGCCAAGCCGCGGCGTTACGTGATGCCCTTCGCGATGTCTAGCGGCGTCCCCGCTACGAGCCCGACCCAGCAGGCAGCCGCGGTGAATGGGCAGACCACCTCGGTGACCGTCGGGCCGATAGTTCGCATGCTTGTCAGAGGCATCCGCTAGCTTGCGGAGCATGGGAAACTCAGGCGGATCATTGACGACCCGGTCCACGGGGGAACTGCACCAGCTCATGCGGGCAGCCGGGTTCACGGGCATTGACGGCACGGACACGTTGGCGGAGGGCTGGCAGACGACGCACTTCGCCGACGCCGGACGGCGGAGCCTGACGACCCTCGTCCAGAGAACCGGGACACCAGCCGTGATGGTGTCTTTCCTCGACAGTGACGTGGGGTTCTTCGAGGCGGCCACGCCGGACGGCAGCACCTGGGAGGCTCTGCTCAATCGCGACATGGCGACGAGCTACGAAATACCTCTGGAGCAGTTCCCGATCGAACCCGCCGTGGCCGGCGCGCTCGCCTGGGCGGCGACTTCCGGGCTGACGCCCGATGAGGAAGCTGTCCGGCAGACGCTCACCGGGTCGGCCCTGTTCGCGGAAGAGCTCTCCTCAGCCCTCTTGGCCGCTCTGGGTCTACCCGGCGCAACCTAGTCCACCCAAGCCAGCACCTGCGGAATTTCGTGAACTTGCAACTTCAGTCATGGGCGAGATCCTCTTTCCCGAGGTCGAGGTCTTGGCTGCGGCAGGTGAGGCAGCGTCAGCATGCGCGGCGGTGGACGGCAGCTGAGCAATGGCGGTGAGGAAGCAGACCGGTTGTCGCGCCATGTGACGAGAGGCAGCATCTGGTTCTGCTGACGTCGTGCCTCCGGTGAGACCCGACTGGACTGGGTGTCTCCGTCGAGTAGCCGATAGCCGGCGAGCGTGCCTCCGGAGAACGCGGTGTCCGGGCCGGGACCTTGCTGGTCTGCCCGGGACCCGTTGGCGGACGGCCGGTGCTGAGCATCGCAGCAGTGGGCGGCAGTGCGCCGACGGTGATCGCGGGCGGTGCACCGGGGCGAACCCGAGTGCCGTTTCCTGGGCCGCTGGACGACGCATGGCCAGACGGAGCCGATCCACTCACTGCCATCGACCTGTCGTTCGGCGACTGGACGCTGCCGGGCGGCGCAAAGGACGCGGTGTTCGACAACACGGTTGTGGCCTGCACCGATCACCGCAACGAGTCAGGAGGCCGTGGGCCCGCTGCGTATGTGTCTGCGACAGCACCCTTCTGTCAATCCTGGGCACTGGATGACGAGCCATTGCTGCACCAACCGGCGGGGATGCCGTCAGGCGACCCAATGCGGCCGTCGGCCGGCGGACGAGGGCGGGAGGCCGTCGGCGAGCGCGGTGGCCATGCGACGCACGGCCTCGCGCAGGGTGTCGGGAGGCGTTGTGTACGGGATGCGGAGGCGCTGTTCGAAGATGCCGGGGTCGGTGGCGAAGTAGGCGCCGCCCTCGATCCGCACCCCGTAGTCCAGGGCGCGCTCGGCCAGCGGTGAGGCGATGGGCTCGCCCAGGTCGACCCACAGGGAGAGACCGCCGGGCGGGAGCTGCCAGGTCCACTGTGGAATGTGCTCGGCCAGGGCAGCAGCCAGGGCAGCGCGCTGCTCGCGCATGTGTTCCAGGCGTGGCGGCAACAGCTCCTCGGCCCGCGCCAGCAGGGCGAGGGCCAGGAGCTGGTCCAGGACCGAGCCGCCCATGTCGGTGGCGATCCGCTGGCCGGCGAGCTCGGTCACCAGCTGCGACGGGGCACGTAGCCAGCCGATGCGCAGACCGCCCCAGTGGGTCTTGCTCATCGAGCCGATGGTGATGACCTGGCCGGTCCCCCCGGGCGTGGCATGGGCGGCGAAGGGCAGCGGGGCCGGGACGTCGAGGGCGAGGTCGGCCAGGGTCTCGTCGATGACCAGCCAGGTGCCGGAGCGCTGAGCGGCGCGCAGGATGCGGACGCGCTCCTCATCGGGCATGAGGCAACCGGTCGGATTGTGGAAGTCGGGGATCAGATAGGCCAGTTGGGGCACCACTTGGTGCAGGGTCGATTCGATGATCTCGATATCCCAGCCGGTATCGGTCACCGGGACCGACACGGTACGGAGGTGGGCGCGGCGCATGGCCTCCAGGGCGTTCGGGTAGGACGGATTCTCGACCATGATCCGGTCGCCAGGTCGGCACAGCAGCCCCATGACCAGCGTGAGTGCGTGCTGGGCGCCTGAGGTGAGCAGGATCTGTTCGGGCACGGTGGCCAGGCCGCGCCGAGTGAAACGCTCGGCGATGGCGGCGCGCAGTTCCGCAAGACCGTAGGGGTGATAGCCGGGCGTGTGAGCGTGTTCGGCCAGCCGAGGGGCGACCTGGACGAGGGTGTCGACGAGGGTCTGTTCCGGCAGACCGGGGGCGGCCCTGGCCAGGTCGATCGCGGTGTCCTGCGGTCCGAGGAGTCGGGTGATGCCGCTGGGCGTACGGCCTTCCGGCAGGGCAGTCCAGGTACCGGAGCCCTGACGGCTGTGCGCGTAGCCGCTCTCGCGCAGCAGGTCGTACACGGCGGTGACGGTGGCCCTGCTGGTGTTCAGAGCGGTGGCCAGCTCCCGCTCGGCGGGCAGTCTGACGTGCAACGCGATCCGTCCGTCCAGGATCAGCGCGCTGATCGCCCGGGCCAGGTGACGGTAGGCGGGCCTCATTCCGGTCGGGTCGGGCAGCAGCGCGGCGAGCTGTCGGCTTCCCAGGGTCCGGCCGGTGCGGTTCACCCGGTCCACCGGCTGGAACGGATTCGAGTCGGCCATACCACTCTCCCCGGATTGGCTGTGTTGTCTGGGCCAATCACTGTACAGACTCGCCACCTGTGGCCTTGAGCCACCCGAACTCGCTGGAGGCGACTGGTATGGAGCAGAAGAACACGGACCGCTGCGAGCGCGGACTCCGGCGCCGTCACGAGGAACGCAGTGCCGCTCCACCGGTGCCCATGACGCGCCCGTCTCCGCCGTCCCTCACCTATGTCCCCCTCGGTGAGCACTTGCGCAGGCGTCTTCCCCAACTGTTCATCGGCCTCGCCCTGTACGGATTCAGCCTCTCGCTCATGGTCCGCGCCTCGCTGGGCGTCAACCCCTGGAGCGTCCTCAACGAGGGTCTGGAGCACCACACCTCCCTGAGCTTCGGCACGATCACGGGCGCCGTCGGTGTTCTCGTGCTCCTGCTGTGGATCCCGCTCAAGCAGCGGCCGACGTTCGGAACCGTCGCGAACATCGTCGTCCTGGCGTGTTCATCCGACCTCGGTCTCCTGCTCATCCCCGAGCACCTCGCCTTCCCTGCCCGGGTCGGCCTGCTCGTCGGGGGTGTCTTCCTCAACGGGTTGTCCGTCGCCGTCTACGTCGGCGCGCGCTTCGGCCCCGGCCCCCGGGACGGGTTGATGACCGGTGCGTCCGCCGCAACCGGGCTTTCCATCCGGCTCATCCGCACCCTGATCGAGATCACCGTGCTCGGCGCGGGCTGGCTGCTCGGCGGGAGCGTGGGTGTGGGCACGGTGCTGTACGCGCTCGCGGTCGGCCCGACCACGCAGTTCTTCATGCCGTGGTTCGCCTACCGGAGCGCTGCTGAACGCGCTGCGACGGTAGCGCGATCCGCGAGGGCGACCCGGACTGCTCCGGTCAGGGCTTGAGAGGGACGCACGGGAGCGGCTGAATGACGGTGACTCAGTCACTCCTGCTCGGGGCGAGGGCCCTTAGCCTGGAGCCCGTCACGAGAGTGCGTGCCCGAGCTTTCCTGGGGCGGCTCATAGACATGATTACTTCATGGAGGCGTTGATGGCCGTTCGCCGTGTCGTGCCCAACATTCAGTCGGAGACCGTACAGGAGAGCCGCGACTTCTACGGTCTGTTGGGCCTCGAAGAGGTCATGAACCACGGCTGGATCATGACGGTTGCCTCTCCGTCCGCTCCGACGGCACAGGTCAGCTTCATGACGCACGACAAGACGGCACCGGTCGTGCCCGACATGAGCATCGAGGTGGACGATGTGGACGCGGCCTACGCGGTCGTGCGTGACAGTGGTGCGGAGATCCTGCACCCGTTGCAGGACGAGGAGTGGGGAGTGCGCCGGTTCTTCGTCCGTGACCCCAACGGTCGGGTCGTCAACGTGCTGGGCCACCGATAGGGGTCATCGCGACTGCTGTTCCGGGAACCGGTGCTTCCCCGGCGCGCTGTCCGCCGCAGCCACTGCCCTTCCTGACCGGTCGGTCTGCGAACCCGGATGGACCAGCACCGTTCGCGTCGGCCGCCGGCAGGCATTAGGACAGAGATGACGGGTGGCAGGGAGGAGCGGGCCGGGATGCAGATCGTCGTCGACCTCAATCGCTGCCAGGGGTATGCGCAGTGCGTGTTTCTCGCACCGCAGGTGTTCGAGCTGCATGGCGAGGAGGCCCTGATGTTCACGCCGACCGTGCCCGAGGATCAGCATGAGCGCGTGCGCCGGGCAGCGGCGGCCTGTCCGGTGCAGGCCATCCTCGTCGGCGAGCCGGCGGGCGTCGGCGCTCCGTGAGCGGCGTCGGCCGGATCGTCGTCGTCGGTGCGTCGCTGGCTGGTCTGCGCGCCGCCGAGACGTTGCGTGACGAAGGCTTCGCCGGATCGCTGACCCTCGTCGGGGAGGAGCCACACCCTCCTTACGACAGACCACCGTTGTCCAAGCAGGTGCTGCTCGGGCGGGTACACGCGCATGACGTCGGGCTGCCGAGCCGCCGCGAGGTGGACGCGCGATGGAAGCTCGGTGTCCGTGCCGTCGGGGTCGACCCGATCAAGAAGCGGGTGGTCCTCGCCGACGGCGAAGAGCTTCCCTTCGACCGGCTGCTGATCGCCACCGGGACCCGGGCCCGCCCCTGGGCGAACTCCGACGAAGCCCGCCTGGACGGCGTACTCACCCTGCGTACGAACGACGACGCGGCCCGTCTCGCCGAACTCCTCGACGCAGGACCGCGCCGGGTCCTGGTGATCGGCGCCGGATTCATCGGCTCGGAGATCGCGTCCGCCTGCCGGGAGCGCGGTCTCGACGTGACGGTCGCCGAACGCGGACCCTCGCCTCTCGTCGGCGCGCTCGGCGGGACACTCGGCAGCTATGCGGGGCGGCTGCAGCGGGCACACGGGGTCGACCTGCGCTGCGGCGTGACCGTTACCGCTCTGAAGGGCAGCAACGGCCGGCTCACGGGCGCCGAGTTCTCCGACGGCCGCCGGATCGATGCCGATGTCGCCGTGGTCGCGTTGGGAGCCATCCGCAATACCGAATGGCTTGACGGATCAGGCCTGGCCGCGGGCCCCCGCGGCGTCGCTTGCGACGCGGGGTGCCGCGCCTTCGACATGTACGGGATCGTCACCGACGACGTCTTCGTCGCCGGAGACGTGGCACGCTTCCCGCATCCGCTGTTCGAGTACCAGATGCTCTCCCTCGAACACTGGGGCAACGCGGTTGCGCAGGCCGAAGTGGCGGCCCACAACATGATCAGCCCGGGACCACGCAGGCGCCCGCACCTGTCGGTGCCCGCCTTCTGGTCCAGCCAGTTCGGCCTCAACATCAAGTCCGTGGGCGTACCGACCTTCTCCGATCAAGTGGTCATCGCCCAGGGCTCGTTGCACGAGGGCCGGTTCGTTGCCGTCTACGGCTACCGGGGACGTGTCACCGCGGCGGTCAGTGTGAACCGCGCCAAGTGGCTGGAGCACTACCAGTACCTCATCGAGACGGCGGCACCGTTTCCACCCGCTCCCGGTGCCGCCGACCGGTCCGGTTCGCCCGCGCCCGTCCCCTCCGACGTGCCGTCCCCTCAGCTGCTCTCGCACGGTCCGACCGTGGCCCTCACCGGTCATCTGCCGGACCGGCACCTGATTCTGGTGCGGGCCGAATCACCCCCGACCGCCGCCCACGCTCGATGAGGAGCCTCACGCATGCCCTCGGACACCCTCTTTGAACGCATCACCGATTACGCGAACCGCGCCGACCCGTATCCGCTCTACGCAGAACTTCGCGAGAACGGCGTGTCACGACAGAGCGATGGCAGCTACCTGGTGGGCACCTACCATGAGATCGCCGCCCTGCTCCACGACCCGCGGATCAGTTCGGACCTTCGTAACCGAACGGATCCGGACGAACTGCTGGCCAGGTCGGACGACATGCCGCCGGCCTTCATCGGTGTCGACGACCCCGAACACGACCGGCTCCGCCGCATCGCCATGCGCCCTTTCGGTCCGCCGCACTCCCCGGGACGGATCGACGCCCTGCAGGGCGACATCACTCGGATCGCCGAGGAACTGATCCACGAGTTCCGGGGCAGGGACCGGATCGACATCGTCGACGATTTCGCCTACCCGCTGCCCGTCACTGTGATCTGCGGGCTCCTGGGCGTGCCCCAGGAAGATGTGCCCCGCATCCGTGTCTGGACGAACGCCATCATCGCCGGCTTCGACTTCAGGCACGGGGAGGACCCGGAGCAGCGTCGACAGTCGGCCGTGGAGGCGCGGGAGGCGATGGCGCACTATCTGGGGGACCTCGCCGAAGAGCGGCGTGGCCACCCGACCGGCGACATGCTCTCCGCGCTGGCCAACGACGAAGGACCCGAAGGCCGTCTCACCCAGCCGGAACTGATGGCCACAGCTGTACTGCTGCTCATCGCCGGTCACGAGACGACCGTCAACCTGATCACCAACGGCATGCTCACCCTCCTGCGCCACCCCGACATCCTGGCGAAGTTGCGCGCCGAGCCCGAACTCATGCCGAGGGCCGTGGAGGAACTGCTGCGCTACGAGCCCCCCGTCCAGTTCCTGCCGCAGCGCTCACCGCTCACCGACATCGAAGTCGCGGGCGTCACCATTCCCAAGGGCGCCTCTCTGATCCTTGTGCTCGCCTCCGGCAACCGGGACCCCCTGAGGTTCGACGACCCGGACCGCTTCGACCCGATGCGTGAGGACAATCAGCACTTCGGCTTCGGTAGTGGCATCCACAACTGCTTCGGCGCCCCGCTCGCCCGTGTCGAGGCACAGATCGCACTCAATGTGCTCCTCCGCAGCTTCGACGACCCCCGCCTGGTCGAGGACCCGCCCCCGTACCGGCGCAGTCCCGTGCTGCGTGGTCCTCGTCATCTCGTGATCCAGCACGCCGCAGGAACGTAGCCGGCAGGTCGTTGTGGCTCCCGGCGAAACAGCGAACGTGATCGTGGGCACGGGATACCGGAAGTGCTCATGCCACCAGGGGGCGGTCCCTCGGGGCTACGGGGGCCGGCAGCTCCGTGGAGCCGCTCAGATAGCGGTCCGCCGCGGCCGCGGCGGACCGTCCCTCTGCGATGGCCCACACCACAAGGGACTGGCCACGTCCCGCGTCGCCGGCGATGAAGACCCCTTGAGCCCCGGTACGGACCGTCCGCTCGGCGCTCCGGGCCCGCTCCGTCGTCTCGGCGGCGAAGTCGGCATGCCGCGCGAAGTTGCCCCGGTCGTCCAGCGTGAGCGCGAGCTGCTTCATCAGACCGGTGCCCCGTTCAGGACCGTAGAAGCCGAGCGCGAGCAGGACCAGATCCGCCGAGATCACGTGCTCGGTGTCCGGCCGCGGTCTTCTGTCCTCGGGTTCCACTTCCGTCAGGCGGATGCCGCGCACGTGACCGTGCCGGTCCCCTTCGAGACGGAGGGTGGCGGAGGAGAAGATTCGCGGATCCGTACCCTCCCGTTCCCGGCCCTCTTCATGGGCATGGGAGATCCGGTAGACCTTCGGATACGTGGGCCAGGGCTCGGTGTCCCGCCGGGCCTCGCCGGGCTCCGGATTGATGTCCAGCTGGACCACGGACGTCGCTCCCTGACGCAGGGCGGTGCCCAGACAGTCCGAACCGGTGTCCCCGCCTCCGATGATCACTACGTGCTTGCCCTCGGCTGTGACGGGGGACGAGACGTAGTCACCCTCCCTGACCCGGTTGGCGAAGGTCAGGTAGTCCATGGCCTGACAAATGCCGTGCAGCTCACGGCCGGGGACAGGCAGCTCCCGTTGTCCCCTGGCTCCGACGGCCACGACCACCGCGTCGTGACGTCTTGTGAGCTCGATGGCGTCGAGATCGCTGCCGACGTCCACACCCGTGCGGAACTTCGTGCCCTCCGACCGCATCTGCTCGATGCGGCGGTTCAAGTGCTGCTTCTCCATCTTGAACGCGGGTATGCCGTAGCGCAGCAGTCCGCCGATACGGTCGGCGCGCTCGTAGACGGCGACGGTGTGACCGATGCGGGTGAGTTGTTGTGCTGCCGCCAGTCCGGCCGGTCCGGAGCCGATGACGGCGACGGTTTTCCCGCTGAGCCGCTCGGGCGGTCGCGGTGACGCGTACCCGCGCGCCCAGATCTCGTCGGCGATCGCCTGCTCGACGTTCTTGATCGTCACCGGATCAGCATTGATGGTGAGCACGCAGGCGTCCTCACATGGCGCCGGGCAGAGCCGCCCGGTGAACTCCGGGAAGTTGTTCGTCGCGTGCAGTCGCTCGGCGGCGGCCCACCAGTCGTCCTTCGCCGCGTACGCGTTCCACTCGGGGATCAGATTCCCCAGCGGACAGCCGCTGTGGCAGAACGGTATGCCGCAGTCCATGCAGCGCCCCGCCTGCTCGGACACGAGCGGAAGCCGTGCCTGCCCGGCATAGACCTCGTTCCAGTCGCTCAGCCGTTCCTCGACGGGGCGCGCCGGAACGGGCCGACGGGGAACTTTGAGGAAGCCGTGGGGGTCGGTCATGCTCCGCCTCCATCGCCCAATTGCGGTGTACCGGCGTTTTGCTCAGCGTACGCCTGGTTTATGCCCCTTTCATCGGACTGTGGACGTCATTCGACCGTCGGCCGTCGTTCCGCCGCCGCTTCGATGCGGTGCACGCGTTTCGCCTGTTCCAGCGGACGCTCGGGCGGAAGGAGCGCCGACCGCGCGGCTCCCGCCTCCGGCACTCGTGCGGGTACGGCTACTCGAAGCGTGTGGTGTCGCCTGCTCCCCGGCGTACGATCGCCGCTTCGCCCTCGGAGAAGTCGATGACCGTGGTCGGTTCGGTGCCGCAGTCTCCCGAGTCCACCACGGCGTCCACCACGTGGTCGAGCCGCTCCTTGATCTCCCAGCCCTGAGTCATCGGCTCGTCCTCGTCGGGAAGGAGCAGCGTGCTGGACAGCAGCGGCTCACCGAGCTCGGCGACCAGGGCCTGAGCCACAGCATGGTCGGGAATACGGACTCCGACCGTCTTCTTCTTGGGGTGCAGCAGCTGGCGCGGCACCTCCTTCGTCGCAGGGAGGATGAAGGTGTAGCTGCCGGGCGTGGCTGCCTTGATCGCGCGGAACACATCGTTGTCGATGTGCACGAACTGGCCCAGCTGCGCGAAGTCCTCGCACACGAGAGTGAAGTGGTGGCGATCGTCGAGGTTCCGGATCGACCGGATCCGGCTGATGCCGTCACGGTTGCCCAGCTGGCATCCCAGGGCATAACAGGAGTCCGTCGGGTACGCGACGAGCGCACCGGAGCGGATGCTGTCAGCCACGCTGCTGATGGCGCGCCGCTGAGGATTTTCGGGGTGCACGTCAAAGTACTTTGCCATCCGCCGAGCCTATGCGATCCGGACAGCCGTGGTCAGTGACTGGATCGCAGTGGTGAGGCGGCAGACCGCTCCGGTGCTTGAGCGCTTTCACGCTCCCGGTGAGCACCGGCTGCTACCGTTGATGGCCTCCATCATCTTCACTTGCCCGTTCTTGCGGTTTGCCGGCTTCTCCGTCTGCCGGGAATTCCTCGATACGTGCCGCACATCGAGGAAGGCTCTTCATGACGCGCTCAGCTCGCACGAACGCCCCGACGGGTGAATTTGCCCTGCCGGATACGGTCACCCCGGCCCTCCCGGCGGCGGCGTCGTTCGCCGACCTGGACCTGCCGCTCGACCTGCTGGAGACGCTCACCGGCCTCGGCGTGAACCACCCGTTCCCGATCCAGGCGGCGACGCTGCCGAACTCCCTCGCGGGCCGGGACGTCCTGGGCCGAGGGCGCACCGGATCGGGCAAGACTCTGGCTTTCGGCCTGGCGCTGCTCACGCGGATCGCGAGCCGGCGTGCGGAGCCGAAGCAGCCGCTCGGGCTGATCCTCGTCCCCACCAGGGAGCTGGCCCAGCAGGTCGGCGAGGCGCTCACACCGTACGCCCAGGCTCTGAAGCTGCGGATGGTCACAGTGGTCGGCGGTATATCGATCGGCAGGCAGGCCGGTGCGCTGCGGGCCGGGGCCGAGGTCGTCGTAGCGACCCCCGGACGCCTGCACGACCTCATCGAGCGCAAGGACTGCCGGCTGGACCAGGTGCGTATCACCGTGCTGGACGAGGCCGACCAGATGTGCGACATGGGCTTCCTGCCCCAGGTCACCGAACTGCTCGATCAGGTGCGCCCCAACGGGCAGCGGATGCTGTTCTCGGCGACCTTGGACCGCGATGTCGACCTGCTGGTCCGCCGCTACCTCCACGACCCGGTGGTCCACTCGGTCGATCCGTCGGCGGGGGCGGTCACGACGATGGAACACCATGTGCTGACCGTCCACGGCGCTGACCGGTACGCCGTCACGACCGAGATCGCGGCCCGCGACGGCCGGGTGCTCCTCTTCCTGGACACCAAGCATGCGGTCGACCAATTGACCAAGCACCTGCGGGCCAGCGGTGTCCGGGCGGCCGCGCTGCACAGCGGAAAGTCCCAGCCCCAGCGCACGCGCACCCTGGCCCAGTTCAAGAACGGTCAGGTCACCGCACTGGTGGCCACCAACGTCGCAGCCCGGGGCCTGCACGTGGACGACCTCGACCTGGTGGTCAACGTCGACCCGCCCACCGACCACAAGGACTATCTGCACCGTGCGGGGCGCACCGCCCGTGCCGGTGAGTCCGGGAGCGTCGTCACCCTGGTCCCTTCGAGCGGGCGCCGCGAAATGAGCAGGCTCATGGCTGACGCCGGCATCACGCCGAAGATCACCGCGGTGCGCTCGGGCGAGGCGGAACTGAGCCGGATCACCGGTGCCCGGGCCCCTTCCGGTGTTCCCCTCGACGGCGGTCCTGCCGCAGCGCGCCCGAAGAACGGCAATGCCCCCTTCCGCGGCATGGGGACCGCCCGGGGCGAATCCGGGCGCACCGGTGGCGGGTCCCGTCGGGGCGATGACGCCCGCAAGATGGCCGAGGCCCGCAGGGCCGCGCGGGTACGCCGCGGCTCCGAGTAGGTGCCGGGCGGTAAAAGCGCAGATCAGACGCCCTTATCGGATCTGCAGGGGGGCAGGCGGGCCCGGCTTCTTCGGGCAGTGCGACAGGAGGAGAGTCTTCGTCCGCGGCGGTACATGTGGCGCAACTCCGCCGAGTGCGGTAGGCGGCCGTTGAACGCGCTGCGTCGAGTGGCTTGGGCCAACCGTCAGTTCCAGAGCCGGTAGGTCACTTCTCTCGGCATCTGCGGCGGCCTGTGGCCGGTGTAGACGAGGTGCATCCGGGTGTAGTGCTGGTGCCCAGCATGCTTCTGCCATGGCTCCGGGCGGTCGAGCCTGACGGCCACGGGGTAGGAGTGGAACTTGCCTGCAGCACAGTAGGGCACGCAGTCGTTCAGTACGTTGAGCCCGCTGCCCGTGGCGAACTTCGGTTTCCAGGCGGACCACCGGAGCGCGGTGAGGATGCTGTTGCCGTCCCCGCAGGCAATCAGGAACGTGCCTGGGCGTGCTTGAGGGTCCGAGAAGCAGTCGATGATCACGGTGTCGGGCGACTTCGGCTTCGTGGAAGCCGATGCCGGTACGACTGCTGTTGCGAGAGATACCACGGCACAGATCAGGACCGCTGTCTTCAGTTTGAGTCTCTGCATGTCCGCTCCCCAGCAGTCGCTCTCCGGGCCCATGAGGCCTCGCGTACACCCTGCCCGCTCCGCGGTGCGGTCCGCGGATCCGGAGCAGGCGTCCGACGGCGCTTCCGGCCTCTCCTCAACGGATGTTCCGCTATCGACGCTACGGCCGAGCCCGGGGACGCACCACCCACACAGGTAACAACTTCGCAAAGTAGTAAATATGCACCCATCGGCCTTGTCTTCTCTCAGCCCGTGCGCCGAGCGGAATGTGCGCTCCTCATGGTCGACCGGCGCGTGACGCGTACGGAACTCGGCATCGCGGCGTGGGCAACGTCGAGATCGATGTGCGGTTGGTGCGATCCCTGCTGCGTGAGCAGCATCCGGACCTGGCAGGGCTGGGCCTTCGTGCGGTGGACGTCAGGTGGGACAACCAATTGTGGCGTCTCGTCGACGAGTTGGCCGTGCGTTTGCCGCGCACACCACGTGCCCCTCTCATTCGGCCCTTGAACCTCCCGCGACGGGAGGTTCTAGCGTGGTCGACGTGATCGGGAAGGACGCCACCGGACGTCGGTGGAGCATCGGAGACCTTGCACGCGCGAGCGGGCTGACCGTGCGCGCGCTGTACCACTACGACGAGATCGGCCTGCTGAGCGCGAGCGAGCGCACCGTCTCAGGGCACCGCCGCTACACCGAAGGTGATCTGCGGCGGCTGTACCGGGTTCGGGCGCTGCGTGCCCTCGGGCTGTCGCTGGAGCAGATCGCGGGCGTGCTCGAGGACTCGTCGGACGATCTGGTGACGCTGCGCGAACTACTGGCCGCTCAGCTTCGCAGCCTGCAGGAGCAGGCCGAACGCATCCACCTGCTCAGCAATCGGATTCACGGGTTGGTGCGCCAGCTGGACGAATCATCGATGCCCGATCCGGATCAATTCATGACGACCTTGGAGATGATCTCGGTGTACGAGACCGGTTTCACGCAGGACCAGCGGGAGCAACTGGCCGAGCGTAGGGCCGAACTCGGCCCTGACGCCGTGGAGGCGGCCAAGAGCCGATGGGCGGAGCTCGTCGAACAGCTCCTCGACCATGTGCGGGACGACACCCCCGTCGACGATCCGCAGGTGCAGGGCCTCGTCCGGCGCTGGGATGAACTGGGCGCCACGTTCCACGCCGTCGGCGAGCAGGGCGAACGGACCAAGGCCGCAGCTCGGCGCATGTGGCAGGACAACAGCGCCGAACTCAGCCGGGCTCTGCCCTGGCCCGCTGACCGGATGGCCGCTCTGGTCGGCTATCTGGAACGGGCGCGGCAGGCCCGCTGACCAGTCGGCCCCGGCGACACAAGCGGCCGATGAAAGCCGCGCCGCCAGAGCGTTTCCTTTGGATCACCGTGCCGCAGCCTGCCGTAGCGGTCGACAGGCGGAAAAATCCGGCCGTTTGCTGGCTTGACGGTGTGTCAGCCTTCGATGTCATGGACGCGGACGTGTGGAACGAGCAGGTGGCGCAGGGCTACGACAAGTCGCCCGCGCACATGTACACACCCGAAGTCCCGGATCCCACGGTTGACGTCACCAGTTGCGGACGAGGCTCAGCAGGTGGTCCCGGACTCGCGTGACATTCGGGTTGTCGGGGGTGCCCGGGCGCTGCACGAGGTAACTGGTGTTGATGGGCGGGTCGTCCGTCTCATGGAGGAGCGCCAGGGAGCCCCCGGCCATGTCGGTCAGGCACAGGTAACTCGGGAGGACCGAAAACCCGGCGCCCGCCTTGACCGCGGCAAGCACGGCCCGCAGGTCGGGGACGGTCACGGCGGCCTCGCGGTTCAGACGGGCCCCGAAGACGTGACGCCAGTAGCGGCGGACGATCGGAAGGTCGTCCGCGTACGCGATGAGCGGCACCGTCTGCAGTGCGGCGGGGCCCTCGGCAGCCAGAAGTGGCTTGGTGCGCTCGGCCACGGCGGGTGCGGCGACCAGGAGGAACTCCTCGTCGACGAGGGGCACCGAGGCCAGGGTCCGGCCACGCGGGCGGACGGTGGCGATGACGAGGTCGTGTCGGCCGTGCCGCAGCTCGTCCAGGAGCGGGTCGGTCAGTCCTGTCGTGACCCGCAGCCGTACGCCGCCGGCGACGAGCGGGGCGAGGCCCGGCAGGACGCGCTCGGCGAGGAACTCTGCCGGCCCTGCGAGGTGGACGGGGTCGGGGCGCGCGTGCGGTTGCGCGGCGGGATCCCGGCCGGTGGCGGCGAGGGCGTCGAGCGGGCCCGCGACGCGGGTCGCGAGGTCGTGAGCGATCGGAGTGGGGGCGACGCCGCGCGGGAGCCGTTCAAACAGCTCGCGCCCGGTCTGTCGTTCCAGGGAACGGATCTGCGTCGTCACCGTCGGCTGGGACAGGCCCAGCAGATGAGCGGCGGCGGTGAAGGAGCCGACGCGGTAGACGGCGAGGAAGGTACGCAGCAGGTTGAGGTCCGCGAGCGGTGCCGGACCGGAGTGCGGCACCACCCGCGGCTCATCTGAATCCCTATGCTCCATAAAGATAAATATAGGCATTCTTATGGGAGCGAACCCGGCCGCGCAGGTGCCCGGTCGGCTGCCGAAAGGCGTCGCCCTTGCTCCGGACGTGTTGATGGACCGCTGACCGGGACACCCCTGTGGTGGTGGCGGTGTCGTCCATCGTGCGCCGTACGCCATACCTGGTGAGGCAGTTGTCGTTGGCGGCGAGGACCTCTGCGAGCCGGTCGGCACTCATCGTCAGGCCAGCTTCTTGAGGACCTCGATGGCGAGCGGGGCGGACGAGGCGGGGTTCTGGCCGGTGACAAGGTTGCGGTCGACGACGACGTGCGGGACCCACGGCTCGCCCACCTGGACCTCCACGCCCGCCTCGGTCAGACGGTCCTCGAGCAGCCACTTCGCCTTGTCGGCGAAACCGGCCTGGGTCTCCTCGGCGTTCGTGAACGCGGCCACCTTGTAGCCGGCGAACGCGTTGGAACCGTCGGGCTTCTCGGCAGCCAGGAGCGCGGCCGGGGCGTGGCAGACAACCGCGAGCGGCTTGCCGGAGGCGAGGGAGTCGATCAGGATCCGGCCGGAGACCGGGTTGACGGCGAGGTCCTCCATGGGGCCGTGGCCGCCGGGGTAGAACACGGCTGCGTAGTCGTCGAGGTTCACGTCCGTCAGCGTGATCGGGTGCTGGAGCTCGGTGATCGAGGCGAGCGTGGCAGCGACCTTGTCCGCACCCTCCTGCCCGCCATTGAACTCGGGCGCCAGGCTGCCCCTGTCCACGGTCGGGACGACGCCGCCGGGCGTGGCGACAACGATCTCGTGCCCGGCCGCCTTGAACGCCTCGTACGGGGCGACGGCCTCCTCCGCCCAGAAACCGGTGGGGTGTTTCGTGCCGTCGGCCAGCGTCCAGTGGTCGACGCCGGTCATCACGAAAAGGATCTTCGACATGAGTGGTCTCCGGGAACGGGGCCCGCTCGCGGGCCCATGGGATGGGGGAGATTCGGATCGCACGCTCCTACGTTCTGCGAACTCTGACCCTCCGGGTCCAGATCGTCGGCGCGGCGATGTCCTCGAAGTTAGGGCGGCTATCCATACAATTCCAATGGAGATCCCAATGGCAGCCATCGAAATTCCAATGGCTCAGAGGAAACATCGTCCACCCGGCCGACTTGCGCTGATTCCCAGTCCCTACGTGCAGGGCGCGCCGGGATCCCGACGAAAGATCGCATGCATCCCATGGCACGGAACGGCAACGCCCGGCACGCTGGACGCATGACGAACAACACCGACCAGGCCACCATGCGCGCCATCAGTCAGGACGCCTACGGAACCCCGGACGTACTCAGGGAAGTCCGGCTCCCCAAACCTGTCCCGGGCCCGAGTCAGGTTCTGGTCGCCGTCCGGGCGGCCGGCGTCAATCCCACCGACTGGAAGCACCGGGCGAACCGCCTGTTTCTCGACCGCCTTCCGCTCGTTCTCGGCTGGGACGTCTCCGGGGTCGTCGAGGCCGTCGGCTACGGGGTCACCCTCTTCAAGCCGGGCGACGAGGTCTTCGGCATGCTGCCTTACCCGTACGGCGTCGGCTCCCACGCCGAGTACGTGATCGCCCCCGCCCGCGCCCTTACCCACAAGCCGGCCGGCATCGATCACGTCCAGGCGGGCGCACTTCCGCTCGCTGCCCTCACCGCCTACCAGGCACTCGTCGACACCGCCGAAGTCCGTCCCGGGCAGCGCGTCCTCATCCACGCCGCGGCCGGCGGCGTAGGCCACCTCGCCGTACAGATCGCGAAGTCCCTTGGCGCGTACGTGATCGGCACCGCGAGCGCGCCCAAGCACGACTTCGTACGCGAGCTGGGTGCGGACGAAGTCATCGACTACCGCACCGTCGACTTCGCCGACGCCGTTCAGGACATCGACATGGTCCTCGACCCCCTCTCCGGCGAGACCCGCGCCCGCTCCCTCGATGTACTCCGTCCCGGTGGCATCCTCGTCTCCCTCCTGAACGGCGGCTCGCCGCAGGAGGCAGCGAAGGCCGCCGGGCTGGGCATCCGCGTCGAGACGCTCCTGGTCGAGTCCGACCACGCCGGCATGAAGGCGATCGCGGATCTCGTGGCGGCCGGCTCTCTCCGCGCCCACATCGAGGCCACCTTCCCCCTCGCGGATGCGGCCAAGGCCCACGCGCTCGGGGAGACCGGCCGAACGACCGGCAAGATCGTCCTGGTCGTGGAGTAAGTAATCCCGGGGGCTGGCCCGCTGATGCCGGGCTTGACCGTGCTCGCCCTGACCTTCAGGACGGCGCGTGCCGGTCCTGGTCGGTGCTCAGCCAGAGCCGGACGAGGTCACGGCGGCGCTCCGGCTCGGGGTGGTCCACGTACTCGGTGCGGCTGTGCAGGGTGACGTGGTTGTTCAGGAACTGCATGTCGCCCGCGCGCAGGTCCATGGCGAGCGTGAAGCGGCGATCGTTGTTGAGGCGGTCGAGCAGCTCCATCGCCTCCAGTTGCGCAGGAGTGAACGGTGGTACGTGGGCGCCGCGCAGCGCCGAACGCATGTAGTCGGGGCCGTAGGACGTGGACAGCCGCCCTGCACTGTCCACGTTGTAGACGGGGCTCTCAAAGAAGCTGTCGGGACCGTCCCCGGAGCGCCGGTCGCGCCACCACGGCCGGTACAGCACCTCAGCCAGGTCGGGGCGGGTGCGCACGACCTCGTTGTGCACCGCCACCGAGCTGACGATGCAGCTGAGCCCGCCGGACTTCGCCGGCCGGATGCACAGCAGCGCGACGACGTCGTTCGGATCGGCGTGGTAGCCGAGCCGCCCGCTGTGCTGATAGCTGTAACTCGTCGAACCCGACGGGGAGACGCCCAGGTCGCGCACGTGTTGCACGTGCTTGCCAGGACCCTGCGGAACGGTGCGGCCGAAGTGTCGGCCCACTCCCAGGGCGAGGATCTCGCATTGCTGCTCGCTCAGATCGGCGACGGGCGCGCCCTGCAGCAGCACGAAACCGCGACCGTCCATCAGCTCGTCGACAAGGCTGTGGAGCAGGGGACCGAGCGTCGGCAACGGGAAGTCCTCGCGTGAGAAGTGGGCGAGCCCGAGGCCGGCCGACTCCACGGCGCCGACCGCGGCGCGCAGTTCGGCCTGATGGACGGCGCTGAGCTCGACCCGCCACTCGTCGCTGTCGGCGAACTCGGCGCCACACCAGCCGCCCGCTCCGCGCACTTCCGCGATCACTGTCATGCCGACCCCGATCCCGAACCCGGGTACCCCCGCGGGCACTCTCCTCGATGCGTGCTTCCTTGTCGGCAACGCTCGTGAACGGCTCCGAGTGCCCCGATGGTTCAGGCAGGCACTGGCGTCCGCCAGGAGGTCGACGAGCGTTCCGACGCCCGTACGCGAAGAGGCGGTCACCGGAGGATCCGGTGACCGCCTCCGACGCGCGGCGGATGTTATTCGCAGGTGCCCGCGAAGGTGGCTCGGGTCACCACGTCGGTGTCGGCCGCGGTGGTGTCCAGCCAGGCCACCCGCTGGCCGTCACCGAGGGACGGGGCCAGCTGGGCGCCGGACGAGCAGGAGGCGCGGCTGAAGGCGCCGGTTCCTGCGACCACGTCGGCGGTACCGGCGACCTGGACCTTGATCTTGTCCGGCCCGCTCCAGCCACCGAGCCCGCTCCAGGCGTCGTACGTCGAGTAGGCGAAGTAGTCGTCGGTGACGGAGAACTGGGCGAGGTAGGTCCCCGTCGGGAGGCGCAGCTTCGCCCACTTGGCCAGGTCGTTCAGCGGCGCGGACATGAAGTTCGTGGAGCCGAACAGGCTGCTGTTCTCCCGCCAGAAGATGCGGTCGGAGGTGAACTGGATGTCGCCGACGGAGTTGAAGAGGAAGCCGCCGATCCGCTTGCTCTGGGTGGTGCCGGCGGCGATGTCGTAGAGCCTGACGTAACTGCGGTCGGCGCCGCCGGCCCAGGCGATGCTGCCGTGCTTCATCGCCAGTCGGCCGGCCCTGGTGCCGGGCTCGGGTGTCACGTTGACGGTGGTGCCGTCGGCCCTGCGGAGCATGACGTCCTGCTCGCCGTCGGGGGTGGTGCGGATCCAGGCGAGGTCGCCGTGGTCGGTGACCGGCTCGGTCTCGTCGGCGTCGGGGTCGTCGACCAGCTTCTTGATCGCGCCCTGCCCCTTGTTCCCCGCGGCGTAGATGCCGATGCCGTCGGCGGTGATCCGGGTGAAGACGATGCGGTCGTCATCGAGGGACGGGTCGAGCAGGTAGGCGTCGTCCTGGGCGAGCTCGTGCTCCGAGTTGCCGTGCTGCTTGCTGAAGCGGCCGACGGTGATACCGAAGGCGGCGCCACCCCGGTCCCAGGCGATCGCGTCGCCGTGGCTGATGGCGTACACGTCGCCGTTGATCTGCGCGGCCTGCTCGTCCACGCCGCCGTACACCTCGTAGGCGGGCAGCACCTGGGCGCCGATGGTGGTGCCGTCGTGGGTGCCGGCCTTCTGCTCCCAGCTGTCCACGATACCGTGGGCGTCGAAGGCCTTGCGGATGACGGCGAGGTCGCCTCCGGAGACATTCAGGGACTTGGCGGCGAGGGTCATCGCGTTACGCATGTCGGTGAAGCCGGACAGCGGCGTGAGGTAGTTCTGCGCGGCCCGGTAGACGATCTGGTCCGCGAGCTCAGGGGCGAGGCTCTTGCGGATGTCCCACATGGCCCCGCCGACGATCGTGGAGTTGGCGTGCACGCCCCCGTTGTCGAAGTCGAGCGTCATGGGGTCGTAGCCGGTCTGCGCGCTGCGGCCGTCGTTGAGATCGCGTAGAGCGCACTCGTCCAACGGCTTGGTGCCGTTGCACAGGTACTCGCCGATGAGGCCGGAGGTGGGGTCGCTCATGGGGATGCCCTTGTCGGCGGTCTCCATGGCGTTGCCGAAGTAGTCGGAGATCGCCTCGTTGAGGGCGCCCGACTGGTTCAGGTAGACGAGCCCGGCGGAGTGCTCGGTGACGCCGTGGGTCATCTCGTGGCCGACCACGTCCAGCCCCACGGACAGCGGCACGCCGTTCATGTGGCCGTAGACCATCTTGGAGCCGTCCCAGAAGGCGTTGGCGTAGTCCTTGCCGTTGCTCGCGACGTTGACGACGGAGTAGATCGTGCCGCCCTTGCCGTCGATGCCGTCGCGGCCGATCTCGTTCTTGTAGAACTCGTAGACCTTGGCGGCGTTCAGGTGTGCGTCGACTGCGCCGGAAGAGGTGTTGGTGCCGTCGAACCGGTCGCTCGCGGAGGTCGCCAGCGGAATGTCCTCGGTGACCGGGCCACCCGCTACGACCGAGTAGCTCTTGCGCTGGGCGTCGTACGTGCGTATCTGGCCGCCGGTCCGCGCGAACATGTCCCGGGTGGAGTCGACGAGCGTGTACGACCCGCCCGTCTCCTTGTTGATGTTCAACTCCGCCTCGGAGCCGTCCACGCGCACGCCCGTCCCCTTGGCCGGTGCGGCGTCCGCGGCGTCGATGTTGTTGTACGAGAGGGCGATGCCGCCGATGTTCGCGTCGACGTACACCTCCTGGCGCACCGGGCTGCCGTTGGCTTCGGCGCCCGTGACGGTGAAGTGCCAGGCCAGCTTGCCGCCTCGGGCGTCCGGCAGGACGATGAGGCCGTGGCCCTCGGTCTTGGCACCCTTGACCCGCGACAGCTTCCCGTCGAGGGAGAACATCCGCTTCTCGGCTGCGGCCTCGGAGACGCTCGGTGTGGTGGAGACCGACAGGTCCGTGTAGAGGGTGCCTGTGGCGGAGGTGACGTTCTGACCGCCTTCCGCCGCCTCGGTCTGCACGGCGTATTGGGCGCCGAAGACCGGCACCCCGTCGTGCTTCTGCTGGAAGCGGACGGACGACTGCTTGCCGTCCTTGCTTGTGCTCACGGTCTCAAGATCCGCGACCGGAACCTTGTACGTGTCCTGATGGGCCTTCAGGTGCGCCCGTGCGGCCTGGGCCGGAGTGCCCTCGCGGACCGTGTCGTCGAGACGCTGAGTCATGGCGGGCGCGACGGGCACCCTGTCGCCGGCCACGGTCGTGGCAGGCGGCGCTTCCTCCTCGGCCCAGGCCGGTGACGTCAGCAACGTCGAGCCGGTGGCCGCGACGACCACTGCGGCAGCCAGGACACGGCCGAGCCGTCTTTGTCGTGTCGGGAACACGTGAACCCTCCCCTATCGCACAGATGCGTGAACTCGCCCACCTGCGTGAGGTGTGGGGCCCCCATGCGGTCGGTGCCTAGATGGTTCGGCACGCTCGGTGGGGTGTACAAGGGGTGTCCCTGGCGTGAACACGCCGAGGCGTAAATACGCCTCAGACGGCGCTGTTTTCAATCCGGTTCGAGAGGTTTTACGCGTCCGCCCCGTCCAGCCAGCCGCTGCGCGCCGCACGCCAGCCGAGCTGGAAACGGGTGGCCGCCCCCACCTCGACCATGAGGGACTGCAGGCGTCGCTGGACGGTACGGTGCCCCATGCCGAGCTGACGGGCGATGGCGGCGTCGGTGAGTCCCACGTACAGCAGGGAGACGATCTGGCGGTCCACGGCGTCGAGTTCGGCTCCGTCGGTGCGCCCGGTCCCCGGGTCCGTCTCGGAGGGCAGCAGACGCCAGCCCCTCTCGAAGTGCGCTTCGAAGAGCGAACTGAGCGCGGTGAGCAGTCCGGTACCGTGCACGGCCAGCGCGACCGGGTCGACGTCGTCGCGTTCCGGGGCGAGCGGCAGCAGGGCCATCCGACGGTCGACAATGATCAATTTGATGGGAAGTTCGTCGACCACGGAGATGTGCTGCCCCTGAGCGGCGTAGGCGGCTGCGGTCGCTGCCATTTCGGGGCGTTCGAGCCAGTCGCGCTCGATGACGCTCCGAAGGGCGATCCCGCGTCGCATCAGCACGTCTTCGATCGCGTCGTGGTTGTCCTCGACGGTGATCACGGAGTGGACCTCACGCAGCGGCATCATGGTGCACACCTCGATGGTGGCCTGATCCTGCATCAGCAGGAGCCTGCGCCGGATCGCAGCCGCCCCCGACAGCACCTCGACCGGCGCTCCCGACGCGTGGGCCTGCGCGGAGAGGTGCCGTTCGGCCAGAGTTGTCACGAGCGACTCGACGCGGCGCAAGGACGCCCGGCGGGATTCCAGCAGGGGGCCGAGAGCGAGCACGGGGGAGGCGGCCCGGTAGTGGATCACGTCGTCGTCGTCGCCGTCGGGTCGGGCGCTGGCGAGACCGCGTTCCACCAGGACGTCGAGGGCGCGCGCGACGTCTTCGGCGCACCCCGTCGAATCGTCCGCGAGCGTGGCGGGTTCACTGTCGGGCCGGTCGACGAGGAGCCGGTACACGGCGTCCTCCAACGGCTCCAGGCCGAGAAACGTGAGCAGGGATGCCTCTGCCGCATCCGGGACGACGGGGGTGCCGCCGGACAGGCGAGGACCGTCGGCGCTCAGTGCCGTCCCTCGACGCAGTCGCGCACGGGAACACCGGACCCCCGCATCGGACACACGCCTCGACACCGGAGTGTCCCGGTCCCTGCCGCACCGTCGGCCACTGTCTCCGCCCCTGTCGTCGTATCGTCGTCGCCCAGATGATCACATGATCCAGCTGGCTCCGTGCGTGATACGACGGCATTCGGGACGGGCTTGGGGCGATCCGGGTGCGCCGGCGCCGCTCGGAGAATGACCGACCCCGGGCCTGCCCTCACGAACGCGATCCACGCCGGCCGCGGAGCGCCGCGACCACCGCGCCAAGGCCGTCGTGACCACGGACCGACCGGGTTCCGACCAGGGGCTGAACGGGGCCTGTGCACGGTCACCCGGCCGAGTGGACCCGGGAACTCGTGCCGTACTGCACCCGGCCGAGCGCTTCGGCTCTGCCGTGCGGCGGC